>JBPCVV010000330.1:0-11814 GCA_051010195.1 Anderseniella sp. | reverse complement strand
GAAAACACCCGCCTGACGGCGAAAAATGCTCGACAAGGCACAAAGCCTTGCCTTGCGCTTTTTCACCATCATTCGAATGATTTCTTTCAAACAGAATTGTATAAGATTAATGGGTCCTGACCCTAGTCTGGTTTCTGACCGGGCAGAGATTCTCTAGCGCCGGGTCACCACCACTTCCAGATAGGCCGACGGGACCACCATGGTGCCGTCATCGGCCACATTGTTGCGGGCAATCAGGTCAAGCAGGTCTTCGCTCAGTGATGCACGCGCATCGGCATCCAGCGCACCGAAAGCCTTGTGGGTGGGTCCGTAAAAATCGCGGAAGATTTCCAGCCAGTGATCAGGCGAGCGGTACCGGAAGGCGAAATCCCGCTCAGTAATCTTTATATCCGAACCGGCATTGCCGAACAGCTCTTCAAGCCGGGATTTGGTGCCCCACAGGGACGGCGACTGCACGCCTGCAGGCGGCGGCATGTAGCGGCCAATGACCTTGAACAGCGCGCCGATGAAACCGTCCGGTGTCCAGTTGGCCAAGCCGATCTTGCCGCCGCTCCTGCACACCCTGAGCATTTCAGCCGCAGCCTTGTCCTGGTCGGGCGTGAACATCACCCCGAAGGTTGAGGCAACCGCATCAAAGCTTGCATCCGCAAACGGCAGGTCTTCGGCATCGGCGACCTGGAAATTCACATCAAGGCGTTCCGTGTCCGCCCGTTGTTTGCCGCGTTCCAACAAGGTCGGAACATAATCGGTGGAGGTGACATTTGCCCACCTGCGCGCCGCGGCCAGCGTGAAATTGCCGTTGCCGGCCGCAACATCAAGCACCTTGTGGCCTGAACGCAGGTCCATCGCCTCGGCAAGGTTCTCGCCCACAATCTGAAGCGTCGTGCCGACAATCGCATAGTCGCCGGAAGACCAGGCGGCGTTCTGCTTGGTCTTGATTGCGTTAAAGTCCGGTTGGGTCGTCTGTGTCATCGCGATTTCCTCTTCGCTGTCCGGCTGGCACCATGCCGGCCGGGGCAGAAATCCCGTGAACCAGTTCAAGAGACGTCCTGCCTGTCGAAGCTCACCCTGATTGAAAAACCGTATCGACGCTTGCAGACGGGGTTTAGAAAATCTGCAGAAATCATGCATAATCGTGCAGAGGGCTGATCCAGGCGCATTTTTTGGAGTGGTGGTTTGAGTGTTTTGTGTCCGGCGGGGGAGCAGAGACGGCGGCAGACAACGTGATTTACCGGTTTGAAAAATTCGAGCTGGACACCGATCGCTTTGAACTGCGGTCAGACGGTGCGCCACGCAAGGTCGAGCCGCAGGTGTTTGCATTGCTCGAACTGATCGTCTCCAACCACGCCAGGCTGGTGACCAAGGACGAAATCAACCTGCATGTCTGGGGCGGCCGGGTCGTCTCGGAGGCGGTGGTCAACAGCCGCATCCGTATGGCCCGCCAGGCCATCGGCGATGACGGCAAGGCGCAGAAACTGATCCGCACCGTGCATGGCCGTGGCTTCCGTTTTGTCGGTGACGTCAAAGCCACAGACACGATACCCGCTGCAGGACCCGCCCGCACGGACCACGATATGGCCGCAGCAACTCAGCAGGCTGGCGGTTCCGGAGTGGCTGCAACCGGCGGGCCCCCGTCGATCGCCGTGCTTCCGCTGCAAGTGCTGACCCCCGATGAACGCTTCGGCACTTTGGGCGACGCTGTCTCCCAGGAAGTCATACTGGAGCTGTCGCGGCTGCACTGGCTGTTCGTCATTGCCCGTGGCTCGACGTTCAGATTCCGCGATCAAGGTGTCGATATTGCCGAGGCCGGCAGGATACTGGGCGCGCGCTACGTGCTGACCGGGACCATCGCTTTTCGTGACCGCACCAGCATCGTGACGGTCGAGCTGTCCCATGCGCCTGACGGTCAGACAGTGTGGGCGGATCGGTTCGAAAGCTCCATGGACGACCTGTTGCAATTGCGCTCGACCATTTCGGCCAGCATCGTCACCGCCATTGAAACCCGCATACAGGTCAAGGAAGCCATCGAGGCAGCCAAGCTGCCGACGGAAAACCTGGACGCGTGGTCGGCCTATCATCGCGGCCTGTGGCACATGTACCGCTTCAACCAGCACGACAATGCCATTGCCGCACGCATGTTCGACCGCGCCGTTACGGCTGACCAGGGCTTTGCCCGCGCCCATGCGGGGTTGTCCTTCACCCACTTCCAGAACGCGTTCCTCGGACACGCCGGAGACCATGACGAGCAGAGAAAACTGGCGCGGCTGTACGCCGAGAAGGGACTTCACCTTGATCCTTTTGATCCGTTCGTGAACCTGATGATGGGCCGGTCGCAATGGCTGTCCGGCGATCTGGACGCCGGTGTGCCCTGGCTTGAAAGAAGTGTGGAACTCAGTCCGAACTACGCGTTCGCCATCTACAATCGGGCTCTGCTCGGCGCCTTGATGGGCGACGGACAGTACAGCCAGCACAACATCATGAAGGCGATATCGCTGAGCCCCATCGATCCGCTCAATTACGCCATGCTGGCAACCCGCGCCATGTCACATATTGTGCGCGGTGACTATGAAGCGGCGGTTGACTGGGCCGAGCGGGCCACCAAGGCACCCAATGCACATATACATATCCACACCATCGCAGCACTGGCCCATCAACTGGCGGGCAACACCGAGCGTGCCATGGCCGGAGCCGCCCGGATCCGCCGGTCGAACCCGACCTATTGTCAGGCCGATTTCTTCAAGGCGTTCCAGTTTACGAAAGAAGATACTCGCGCGCGCGCGAAAGCTGCGTTGGCAAAGCTTGGGATCTAGTTTCCGGTCCGCGGCCCGCCAAACATCACCCGGCCTTGACCGCTGCCACATGGCCGGCAAAAGCCGGGTCGGCCATCAGTGCCTTGCAGCGCGCGAAGCGGCCGTCCGCATAAGCGCGAAAATCGTCTGCCGGATTGTCATTGGCCAGCTGGATCAGGCCCCACAGTGTCCACAACAGGTCGCACATGGCTTTGTAGATCACGACGCGGCCGTGTTCGGCCGGGGTCGGAGTGCGGCCGAAATAGGCTTTCATCATTGCATCGTCCTGGGCGGAGTTAAACTCGCCTTCAACGGACAGATCTCCCAGATCCCACATCGGATCATTCATGCCGGAGTATTCCCAGTCCACGATCCACATGCGTTCCTCGGTATCGAGGAAGTTCTCGCACAGCGGGTCGCAATGACAGGGCGCCAGCACCGCCGGATGAGCCGTCAGCGCCGCCCGTACGGTTTCCGCTTCGGCAACCACATCATGGTAACCGTCCGGCAGGGCCACGTCCTTGGTGGACAGGATGCCGAGATAGTCATCAATCATTTCGAACAGATCGAAGCGAAACGGAAACACTGCGCCTGACCTATGGAGTTTGTGGAAGGCTGCGCCGGCCCGTGCCGGGGCGCCGTCGCGCGAGCGGAACGCATCCGGGCTCATGGTGTGGGTGCCGTCTATGAACGTGGTGACCATCAGCCCGCTGTCCGCATCGGCATACAGCACCTCCGGCGAAACACCGGCCTTGGCAGCTTGTTTGGCTGCAACCGCCTCATTGGCCCGGTCGATATACTCTTCCGTTCCCCTGCCTGGTACCCGCAGACAGTGTGTACCGACACGGTAGACAAGATTGGTCAACCCGCCCAGCCGCTCAATCGGGCCTGAGTAGTCTTTCAGTATCTCGAGACCCGCCATGGCGGTCCGGGCTTCACTCAGGTCGTCGGTCATCAGGCTATCCTTCGCGGTGGTGGTTTACTGTCAGCAACTCTTGAGTATCATGGCTCGTGAAATGCGCAAATCCCATGGAGCGTCGATGACCAACTCGAAGCATCAAGGCCATCTCGGTGCCGTATATGACGCCAAACAGCCCGAGGAAATAGCCGGTCACTACAATAGCTGGGCGGACACTTATGATGCCGACATGGCGGCCGCAGGTTATCGCCACCCGGCAATCTGCCTGGCACTGCTGTCCCGCCACCTGCCACGTGGAGCAGAACCGCTTCTTGACGCCGGAGCCGGCACCGGACTGGTTGGCGAATGGCTCGCCATCTTGGGCTATCCGCGCGTCGAGGCGCTCGACATCTCCGAAGGCATGCTCGCCATCGCTCGTAAAAAGCAAATCTACAGCAAGCTTCATCAACTGGCGCTCGGCGGCAAGCTGCCGTTCGCGGACAACGCCTTTGCAGGCGTCATTTCAGCCGGCGTGTTTACCACCGGCCATGTCGGCGCACACGGCATCGATGAATTGATCCGCATTTGCCAGCCCGGCGGTGTGATAGTGCTGACAGTCAAGGAAACCTTGTGGTCGGAGGCTTTTGCCGCCCATGTATCTGATCTGCAGGACAGCGGTAAGGTAGCCCTTGTCGAGCAGACCGCTCCATATGTGTCGATGCCTGGAGAGGTCGCGACAATTCCGAGCCGGGGTGTCGTGGTCAAGGTGGGCTGCACATGAGTTGCCGGAATTTCAGGCCGCTGCCTTGCACAGGGCACTGAAAGTAAAGAATCATTCCACACAGTGAAGAAACATTTGACTCAGCTTGCTGAGCAGTTCCAGACTTCATCGGGTCGACATAATGACAGTGGCCGCTTGCATGGGTTGGCGGTGCTTGTCAGGTGAGAGGAAGTCTAAATATGAGTATGGCGAAAACTGTTCGCGGCGCACTGGCGTCTTCTTTGTTAGCGGTTGCCTTGGCAACCTCAAGCATCCAGGTTCAGGCAGCTGCACCGGAATCCAATGATCCGATCAAGATTGTCCTGTTCGACTGGACCAGTGTGAATCTGAACGCCAAGATTCTCGGCACCGTGCTGGAGAGACTGGGATACACGGTCGAATATCCAACCGGCGATTACCTGTCGAGCCTGTCAACTGGCCTGACCAATGGCGACCTGACAATTGGCATGGAATACTGGGATACAACAGCAGGCGAGGCCATGAAGGCAGCCGACGCGGCCGGCAAGACCGAACGCCTTGGCGCGCTCGGCCCCAAGGCCAAGGAAGAATGGTGGTATCCGGAGTACATGAAGGAGAAATGTCCCGGGCTGCCCAACTGGGAAGCATTGAAAGACCCCAAGTGTGCTGAAGCGTTCTCGACCCCTGAGACCGCGCCGAAAGGCCGGTATCTGGGTGGTCCGGTAACCTGGGAAGGCTTTGACGACGAACGTGTCGTTTCACTCGGGCTGCCGTTCACCGTGGTTCACGCTGGTACCGACGGCGCCATGTTTGCCGAACTTGAATCGGCTTATCAGCGCAAGGCACCGATCATGCTGTGGGTCTATTCACCACACTGGGCGCCAGCAAAATACAAGGGCGAATGGGTCGAGTTTCCTGAATATACCGCCGAATGCTACAGCGACCCGAAATGGGGAAGCAATCCGGATATGGCGCACGACTGCGGCAAGCCGTTCGGTGACATCTGGAAATATGCCTGGGCCGGCATGAAGGACAAGTGGCCGGTCGCCTACAAGGTTGCCAAGAGCTATCAGGTGTCTTCCGATGAACTCAACGCCATGAGCGGCGAGGTCGATCTTGACGGCAAGTCCATCGAGGAAGTCGCAGCCGCCTGGGCCGACGCCAACGAAGCCAAGTGGAAGGCATGGGCCGAGTAACGGTAATTAGCTGAAAAACCCGGCCCGACCCGGTGACTACGCGCCGGGTCGGGTCGGACATCATGTCCAGACGGCAACACGGGATACCACACGCATGGCACGTCATTCTCCAGACCGGCAGGGGAATACAGCTTCCAATGGAGATACCCATCGCCCGGTGAAACTGGCGTGCCGCAATGTCTGGAAGGTTTTTGGTAGTGGTGCCGACGACTTCATTTCCCAGCACGGCGGCAGTGCCAGTGCGTCGGACCTGGCGTCCGCCAACCTGATCGGGGCGGTTCGCAGCGCCGATTTGGAGGTCAGGCAGGGCGAAATTTTTATCATCATGGGCCTGTCGGGCTCCGGCAAGTCCACCCTGGTACGCTGCATGTCGCGGCTGATCGAACCGACTTACGGCACGGTTGAATTCGAAGGCAAGGACCTGCTGTCGATTTCCACCGAAGAGCTCATAGAACTGCGCCGGCACCGCATGGGCATGGTGTTCCAGCACTTTGCTCTGCTGCCCCATTTGTCGGTGCTCAACAATATCGCCTTTCCATTGTCGATCCAGGGCATGGACCGGCAAAAGCGCGAGGCCCGCGCGCGTGAAATGGTTGATCTTGTCGGCCTGACCGGGCGCGAACATTTCTACCCGCGCGAACTCTCCGGCGGCCAGCAGCAGCGTGTCGGCATTGCCCGCTCACTTGCAACCAACCCGGAAATCTGGTTCCTGGATGAACCGTTTTCGGCACTCGATCCGTTGATCAGGCGCGAGATGCAGGACGAGCTTATCCGCCTGCAGGGTGTGCTGAAGAAGACCATCGTGTTCATCACCCATGATTTTGACGAAGCCATCCGGCTGGCAGACCGCATCGCCATCATGAAAGACGGCGAGATCATACAGGTCGGGACGCCGGAACAACTGGTCACCAGTCCGGCAACCGATTACGTGGCCGAGTTCACTCGCGATGTGCAACGCGCCAAGGTGATGTCAGCCAGAAGCCTGATGCAGAAGCCGGGCCGGGCCAAGTGTGCGGGCACTGTCGCTCCTGATGCCAAGGTGTCGAGTTTTTCAGCCGAGATCGTGTTGGCCGGCAAGCCGTTTTCCGTGGTCAACGGGTCCGGCAAACCCATTGGCGAAATCCACCCTCAGGCCGTCATAGACCTGCTGGCGGGCATTGACCGGAGTACAGCCAGCCCGTGAGTACCGTCACCGAGAGCATTCATCGCGGAGATGGCCGGGGCATTGGTGGATGGCCGCTGATCTGGGCGGCAGCGCTGGCGGCTGTGCTGTTGCTGCACCTTGGTCGCGAGATGTTTCCGTCCGCTGTTGACTATCCCGCCAGCCGGGTCATACCGTTTGCCGACTGGATCAGTGCCATCATGGCCTGGCTGAGGCAGAACCTGACCTGGTTCACCAGGTCCATTACGGCTATTCTGGATGTACCGCTCAGCTTTGCACTGGATCTGTTGGCCAAAGGCTTCAAGTTCGGTCATGGCGCTGAAAGCTGGACATTGCCGCGGCTGTCGTGGGTCGGTGTTGTTATCGTCGCCTTCCTTGCCGGCAGGGCCGCCGGTGGGTTCAGGCTGGGTTTGCTGACAGGCGCCTGTTTCCTGTACGTGGCGCTGTTCGGCAAGTGGACCAGTTCCATGCTCACACTTGGCCTGATCGCCATCGCCGTTCCGTTTTGCATCGTGACTGGCCTCTTCGTAGGTATCTGGGCCTGGCGCAAGCCGTGGGCGGAACGGTTCATGGTGTCGCCGGCGCTCGACCTGATGCAGACCATGCCGACCTTTGCCTACCTGATCCCGATGCTGCTGCTGTTCGGCAACTCACCAGTGTCGGCAATGATGGCAACCGCCATTTTCGCGACACCGCCCATGGTGCGTGCGACCATGCTCGGCCTGTCGCGCATACCGTCGGAAATCTCTGATTTCAGCGAAATGGCCGGATGCACGACGCGCCAGAAACTGTGGCGTGTTCAACTGCCGTCGGCCCGGCCAACGCTTATGGTCGGGGTAAACCAGGTCATCATGCTGGCGCTCAACATGGTGATTATTTCCTCGATGATCGGGGCAGGGGGCCTGGGCTATGACGTGCTTCTGGCCCTGCGCGCGCTCAAGGTTGGCAATGCCATGGAGGCAGGCCTGGCCATTGTTGCCATTGCCATTGCGCTCGACCGCTTGAGCCAGGCCATGGCGGCCAAACAGGCCCGCGGTCATGTACACCAGGACGATGAAGTGCGCAGCTTCTACCAGCGTTATCCGAACCTGGTCCTTACTATTGCCGCGCTGATGGTGACCACGGTCCTGTCGCTCTCAGTTCCGGCATTTGCCAAGGTACCTGCCGAGATCACCATTTCCACCGCGCGCGCCTGGAAAGATGCCGTGACATGGGTGACGATCAACTGGTTTGACGTTATCGAGGCCTTCCGCGTGACCCTCATTCTCTACGTTTTGAATCCGTTGCGCGCCTTCTGTGAGGGCTTTCCGTGGCTCGGAGCAGTATTTCTGCTGGGGCTGGCGGGCTTTCAGCTCGGCGGCTGGCGATTGGCCGCAACGGTCGCCGCGTTGACGGCATTCTGCGCGGCCACTGGTTTGTGGGAGAAGACAATGGCGACCGTGTACCTGTGCGGTATCTCGGCATTCGTCGCTTGCCTTCTTGGTATTCCGCTGGGATTGATGGCTTCACGAAGCGACAGGTTTGAACGCTTCCTGACCCCGATCATCGACACGCTGCAGACCATGCCGTCATTCTGTTTTATCATTCCGGTGGTGATGCTGTTCCGCATTGGTGACGTGACGGCGATGATTGCAACCGTCGCCTTCGCCGTCGTGCCTGCCATCCGCTATACCAATCACGGCATCCGGCAAGTGCCCACGTCACTGATAGAGGCAGCCAAGGTGTCGGGATGCACCAGGCGGCAGACCTTCTTCCGGGTCCAGTTGCCGGTCGCCCTGCCGGAAATCATGCTGGGCATCAACCAGACCATCTTGATGGCGCTGGCCATGATCATCATCTGCGCCATGATCGGCACCCGTGACCTCGGGCAGGAGGTCTTCATCGCGCTGTCCAAGGCTGATGCCGGCCGCGGTATTGTCGCCGGCCTGGCGATTGCCTTCATCGGTATCATTGCTGACCGTCTGTTTAACGCCTGGAGCGCGCGCACCCGCGCCAGACTTGGTTGATCCCATGACAAAATCCACATCACCGGAAACTCGGATCAAGGCACTGCCCATTTGGCAGGGCAGCATTGAGATTGCTCCCCTGCACGGCGGCTTGAGCAATGAGAGTTTCGTGGTGTCCGATGCCGGCCAGCGCTGCGTCGTGCGCTTCGGCAAGGACTTCCCGTTTCATCATGTCTATCGAGACCGCGAAGTCATGGCCACGCGCGCCGCTCATGCAGCAGGATTTGCGCCTGAACTTGTGCATGCAGAGCCCGGCGTAATGGTGTCTCGCTTCATCGACGGCAAGACTTATGAAGAGGCAGACGTCCGCGACAATGCGGAAGACATTGCACAGCTCCTGCGCCGGTTCCACGAGACCATGGCGCCACATGTAAGTGGCGCAGGGTTCATCTTTTGGGTGTTCCACGTCATCCGCGATTATGCCAAGACGCTGGCGGCGGGAAAAAGCCGGATGAGCGGCAAGCTGCCCCGGTATCTGGAGCTTGCAGAGGCGCTGGAAAAGGTGCAGGCGCCGATGCCGATTGTGTACGGGCATCATGATCTCCTGCCCGCCAACTTCATCCATGACGGGTCACGTCTGTGGCTGATCGATTTCGAATATGCAGGCTTCGGCACGGCCATGTTCGATCTTGCCGGCGCAACCTCCAATGCGGGCTTCGATCACGACCAGACGGAAGAATTCCTGACCCGCTATCTGGGCCGGATGCCGGATGCGGCGCTTATGCAGAGCCATGCCGCCATGCAGTGTGCATCGCTGTTGCGCGAGGCCATGTGGAGCATGGTGTCCGAACTTCACCTGAATGCGCCAGGCGTCGACTATGTTGCCTACACAACCGAAAATCTCGAACGGCTGGGGCGCAGTTTGGTCGCTTACCAGACGGCTTACGGAAAGGTCTGACGGTAAATGCCGGTTCCGACACATGCTGAGATCGTGGTTATCGGCGGCGGCATTATCGGCTGCTCGACCGCCTATCATCTTGCCCGCGACCACAAGGCCGACGTGGTGCTGCTTGAACAGGGCCAGCTGACGTCGGGCTCGACCTGGCATGCCGCCGGACTGGTCGGCCAACTGCGGTCCTCGGCCTCGATCACCCAGGTGTTGAAATACTCGGTCGACCTATACAAGAACCTGAAAGAAGAAACCGGACTGGAGACCGGCTGGAAGATGACAGGGTGCCTGCGGCTTGCCTGCAATGAAGACCGCTGGATCGAGTACAAGCGGCTGGCAACCACTGCCGGCAGTTTCGGCATGGAGATGCACCTGATCTCGCCGGAAGAGGTCAAGAAGTTGTGGCCGCTGATGCAGGTTGATGACCTGGTCGGTGCAAGCTGGCTGCCGACCGACGGCCAAGCCAGCCCTTCCGACATTACCCAGTCGCTGGCCAAGGGCGCGCGCATGCACGGCGCAAACCTGATCGAGGGCGTGCGGGTCACCGGGTTCCGCATGGACGGTGACCGTATCACCGCCGTTGAAACAACCGACGGCACCATCCAGTGCGAGAAAGTGGTCGACTGCGGCGGTCAATGGGCCCGGCAGATCGGCGCCATGGCAGGCATCAATGTGCCGCTGCAGCCGGTCAAACACCAGTACATCATCACCGAAAAGATCGACGGCCTTGCAACTGATGCCGCCACGATCCGCGATCCCGACCGCTTTACCTACTACAAAGAGGAAGTCGGCGGCCTGGTCATGGGCGGGTATGAACACAATCCGATTGCCTGGACTACGGGAGCCGTGCCGGATGATTTCCAGTTCCAGTTGTTCGATGACGATTGGGAACATTTTGAACAGCACCTGGAGCAGGCCGTGGCGCGCATGCCTGCGCTTGAAACCGCCGGCATCAAACAGATGATCAACGGACCGGAGAGTTTCACGCCCGACGGTAATTTCGTTTTGGGATCAGCGCCGGAATGCAGCAACATGTTCGTCGGCGCTGGCTTCAATGCGTTCGGCATTGCGTCGGGCGGCGGTGCAGGCTGGGTACTGGCACAATGGGTTGTGTCCGGTGAAGCGCCGATGGACCTGTGGGTGGTGGATATCCGCCGCTTCTCCGGTCTGCACGAAGACCGCGACTGGGTGTGCGAGCGCACGCTGGAAGCCTATGGCAAGCATTACACAATCGGTTTTCCCCATGAGGAGTATTCATCCGGTCGCCCGCGCATCATCTCACCCTTGTATGAGCGCCTGAAACAGTATCGGGCCGTGTTCGGATCCAAGCTTGGATGGGAGCGTCCCAACTGGTTTGCGCCCGACGGTGTGGAGCAGTGCGATAACTACTCCATGGGTCACCAGAACTGGTTTCAGCCGGTCGCAGAAGAACACCGTCTGGTGCGTGAAAATGCCGGGATATTCGACCAGTCCTCTTTTGCCAAGTATGAATTGTCAGGCCCTGGTGCTGCCGCGGCGCTGGACTGGATCTGCTCCAATAATGTCACCCGGGGGCCGGGCCGGCTGACGTACACGCAGATGCTGAATTCTCGCGGTGGCATTGAGTGCGACCTGACCGTCGCGCAATTGGCCGCGGACCATTTCTACATTGTCACCGGCACCGGGTTCCGCACCCACGATGCATCCTGGATCCAGGATCATATGCCGGATGGCTGCGACGCCACGCTCATCGATGTCACCGAGGAGTGGGGGACACTGTCGCTCATGGGGCCGCGTGCCCGTGATGTGTTGGCGGCGGTTACCGGTCACGATGTATCAAATGAGGCATTCCCGTTTGGCCATGTCCGCGAGATCGAGGTTGCCGGGCATTCCGTGCGTGCCTTGCGCGTCACCTATGTGGGTGAACTGGGCTGGGAACTGCATGTTCCGATCGCGGCAACTGGCGAGGTGTTTGATGCGCTGATGGCGGCAGGTGCCGAACATGGCGTGCGCCCGGTCGGTTATCGCGCCATTGAATCGCTGCGGCTGGAGAAGGGTTATCGCGCCTGGAGTTCCGATATCACCCCTAACGACACGCCGTTCGAGGCAGGCCTCGGCTGGGCGGTGAAGCTGCAATCCGATGTGGATTTCATGGG
>JBPCVV010000329.1:0-2935 GCA_051010195.1 Anderseniella sp. | reverse complement strand
GGCACAAAGCTTTGCCTTGCGCATTTTGACCATCATTCGAATGTTTTCGTTCAAACAGAATTGCATAAGATTAAGGGGTCCGGACCCTGAGCATGACAGAAACTACCGAAAAGTGAACGGGGATAATCCTCACGTCCATTTTGCGGCATATATGCCCAATCTCACTGGCCCCATACCCTCAGATTCGACAATCTTGTGGTACCACATTGGTGCCAGACAGCGTTGGCCAGCCGTTAACTTTCGTAAATGCGATGCGCCGGTTTATTGCAATTTTCTGCACTGCAGTAAGGTCGCGTTAACCATTTATTAGTGATTTGGAAACCAAAATGACACCCCCAGGGGATATCAATTGGATGCAAAGCCATGCCTATCAAGTTAACTGTACCTGACTCTACGGAGTTAAAACCGCGTATTACCGTTTTTGGCGTAGGTGGCGCAGGGGGCAATGCCGTCAACAACATGATCGAGTCGAGTCTTGAAGGGGTCGAATTCGTTGTTGCAAATACCGATGCACAGGCCATTCTGCAGAGTTCTGCTGAACGCCGCATCCAGATGGGCACCGACCTGACGCAAGGTCTCGGTGCAGGTTCGCAGCCGCAGATTGGGGCCGGTGCAGCCGAAGAGGCGCTGCCGGAAATACTGGATCATTTGGCCGGCGCGCACATGGTGTTCATCACTGCCGGCATGGGCGGTGGTACCGGTACCGGCGCAGCGCCGGTGATTGCGCGGGCGGCAAAGGAGCAAGGCATCCTGACGGTTGGTGTTGTGACCAAACCGTTCCACTTCGAAGGCCAGCGCCGCATGCTGACCGCCGACCGCGGTATCGAACAGCTTACCCAGCATGTCGACACGCTCATTGTCATTCCAAATCAGAACCTGTTCCGGGTCGCCAACGAGAAGACAACTTTCGCCGCCGCCTTCGCCATGGCGGACGAAGTGCTTTATTCCGGTGTTGCATCCATCACCGAACTGATGACCCGTGACGGGCTGATCAACCTCGACTTTGCCGACGTTCGCGCCATCATGTCCGAAATGGGTAAAGCCATGATGGGTACCGGCGAGGCGTCCGGGGAAAAACGTGCCATCGAAGCGGCCGAAGCCGCCATATCGAATCCGCTGCTTGATGATGTGTCCATGCGCGGTGCGCGCGGGCTGTTGATTTCCATATCGGGTGGTCCCGACCTGACATTGTATGAGGTGGACGAGGCCGCCACCCGGATTCGTGAAGAAGTCGATCCGGAAGCCAATATCATACTGGGTGCGACCTTTGACGAAAAACTGGAAGGCACCATGCGCGTGTCTGTCGTCGCAACGGGCCTGGCAGAAGAGTTCCTGCAGGGCAGCGGCGAGGGGATCGATGCAGAAGATGAAGAGGACGAGGCCGGCTATGGCTATGCCGCTCCTCAACCTGCGCCAAAGGCGGTAGTCCCGGCTCCGGTAGCGGCAAAACCCCAGGTTGAAGACGCGGTAGAGGAAAACATGGAAGTCGCAGCAGAACTTCAGGAGGCTGCTGCACCGGAAACTGCGCCCGCACCGAGACCGGTCATGGCGGAGGCGGCGCCAAAATCGCGGTCGCAAATACCCGAACGCGAGGAATTCCCGCCGATTGCGCGTGAGCAGATGGCGGCTGGTCCGGAAAAATTGCAACAGGTTGCAAAAGCTGCGCAAACCAAGCGCAAGGGCCTGCTTGAGCGGTTGGCAAGCGTCGGACTTGGCGTAAAGCGTGATGAAGAGCCGGCACCGGCACCGAAAAAGGCCAAGGAGGAGCCGCAGATGCAGCGCCCCGAGGCGGCCCCGAAAACTCAGGGCAATGTGCATCCGCTTCAGCCTGCCATTGATCCGTCACTTGATGACGACCAGTTGGAAATTCCGGCGTTTCTGCGCAGGCAATCCAACTGAGTTAAGCGCTATCTCAGGCACGTTCTGACATTGTTGTGTGCTGGTTCGGCTTTCACCGGGCCAGCCATATTTCCGCCCGGTTGCTGAACCATTGCACATGTACTACAGACGAGCAAAGCTGGCTGTGTGATGCTTTTTGCGTTAGTCTTGAGGAAACATGGGCCGGAAAAATGCCGATTCAAGCCGGAATTCTGCGGAGTAGAGCGTTGCCGTCAAAGTCCAGAATCACGACACTCAGCATGTTTTGCGCCGCGGGCCTTATGCTGTCCGGATGTGCCGGCGGCAATCTGAACGATTATCTGCCCGGCGGCGATGACGGCGATTCCAGTTCTTCGCAAGGCTTCAGCCTGTTCGGCAGCGGTGATGCAGTGCCGCCTGATCTTGGTAACGACCCGGACGGTGCGCCCATCGCGAAATTATACAATGCCGGCGTCAAGGATGTCCGCAACGAGGAATTTCGCTCGGCGGTCAAGAAGTTTTCCGAAGTGGAGCGCCAGCATCCGTATTCGAAGTGGGCGACCAAGTCCATCCTGATGCAGTCTTATGCCCAGTACCGGCGCAGTGCCCATCCTGAATCCATTGCCGCTGCCAAGCGGTTTATCCAGTTGCATCCCGGACACCAGGATGCTGCCTATGCGCAGTATCTCATCGCGCTCAATCACTATGAACAGATCAATGATGTCCGCCGCGATCCGACTGCAGCCCGCAAGACACTGGCTGAGCTGGAGGAAGTGGCGCGGCGGTATCCCAACACATCCTATGCTCAAGATGCTGCCGGCAAGGCGTCGTTGGCGCGGGATATTCTGGCCGGCAAGGAGATGGAAGTCGGACGTTATTATCAGCGCAAGAATTCGTACCTTGCAGCCATCAACCGCTACAAGACAGTGGTCAAGAAGTACCAGACTTCGACCCATACGCCTGAAGCCCTGTACAGACTTACGGAAAACTATATGCAATTGGGGATCCGGTCCGAGGCGCAGACCGCGGCTGCGGTGCTGGGGCACAACTACCCGAATTCGAAGTGGTACAAGGACGC
>JBPCVV010000328.1:0-4151 GCA_051010195.1 Anderseniella sp. | reverse complement strand
CACCGGCGGGCCATTACCCGGCTGCCGGGGGTCGCGCGCATTCAGTCTTCGCTTGCCCTGAGGACAATAAAACCATGGACCGGTTTGCCAGTCTGAGCACCGGATCGCTTTCTATCCGAAACGATGCGATTGACCGCACAAAGCCGGTCAAACGTCTCTATTTGAGGTTGTGAAGGGCTCAAATACATTTTTTCGTGTATCTTTGATCTCGGTCATCTTATTGACATGTCAGGCTGCTTATTCTTGGTTCTATTAAGCCGGGGGGCAGCTTGAGTTTCAAATATAATCATTAGGAGGCCCTTATGACACAGAAAACCACTACTTCCTCTGCACCCAAAACGGCCATTGATGCGGCCGGTGAACTGCCCCGGACGGCCATGGATTTTGCCGGTCGCTACAGTACGGATGCGATCAGGACCCTGAGCAGTTGTCAGGGCAAATACGCAGCCTTCGTGAAGCAGCGGCTGTCGGAAGATTTTGCCATGCCGCAACGGCTGTCCGGCTGCAAGACACCCATGGAAATCATGGACGTGTGGGCTGACTTCTATTCAACTGCCATGGGCGATTATATGGACCATGCCCGCAGCCTGGCCGAGACCGGCAACGAGGCGGTTGAGGAGTTCGTCCGCGAGGTTGAAGTGGAGGTCGAAGAGGTCGCGCAGACGGCAACCGAGGCCCTCAAGGCAGCCAATGCCAATGACGGCAGCAAGGCCGCCTGAGTTCAGCAGCCGGCTGGACTAGACATAAGTGACCGGCTGGCGATGTTCCGGCCGGTCAAACCAGGACAGATACGTATCCGAAATGCGCTTTGTCACCGGTCCTGGCGCGTCATTTGAAAACACCCGATCATTGATCCGCGTGACCGGTGCCACGCCGCCACCTGTCGTGGCGGTGAACACTTCATCGGATTCCATGAACTCGCTCAGGGCAATCGGGAGCACGTCGGTTTCCAGCCCCAGTTCGTTGCACAACTCCAGGACCGTCCTCCTGGTGATGCCCTCGAGCACGCCGCTGTCCGGCGTGCGAACACAGTCGCCTTTCAATGAAAACACATTGAAGCCTGGACCTTCGGTGACATTGCCCTGATGATCGAGCAGCACCGCAGTGTCAAAACCGGCATCAAGGGCTTCAAACAGGCCCCGGGTCAGGTCGCCCCAATGATAGTTCTTGGCTGTCGGATCAACGCTGTCGGGCGGGATACGACGGACATCCTGCGGCACGAAAAGATGCGCGCCACGTGCTGCAATTTCCGGCTTGATGACATGTACATAAGGAATGCACCAGGCAAAGAAATGATTGCCGCACTGGCGCGGATCGCGGGTGCCGGGAATGAGAGGGACCCCCCGGTTTGCAACCATCGCCACATAGGATTCTCGCAAACCCGATCGGGCAACGATAGCGTGAACGATTTCGCGCATTTCCTCGGTTTTTTGGGGTACTTCAATGCGCACCTTGGCGAGCGATTCCTGAAATCTGGCCAGGTAATCGTCAAGCCGGAAGAAGGCACCATTGCGAACCGACGCAACATCGTAGGTGCAGTCAGACCGGGTAAAACCCCAGTCGAGCACCGAAATCTTCGCATCGGATACCGGCACGATCTTGCCGTCCAGCCAGGCAGCGCCTTTTGAGAAATCAACAGTCATGGGCTCTTACTCCGCAGCGGCCTGGCCCAGGTCGAGATCCTGGTCAATCAGGTTTGACAACAGCTCGATGCCGGGCTCGATACGCGCCTCATCGATGGAGGAGAACCCGAGGCGGAAATAATTGCGCGGCGGATTCGGGGTTCCAAAGAAGATGCGTCCAGGTTCGATCAGCAAGCCGTGTTCGCGCCCGGCAAGCGCAAGCCGCTCTGAATCCAGTTCCTTGGGGCCTTGCACCCAGAAACTCGTGCCGCCGAAACTCGGCACCTTGGTCGAGTTGGGCAAGTGTTCCTGCAGGGCAGACGCCATGATCTCCCAGCGCGCCCGGTAGGCCCGGTGGAGCCGGCGTATCAGCGTGTCATGATGGCCCAGCGACAGGAACAGGGCAGCGGTGCGCTGATTGTTGTTGGGCGGATGGCGGACCATCAGGCGGCGCAGCGCGCGGGCTTCATCGATGAACGCCTTCGGCGCCACCAGGAAACCCAGTCTGAGCCCGTGAAAAACCGACTTGGACAGCGAACCGATATAGATCACGTGACCGTCATCATCCAGCGACTTGAGCGACGGGCAGGGCTCGTTGACATAGTTGGTCTCGAACTCGTGGTCGTCTTCGATAATGAGAAAGTCATTCTTGCGGGCTTTTTCGATCAGTTCCAGGCGGCGCGACAGCGGCATCGTGACGGTCGTGGGAGCCTGATGGCTGGGCGTCACGAACACCATTTCTGCCTCATCCGGGATGTTGTCGGGCACAATACCCTGGGCGTCCACCTCCTGCAGGTCGATGTCGTTCGTGTGCAGCGAGAAGATGTTGCGCGCGTCGGGAAAGCCGGGGTTTTCAACCACCACCTTGGTTTGTGGTTTGGCCAGCAGGCTTGAAATCATGTAGAGCGCGTGCTGCGCGCCCAGTGTTACCAGGATCTCGTTTTCGCCGGCCATGATGCCGCGCCGCGGCAGGATACGCCGCCTGATCTGTTCCACCAGCAGGGGATCATCGTGCGCGCCGTGGTCATCAGTCCAGGCGTTGAACCAACGCTTGCCGAGGGTCTGGCGCGCGCACTCACGCCATTCGGCGATCGGGAACAGGTTATGGTCCACCTGGCCGTAGATGAACGGATACTTGTAACTGGACCAGTCCAGCGGTTTGGCGATATTTTCCAGCTTGGCCGGCGTGCGGGCGAACCTGGCGCTCCAGTCTGGTGCGTCATGGTCCGACGCGCCACTGCGCTGGGTCGGTGTCGGCCGGGCGGCCTGTTGCGGTATCGCCTTGTCGGAGACGTAGTATCCCGACCGCTCCCGGGCCACAAGGTAACCGTCATCCAGCAGGCCCTGATAGGCCAGCATGACGGTGTTTCTTGAAACACCGAGCACTTTTGCCATTTTCCGGGTCGAAGGAACCGGTTCATCGCGGCCCAGTTGGCCGTCCAGAATGGCCGACACGAAGGCTTCCCTGATCTGTGTTTGCAGGCTGGCGTATTCGCCGCGCTTGATTTGGAGAAGCCAGTCTCGCATTGCAATTGGACCCCTCTGGACCTGTATCGTCACAAAATTGGACCCACGTTAGCGCCAAAACAACCAGATGTCATCAGAGTTTGTGACAGAAAGGTGTGCGTTGGCCATCTGGTCGCCCCAATCCGGGCAGGTACAGATTTCACGTACCGGCCCAATTGCTGAATACATACGCTTCGCTTATGAGTGGCGGATGACTGCTGACCGGCCCGTGCTCGGGATTCTGTTAATGCTGGGGTTTTGCGTATTGGCTCCCGTCGGGGATTCAATTGCCAAACTGCTGGGCGGAACCATTCCGCTGCTGCAACTGCTGATTGTGCGTTTCGGCCTGCAGGCCGTTCTGCTTGTGCCGCTCATCGTGCTGAGCGGGCGAAGCTTCAACATGTCAACGCGCGTGGCCTGGCTGACTGTTGCCCGCACCATCCTTCACATTGTCGGGGTCGGAGCGATGTTCCTGTCTCTGCAGTTTCTCCCCTTGGCCGATGCCGTGGCGATTGCCTTTGTCATGCCGTTTATCATGCTGTTGTTGGGCAGGTTCGTGCTGCATGAGGAAGTCGGCGGCCGCAGGCTTGCCGCGTGCGCAGTCGGGTTCCTGGGAACGCTTCTTGTGATACAGCCAAGCTTTTCCGAAGTCGGCGTGCCGGCATTGCTGCCGTTGCTGGTGGCGGTGGATTTTGCCCTATTCATGCTGGTGACCCGGCAAATCGCCAAACAGGTTGATCCGGTTTGCCTGCAGGCGGTGAGTGGTGGCATGGCCACGGTTATCCTGTGCGCGATTTATGCATTGACCGCGGCAACCGGCGTCCTTGAGACACAGTTGGTCGCCCCGGATCTGAGCATCGGGTTGTTACTGCTGGCAATCGGCGTTGTCGGCACGCTGGCACACCTGCTGATGACCTGGTCACTGCGGTTTGCGCCGTCTGCAACTCTTGCCCCTATGCAGTATCTTGAAATACCTGTCGCAACAATAATCGGCTATCTGGTGTTCGCAGACCTGCCCAACGG
>JBPCVV010000327.1:0-3029 GCA_051010195.1 Anderseniella sp. | reverse complement strand
TATGAACTCAGACTTGGCCCAGATGACTTCCCAACCCATGCGCATCTGCTTGACAGGCTGCCACAGGATGTTGGCGTGAACCTTGTACACCTGCTCTTCCTCGATGCCGGCCTGATCTTCAAGAGCTTCGGTGTAGGAGAACATGGCGTTGAAGGTCGTGGTTTCGCTGAGACCGAACGACAGGCCAACAACGAATGCCAGTGCTTCAAGCGGATCACCGTTGACGTCAACCGGATCAAAGCCTTCATCGAACACGAACTTCGTGGTCAGCAGGCCTTCACCGTAGCCGAAGCCAGCGGTCAGGGTTGCAATATCAGCAAGGTTGAAGTTGGCACCAACCTGAACGGCCCAGCCAAGCTCGTCGTTGCCTGCCGGATCCCAGTCAGCAACTTCACCGGTTACGATGAACTGGTGACCACCAGCGATGTCGTACTGCAGATAACCTGCAATGTTCGGCATGTTGGTGTAGGATTCAAAGGTTGGGTTTTCAATCGCAACTGCCCAGGACAGAGGACCGTCAGAATAAGACAGACGAACCTGTGGTGTACGTGAGTAGGTCAGGATTGAACCGGCGAAGTCAACGGTCGACACACCGATCGGCAGCAGCGCAGCCGTGAACCACCACTGACCAACAGACAGGGTCCAGTTCGGGGTCATGTCCCAGTGACCAACAGCGTGACGCGAACGAAGACGCGTGCTGCCTGCACCACCACCATCGCTGGTACCGATGTTGGCGTCGAACTCAAGCTGAGTGCGAATCTGGCCGACAGCCGTATCGATCTTCGACTTGATGCCGAAACGTGACTGACGGTGTGTCAGGGCAATGTGGTCGCCTTGATCATCGCCGATTGAGCTGGCGCTGAATGAGTTGGCCGTACCGTGGTCGTCATCAAAGTCATAAGCAACATGACCGGCAGCATAACCGTACACAGTCACTTCAGCGACCGGAGCAGGAAGATCTGCGGTTGGTGTTACTGCGATAGTGAAGCCACCACCGTCATGGACATTGGCACTGTCTTTAACAGCGTCAAGACCCCAGGTGTTGCCACCGAGACCACGCTCATAGCGCAGGAAGGAAGAGCCGGCAGGTGCCTGAGCAGGTGCAGACTGGATTGTGTCTACCTGGCTCTGAAGCGCAGCAAGCTGTGCCTTCAGCGTAGCGAGCTCATCAGCAGCTGCACCAGTGGTCATCACGGCCAGAGCCGCACCACCGAGCAGAGCCTTACGAAGCATATTGGCCATAGTAAGATTGCTCCCTCAAATTCTCTACAGTAAAGTTAGGTTTGCACCAGAAATTTTTCTTCGTGTCCCTGCGACAGTCAACACCTGAAAGTCCAAGAACAACGTTTTGTCATGAAGTGGTAAGAACCATCGGTCGCGACGCATTGCGCTCTCACACTTGATCCTGCGGAGGAATTCGCTGGTCGTTTTTTTGCGATAGCTTGCACTCGCGGCTCTCTGCTGCGGTTTTCCCCTTTTAACCAACCGGTTGCTGGAAATTTCGTCGCATATCGGCTTTATGTGCGGAAGGTCGAAAGCCCTATAAACTCTCTGGTTTGAGTGAGAACGGTGCTTGTGCGTGCACTAGCTGGAAAAGTGCGCACCTAAAATAGCCAGGTGGCGGGCATGTTGTCCGCTTGTGATGGGCATTACGAATCGATTGTGTGCACAAAGCAAAACCGGCCCGGAGCGAACTCCGGACCGGTCTGTAATTTCAGGTATTAACGTGGTTCTTAGAAGAAGAACCAGGTTGCGAAGGAAGCGCGAACACCATCTTCGGAGTCGACAGCTGGCCCTACGAATTCAGACTTGGCCCAGATGACTTCCCAACCCATGCGCATCTGCTTGACAGGCTGCCACAGGATGTTGGCGTGAACCTTGTAAAGCCTGTCCTTGTCGTCGGCGTCGTCCTGATCTCCAAGAGCTTCGACATATGAGAACATGGTGTTGAAGGTCGTGGTTTCGCTGAGACCGAATGACAGGCCAACAACGAAGGCAAGTGCTTCGAGCGGGTCGCCAGCGGCATCGACGTTGTCGAAGCCATCTTCGAGCACGAACTTCTGGGTCAGCAGGCCTTCACCGTAGCCGACGCCGCCGGTCAGGGTTGCAATATCAGCCAGGTTGAAGTTTGCACCAGCCTGAAAAGCCCAGCCGAGCTCGTCATTGGCAAGGCCGCCGTTAGCCGGATCCCAATCTGCAATTTCACCGGTTATGATGAACTGGTGACCACCAGCGATGTCGTACTGCAGGTAACCTGCAATGTTCGGCATGTTGGTGTCTGACTCGAAGCTCGGGTTTTCAATCGAAACTGCCCAGGACAGGGGACCGTCAGAATAAGACAGACGAACCTGTGGTGCACGGAGGAAAGCCAGCGTTAGCAATGAACCGGCAAAGTCAACCGTGGAGACACCGATCGGCAGCAGATGCGCTGTGTACCACCACTGACCAACAGACAGTGTCCAGTTCGGTGTCATGTCCCAGTGACCGACAGCGTGACGCGAACGAAGGCGCGTGCTGCCTGCACCACCACCATCGCCGGCCGTACCGATATTGGCATCGAACTCAAGCTGAGTGCGGATCTGGCCAACAGCCGTGTCGATCCTCGACTTGATGCCGAAACGCGACTGACGGTGTGTCAGGGCAATGTGATCGCCTGAATCATTGCCAACCGTGCTGGTGTCGAATGAGTTTGCTGTACCGTGCCTGCCATCGAAATCATAAGCAACGTGGCCTGCAGCATAACCGTACACGGTCACTTCAGCGACCGGAGCAGGAAGATCTGCAGTTGGCGTTACAGCGATGGTGAAACCGCCACCGTCATGGACGTTGGCGCTGTCTGAAACAGCGTCGAGACCCCAAGTGTTGCCACCAAGGCCACGCTCATAGCGTAGGGAAGAAGAGCCGGCAGGTGCCTGAGCAGGTGCAGACTGAAGTGTGTCTACCTGGCTCTGAAGCGCAGCAAGCTGAGCCTTCAGGGTAGCGAGTTCGTCAGCGGCCGCACCAGTGGTCATCACGGCCAGAGCCGCACC
>JBPCVV010000326.1:0-22963 GCA_051010195.1 Anderseniella sp. | reverse complement strand
CCGTCGGCAATCCGTTCGGGCTTGGCGGCACCGTGACCACAGGCATCATTTCGGCTGCCGGCCGCGACATTGGCGCCGGCCCTTACGATGACTTCCTGCAGATCGATGCGCCGATCAACCGCGGCAACTCAGGCGGTCCGGCATTCAACCTCAGAGGCGAGGTTATCGGCGTCAACACGGCGATCTTCTCACCGTCCGGCGGCAGCGTCGGCATTGGTTTCGCCATTCCGGCATCCACTGCAGAGGCCATTATCGCCGATCTGAAGGATGACGGCAATGTAACCCGCGGCTGGCTTGGCGTTCAGATCCAGAAAGTGTCTGAAGATATTGCGTCAAGCATCGGCCTCGACAAGCCGACAGGTACGCTGGTTTCCGCGGTCACCGACGGCTCTCCGGCGGACAAATCCGGCCTGCGCACCGGTGATACCATCCTGAAAGTCGATGGTGCTGACGTTAAGAGTCCAAAGGAACTGTCGCGCGCAGTGGCCAAGATCAAGCCCGGAACCAGCGTGGAGATGACTGTCTTCCGCGATGGCAAAGAGCGTGACATTAAGGTGTCCATAGGTGAAATGCCGGCAGAACGGCAGGCGTCCTTGAGCCCCAGCCGCAACAGCGGATCGGACGCGGACCAGAAGCTCGGCCTTGTACTGGCCCCGGCTGAAGATGGTGACGGGGTCGTCGTTGCCGACGTCATGCCCGGTTCACCGGCGGCCGAACAGGGCATCCGCCAGGGCGATGTGATCCTTGAAGTCGACGGCGCTCTCGTGGATCAGCCGGAGGCTGCTGTGGCTGCAATTCGCCAGTCGTCGGCCAAGTCCGGCAAGGCGCCGGTATTGTTGCTGGTGAAAAATGATCGTGGACAACGATTTGTTGCACTTAAAATTGCAAAAGGCTGATACTATATAGGAAGAACGGCGGCGTGACCTCTGCCCCCTCTGTACCAACGCCGCCATACGTGCCTCCGTGTGCCTCTCAATGCTGTTTCGGGTAGACCCCCCGCCCCCCCTGCCAACGG
The DNA here is from genome assembly GCA_051010195.1 of Anderseniella sp. Taxonomy (GTDB): domain Bacteria; phylum Pseudomonadota; class Alphaproteobacteria; order Rhizobiales; family Aestuariivirgaceae; genus Anderseniella. Next base: position 21,948 of record JBPCVV010000326.1, on the reverse strand, counting down.
TCTTCTGAAACACCAGGTGTACGGAGGCACACTTGCCTTTTCTGTCTGGAATGGGCACGAACAAAACGAGTGATCTGGTAGTGGACCCAATTTGCATGAAGATACTTGTTGTAGAAGATGATCGCGAAGCGGCCAACTGGCTTGAAAAGGGCCTGGTTGAAGAAGGCCACGTGGTTGACCTAGCGGCCAACGGAACCGATGGCCTGGAACTGGCCCGCGAGCAAACCCATGATGTCATTATAATGGACCGCATGCTGCCGGGCATGGACGGTCTTGAAGTGATCAAGGCACTGCGCGGTGAAGACATCACCACACCGGTGCTGATCCTGTCGGCGCTCGGCGAGGTGGACGATAAGGTGCATGGCCTGCGCGCCGGCGGTGATGACTACCTGGCAAAGCCGTATGCCTTTACGGAGTTGCTGGCACGGGTGGAAACCCTGCGCCGCCGTCAGGACGCCACCCCGCATACAACCAAGCTGAAGGTTGCGGATCTCGAAATCGATCTGCTGGCCCGTACGGCAACCCGCGCCGGTGAGGACATTCTGTTGCAGCCGCGCGAGTTCAAGCTGCTGGAATTCCTGATGCGCAATGCCGGCAGCGTGGTGACCCGCACCATGTTGCTGGAAAATGTGTGGAACTATCATTTTGACCCGCAGACCAATGTGATCGACGTACACATATCCAGATTGCGGGCCAAGGTAGACAAGGAATTCGGCGAACCGCTTTTGCATACAGTGCGCGGCGCCGGGTACAGTATTCGTGCGGGCCGCTCTTAAGCTGCTGCGAACATCGACGTTCCGGCTGGCGACGGTTTACCTGACCGTGTTCGCCATCTCCGTGGGCGCCATCCTGGCCTATATCTACTGGAATACCGCCATCCTACTGGAAAGCCAGATCGAAGATACGGTCGAGGCGGAAGTTCAGGGCCTGGCCGAACAGTACCGGATTCGCGGGCCCCGAGGGCTGCTTGAAATCATCAAGTCGCGCAGTCAGGAAGCAGATGGCGCGGTTTACATCCTGACCAATGCCGTGGGGCGCCGGCTCGCCGGCAACCTGCAATCCCTGCCCGTTGAGGCGGTCGGAGAGCGCGGCACCATAGATTTCAAGTTCCCGCATGAAACCGGCAGGGGCCTGGTCGATCACACGGCGCGCGCTTTCTTCATTCGCCTGGACGGCGGTTTTCAGCTGGTTGTCGGCCGTGATGTGGAAGAGCGCCGGCAGTTCAACAGGATCATCCGGACATCGCTGTTCTGGGCACTCGGCCTGACGCTGGTTCTCGGTGTGGGCGGCGGCCTGCTGATGAGCCGCAACTTCCTGCGCCGGGTCGACGAGATCAACGGGGCAAGCCGCGCCATCATGGCCGGTGACCTGGGTGAACGAATGCCGGTCTCCGGCACCGGAGACGAGATTGACCGCCTGTCGGAAAGCCTCAATGACATGCTGGACCAGATCAATCGCCTGATGACCGGCATGAAGGAAGTGTCTTCCAACGTCGCTCATGACCTGCGCACGCCGCTGACCCGGCTGCGCGCGCGCGCCGAAGATGCCCTGCGTTCAAGCTCGGCGGAAGATCATAAAGCTGCACTGGAGGCCAATATCGCCGAGGCAGACGGCCTGCTCACCACATTCAATGCCCTGCTGTCCATTGCCCGGGCCGAGGCCGGCCAGATGCGCGAAGGGTTCCAGGATACTGATCTTGTAGGCCTTCTGGATGATCTGGTGGAGCTTTACGGTCCCATAGCGGAAGACGCCGGCGGCACGCTGGTCCTGGAGGCGCCGGAGACGGCAGTGGTGAGAGCCGACAGGCAGCTGGTGGCCCAGGCCATGACCAACCTGCTCGACAACGCCATCAAGTATGGCCGCGATGCCAAGACCGGGGTGCCTGACATACGATTGAAGGTCGACCGCTCAAAGGCGGACGGCTGGACGGTCCATGTCAGCGACACCGGACCGGGCATCGCCGCAACCGACCGGGAACGGGTCAAAGAACGCTTTGTCCGGCTCGATAGCAGCCGCAGCGAACCGGGCAGCGGACTGGGACTGGCACTGGTCGACAGTGTCATGAAACTACACGCCGGCGAATTTGAAATCGATGATGCAAATCCTGGCTTGGCCGCGGAACTGCGTTTTCCGGCCGCGACATAAAATACCGGCTCTCTGCGGTTGCGCTTTTGCCAATTCTGTTCCACGGGTTAGGCTCAGCCCGTTGGTTTCCTCATTTCGCAGTTGGTATTCATGAACAAGGCTTTGTCTGCAGCACAAGTGTCGTTGCCGGTGCACCCTGATGAGCAGGAATTGCTGGCGTCGATCATTGAGCATGCTGAACCCGTGCAAACCCTGTGCGAGGCATCCCCAGCCGCACGTGCGCTCCTGGCACATATTGCATCCGGATCCCCGTTTCTGTCCGGCCTGGTGCGTCGGTATCCGGAATTTGCTGCCGAGATACTCGGCTCATCGCCTGATCAACTGTTCACAAGCCTGTGTATGGGTCTGGAGTCGGACACTGTCTCGGCGTCATCGCAGGTCGAGTTGATGCGCCATCTGCGGGTTGCGCGCAATCACGCCGCGCTGCTGATTGCGCTGGCTGACATCGCCGGGTGCTGGTCCTGTGACGAGGTCACCCGGGCGCTGACCAGATTTGCCGATGTGGCGGTTGCCGGCACGGTGAACTGGTTGCTGGACGAAGCGGTGGAAAGCGGCAAGCTGACACCCGGCAAGGGACAGACCGCGTCAGACGGATATACCGTTCTGGCGATGGGCAAGCATGGCGCCGGTGAGTTGAACTACTCATCCGATATCGACCTGATAGTGCTGTATGACCAGGAAAAAGCGCCTTTGGAACAACCAGATAAGGCCGCGCAGATCTATGTGCGCATGACCCGTTCTCTGGCCACCATCCTGCAGGACCGCACTGAGGATGGCTATGTTTTCCGCGTCGACCTGCGCCTACGGCCGGACCCGCGCGCAACCCAGGTTGCCATCGCCATCGGAGCGGCGGAAAACTACTATGCGTCCATGGGCCAGAACTGGGAACGGGCCGCCATGATCAAGGCGCGCGCCGTGGCCGGTGACCTGGATCTGGGACAGGCATTCCTGAAAGGGCTGACCCCCTTTGTCTGGCGCAAGTACCTGGACTTTGCCGCAATAGCGGATGTGCAGTCGCTCAAACGTCAGATGCATGCCCACAAGGGGCATGGGTCCATCGTGCTGCTGGGTCACAACATCAAACTGGGCCGCGGCGGCATTCGCGAGATAGAGTTTTTCGTCCAGACCCAGCAACTGATAGCGGGCGGCAAGAACCCGGATCTCAGGGACAATCGCACGCTCACCATGCTTGACAAGCTGGTTGAGGCCGGATGGCTTGAGAAGGCCGCCTGTGAGGAATTGCAACAGGCCTACGTGTTCCTGCGCACTATCGAGCACCGCTTGCAGATGGTGGCCGATGAACAGACCCAGACCTTGCCGGCAACGGACGAGGCGTTTGACGGTTTCGCCCGGTTTTGCGGGTTTCAAGAGCCGCAGGAACTGGCGGACCGCCTGATCGGGACGTTTCATACGGTTCAGGAGCACTATGCCGGCCTGTTTGAGGATGCGCCGGAACTGGGCAGCGAACTGGGCAGCCTGGTGTTTACCGGCGGCGATGACGATCCCGACACGCTCAACACACTGGCCGGCATGGGGTTTGCGCAGGCTTCCGAAGTATCCGCCATCATTCGCGGCTGGCATTTCGGGCGCTATCCGGCGATGCGCTCCTCCGCTGCCCGGGAACGGCTCACCGAACTGATGCCGGCATTGCTGATGGCGCTGTCACGCTCCGGCCAGCCCGATCAGGCAATGATCGCGTTTGACCGGTTCGTCGCCGGGCTGCCCGCCGGCGTTCAGCTGTTTTCCATGTTCAAGGCCAATCCGTTTCTGCTCGAATTGCTGGCGACCGTGCTGGGCGCCGCGCCTCGCCTGGCACAAAGCCTGTCGCGCCGTCCGCGCCAGCTTGAAGCGGTTCTGGACCCGGATTTTTTCGATGCCATGCCGGGCGAAACCGAACTGGCCAATGATTTTGCCGCCTTGCGCGACCCCGACGCCGGTTATGAAGACATTTTGAGCGCGACACGTGTCACTGCTCATGAGCTGTCGCTTCGCATCGGTGTCCGAATTCTGTCGGAAACGGTGAGCGCAGAGCAGGCGGGGCTGGCTTATTCGAGGCTGGCAGATGCCGTCACTGCCCACATGCTGCAGGTTGCCTCCACTGACATCGCTGAGCGCCACGGGCAGGTTAAGGGCGGTGCCATGGTTGTCGTTGCCCTCGGCAAGCTGGGTGGGTGCGAGATGACGGCGGCATCCGATCTTGACCTGATCATGTTGTATGACTTTGCCGACAGCGCCGAAGCCTCCGACGGCGACAGGCCGCTGCCGCCATCGCAATATTTCTCGAGGCTGACCCGGCACCTGACGACGGCGCTGACTTCGGAAACCGGAGAGGGCGTGCTGTACGAAGTCGACATGAGGCTGCGACCGTCCGGCAACAAGGGCCCAGTGGCCAGTCATATCGGCTCGTTTGACAGTTACCAGGCCACCCAGGCCTGGACCTGGGAGAAAATGGCGCTGACCCGGGCCCGGGTGGTAACCGGTGACGACGCCCTGCGGCAGCGCGTCGAGAGCACCATCCGCACGGTGTTGTGTGCCGCTCGTGATCGGGAGCAGACCCTGAAAGATGTCCGGGACATGCGTCTGCGCATGCTGCAGAGCGCAGCCAAAGGCGACCACTGGGATATCAAGCATGTCCGTGGCGGCCTGGTCGAGGTGGAATTCATTGCGCAGGCTTTGCAACTGGTGCATGGCCATGACACACCGGAGATACTGAACCGCAACACCGTCGGCGCTCTTGATGCATTGCGCGATGCCGGTCATCTGGACATTGCAGACCATGAGGTGCTGGTTGGTGCAGCGACGTTGTATCAGGGCCTGACGCACATGCTCCGGTTGTGTTCTTCCGGCCGGTTTGACGTGGACAGTGCACCGTCCGGGCTTGTTCAGTTGCTGCTGCGCGCATGTGCGGCCCCGGATATTGCAACCATGGAGGCCATGTTGATAGATGCAAACCGGCAGGTTTCCGAGGTTTTTGACCGGCTCATCGGCGTACCGGAAGAGCCTTGAATTTTTTTTCGGGCAAAGCGACGGATTGTTGCGGGTGTTCTCGTCTTGTTCATGTGCGTTGGCCAACTCATTCCGTGGGCCCTGAGGTTTTTGAACCGCAAGGCCCGGCAATAACTGAAGCTTAAGGAGATTGACCCGTTATGAGCATTCGTCTTTCAGCCGCCGTGTCCGCGGCATTGGTCATCGCAGGACTGTCAGCAAACGCCGCACTGGCCCGCGAACCGGGCATGCCGCGCGGCGAGCGCACCTTTGATCGTCTCGATCGGAACAAGGATGGCGCCCTTGCGATAGAAGAGCTTGAGGCAAAGTCGGTTCGCCGCTTCATGCGCCTTGATGCAGACAAGAATGACAAGGTGACCAGGACCGAACTTGAAAACTGGCTCAACCGGCTGACCCGGCGCCGCATTGACCGGATCCTGACCCGCATGGATGCAGACAAGGATGCCGCGGTAACACGCGCGGAACTTCGCGGCTACATCGCCGGCCTGTTCGAGCTGGCAGACAGCGACAGGTCGGGCGGGGTTACACTCAAGGAATCGCGTGCCTATCATGTGATTGCACGCAAGAAACGGACCGAGGCTCGCAAGGCAAGGTCACAGACCCGGCAATAGGAGGGCTGATGAACTGGCAATTGGCGCGCCCGGCTTGGGGTATGGCAGGATCCAGCGAACATACAGAAGCCAGACCGGCTGCCGGAGATGCGTCTCCGGCAGTCGATGCCGTATTACTGGAAGGGGTGGTTGCCGGCGATGAAACCGCCTTTGCCGCGCTGGTCGACCGGCACTACTCACTGGTTTTCCGGTTGTCTGCGCGCGTCCTGGGTAATGCGGCAGACGCTGAGGACGTGACCCAGGAAGCTTTCGTCAAACTGTGGCGCAATCCGCCGGAACTGCGCAATCAGGCAGCCCTGAAAGGATGGCTTGTGCGGGTTGCGCGCAACCTGGCCATCGATCGCTTGCGGCGGGCCCGTAATACCTCTGACAGCGAGCTGGACCTGCTGGTAGATACCTCCACCGCCCCTGACGGCCATCTGCGCCACGGCCAGGCGGCTGACGAAGTCTCTGCCGCATTGGCGCAGTTGCCCGAACGCCAGCGCACGGCCCTGCAGTTGACCTATTTCGAAGCATTGGGCAATCAGGAGACGGCATCGATCATGGATGTCAGTGTTGAAGCGGTGGAATCGCTGCTGTCGAGGGCACGACGGTCTTTGCGCACCACGCTGAACCCGGTGTGGGCAGACCTGATTGAAGAACTGGAGCAATTGAAATGACGGCACGCACCAACAATGGCGAGGGGCAGGGCGCCAACGACCGCACTCGCCTGGCCGAAGTGCTGGCCGCCTACGGCCGCAACCCCTTGCGCTGGCCCGAGGCTGACCGGGTGTGGTTCGCCAACCTGTTGCGTGAACCTGAATTGTTACCGCGCGATTTGAGCGACACGGCTGACCAGCTGGACAAAGTATTGGATACCGCAGGTGCTGCTTCTGTTGCAGAACCTGAAGGGGCCCGTGACCGGTTGCTTTCGGCCATTGCGGCAGAAAAACAGGCAGTGGCGACAGCACATGGTGGAACGGCGGTCTGGCGGCCGGTTTTCCGGCCACAACAGCTTCTGGCAGTCGGCGCACTGGCGGCAAGCATCATGCTGGGCGTGTTCCTGGGGGCAGGGACGGATGCCGGCATGCTGCTGGTCGACAGTCTGCAACTGCCGGGCGCGGGCGATGATGTGCTGGACGTCGTACTGATCGACAACGGCGATGACGGGAGCCTGTTATGAGCGACACGCCGGCCCCGAAGACCCGCCGCTGGTCATGGTTGTGGATCGTGCTGATTGCGTCTCTGGCCATCAACCTGGCGGTTGCAGCGGCAATTATCGCGCACAATGCCGTCGGCCCGCACCGCCACCGGTCCATCACCGGGCCAGGATTCACCCAGATCCTGCCGCGGGCGTTCTTTCGCGATCTTGACCGTGATCGGCGCGACGAGCTGGTTGGTGAACTGCGCGAACACCGCAAGGGCTTTCGCGCCCTGCGCAAGAACCTGCGCGAAAAGGCCCGTGATGTCGCGTCTGTGCTCAGGGCAGAGCCGTACGATGAGGCAGCCGTGATAAAGGCATTGCAAGTCTATGAAGCCGAGGCCCAGATCATGGTCGGTCGCGGCCGCGAGATAGCTGGCAATTTCTTCAAACGCCTGACCCCGGAAGAGCGCAAGCTGATTGCCGACCAGATTGAACGCAAGACCATGTCAAGACGGCGCTGGAAGCGCTGGAAGGAAGAACGTGGGCACTGATTTTTAGCGCTTACGCCAGCGGGCTTCGCCTGCGTTCCGCGGGGGCGCACTTCGTGCTGCGGCCGGTCGGCCTTGCCTCGGCGCTTACGTGCCCCGGAGGGGAGTTCATCACCACCGTCATCCCAGTGAGCGAAATCAACCCTGCGTGCCGGTGGCGATGGGTTCTATGACCGCGTCGGATTCGACGATCCGTTTGGTCTGCTTGCCTCTCTGGGCGATCGGCAGGGTTATGGTCACCGTTGTCCCTTGTCCTTCGTCGCTGGCAATGTGCAGAGAGCCGTCGTTGAGCCGGATCAGCGAGTTGGAGATGGCCAGGCCCAGGCCGGAGCCGGAACGGGTCTTGGTCAGCTGGTTTTCCACCTGCTCAAACGGCCGGCCGAGCTTGGAAATCTGATCGGGCGGAATGCCGATGCCGGTATCGGCAATGACGATCTCGGCCATTTTCTTCACCCGGCGGGCCGAAATCGTCAGGCTGCCGCTGTCGGGGGTGAACTTGACGCCGTTGGCGATGACATTGATCAGCACCTGCTTCAGCGACCGCACGTCGGCCATGGCATGCAGCGAGTCGGGCAGATCCTTGCGCAAGGTGACGCCGCCATCCTGGGCGCGCCCGGATACGATCCGCAAGGCTTCTTCAATGACGGCGGGCACCGAACATTTCTCGACTTCAAGGGTAATCCTGCCGGCCTCGATCTTCGACATGTCCAAAATGTCGTTGATGACGTCGAGCAGATATTGCCCGGAACTGTGGATGTCGTGGGCGTAATCCAGGTATTTGGGGATTTCCACCTTGCCGAACAATTGCTGTTCGATAACTTCCGAAAAACCGATTATGGCGTTGAGCGGGGTGCGCAGTTCGTGGCTCATGTTTGCCAGGAACTCGGATTTCGACCGGTTCGCGGCCTCGGCCCGGGTCTTCTCGCGGGAGTATTTTTCGGCCAGGTCAGCCAGTCGCTGTGACTGCTGCTCAAGTTCCATCCGGGATTTCTGCAGGTCACGCACCGTGTTCATCAGTTCGCGTTCGGACTCCAGCAGCTTTTCCTCGTGCAATTTCAGGTTGGAGATGTCGGTGCCGACCGACACGAAGCCACCGTCCTTGGTGCGCCGCTCGTTGATCTGCAGCCAGCGCCCGTCTTCCAGTTGTACTTCAAACGTGTTGCCGTCGCCGCCGTCGGGGATGCTGGCCGGCACGGCGGTGTCGGAGGAGGCGGCCGAGCGCTGCCGGATCACCGGTTCGCGTGCCACCCGTGTAACGTCTTCATAGGACGATCCCGGCCGGCATACGCTGGCCGGCAGGTTGTGAAGCTGCTGGTATTTGGAATTGCACATCACCAGGTGATTGTCTGAATCCCACAACACGAATGCTTCCGACACATTCTCGATGGCATCCTTGAGGCGCAATTCCGCCTCCTGGTTCAGCTTGTCAAGGCGCTTCTGCTCGGTAATATCGATGGCGATGCCGACCAGGTTCGGGGAATCCTGGCCCGGTGCCTCCGACAATTCCGCACGCGCACGCAGCCATACCCAGTGACCGTCGCAGTGTCTCATGCGGAATTCCTGGTCAATGGCGGGCCGCCCGCCGCGCAGCATGACATCGACCAGCTGGTCAATCGGGTCATCGTCCGGATGCAGCCGTTCCGCCACCTCGCCATAGGACAGGAATTCCCCCTTGGTCTCGAGGCCGAGAATGTCATACATGGATTTCGACCAGAAGATCCGGCCACGCGCGATATCCCAGTCCCACAGCCCGCAGTGCCCGCGGTCCAGCGCCTTGTCCATGCGTTCGGTTGCCACGGCGAGTGTCTGATCGGCTTCGGCCGCGCGCGATGCCTGCCAGTGGAAGGCGGTTCCCAGCAGCACCAGCACGCCCAGCGTGACAACGAACAGGGTTGCGATCTGGGTCACGTCGGAGCGCCAGTCCTGCAGGACCTGGGTTTTCGGATGAACAACGACGATCTGGCCCAGATAGGGACTGAGCGAACGCAGGCCGATATAGACCTGTTCGTTGGCCGGTGTGATGGCCATTACCGGTGCGCCGAGTTTCTGGGCGGCACTCAGGATACCTTCCTGGCCGAATACGGTTGAAAGGTTGGCTCCCTTCAGGCCGAGGTCTTCGGGATAGCTGGTCTGGATGTAACCCTTCTCGTCTGTTGCGATGAACAGGCGGCCGCGCACACCGGTGTCGCGCGGCAGCACCTCAGCCAGATCCTCAGGCACCAGGGCGCGCACCGTCCGGCCGCCGGCAAAACCGGCGCCCAGGGTCGCGCTCAAATCGCTGGCGGCGGCCCGCAACACCAGCTCGGTGTGCTTGGTTGAAGCGATGATGGACCGCTCGCGGCTGGCCGACAGTTGCAGGAACAGGGCTGTCGCCAGGGTCATCAGGAACAGCAGTATGAGTCCGGTGATCAGGTTGCGCAGAATGCGTTCAGAGATGGCAATTGACGGTACCCGTTTGGACCCGACACTGACCTTCAGCGCGCGCTCCTTGAAAAACAGCTCTCCAAGTTTTGCCTTGGACACGTAATCATCCCCATAGTGGCCGACTGCTGAAATGCAGTGACCGGACAGGCAACACCCTTCAAGACTGTGATGGTCTGCCGCCCCTGACAGTACTCTCACTAATAGGGCTGATACGCGCCCCCCAACCCCGTCGAATCAGTTCAAGCTATTGATTCGAAATGCACCTGATTTGGCAAGCTCGAAGGATACTTCCGGATCCGAAACGGCTTTAAAATACACCAATTATATCAACAATGGGATAAAATTCTTACGTTGCGCGACCGAGTCCTGAAATCCAGGCGAATTTTCCGCTGATTTTCAATCAAGCTGTTTCAGTATGAAACAACGCTCTCAAATATAATATTACGGATCCGAAACAATATCGCTTTACAGGGCGGGAAGGGCGGAGAGAAGCACTGTTGAAGCTATTGGGCCTCCAGCATTCTCGAGACCATTTCCAGCGTGTCCGCTGACAGGTTCTGCTTGTCCCTTATGGTGGTGAGCGCGGCACGCGCCTTGTCCTGGCGGACCTGGTTCATCAACTGGTAGGACCGGAAAGCCGATACCATTCTGGCCGCCACTTGCGGGTTGCGCTCATCCAGCGCCATGACCACTTCCGCCACCACGTCATAGCCGTCGCCCGAAGCATCGTTGAAACCGGTCTGGTTCATGCCGGCAAACGTGCCGATCAGTGCCCGCACCCGGTTTGGACGGGTGATGCTGAAGTCGCGATGTTTCATCAGTTTGCGTATATGCGCGGCAGCGCCAGAGCTTTTGCGCATGGCATGCAGGGAGAACCATTTGTCGACGATCAGGTGGTCGCTGGCGAATGTCTTGTGAAACAGGTCAAGCGCCTGGTCGCGTTCAGCCACATCCAGGCCGGCGAGCACATTCAGCGGTCCCATCATGTCGGACATGTGCCCGGCGGACTTAAGGCGTTTCAGCGCCGTGGCTGCCGTCTCGGCCGGTCTTGCAGCAGCCAGAAGCGACAGGGCCGCATAGGCCAGGGCCCGCTGCCCGGCATCCTGTGCACTTGCCGAATAGTCTCCGGCAGGCAGATCACTTGCCAGCTGGCCCAGCTGATCCGCCAGCCTGCTTCCGACCATGTTTCGCACCTGGTCCCGGGCGCTTTGAATCAGGTCCGGATTGACGTCGCGGCCCAGCATATTGGCAATGTCTGCCTCGCTCGGTAGCGCAAGCATCTGGGCCTTGAAGGCCGGTTCCAGTTCCGGTGCGGCCAGCACGCTGGCTAATGCATCGCCGAAATCGTCAATGGCGTCGGGATCGTCGCCATCCCGGATCGCCTCCATGGCGGACATGATGATCGACCGTGACAGGGTCTGGCCGGCTTCCCAGCGATTGAAATGGTCACGGTCGTTGGCCATCAGGAACAGCAGTTCGCCGTCGCGCTGCCCGGTGGTCAGGTTGACCGGCGCGGAAAACCCGCGATTGATGGACAGCACGGGGCGCTTTGTAATGTCGGTAAATGTCCAGCTTTGCCGGGCCGAGCGCAATTCCAGGATACCGCCGTCGATACGCTTGCCGTCGTCCAGCACCAGGTCCATGTCAGCCCCGTCCGGCCCGATCAGGCCCGTCACAAGGGGGAGGTGCAGGTCGGGTTTTTCAGGCTGGCCAGGGGTCGCCGACAGTGACTGGCTGACCACGAGCGTGGCAGTGGCCGCAGCCTGATCCCAGTTCAGTCGCGCCTTGACCGCCGGTGTGCCGGCATGATTGTACCAGTTGAAGAATTGCGTCAGGTCCCGTCCCGAGGCATCTTCCATGCAGGTGACGAAGTCTTCCACGGTTGCGGCATCGCCGTCATGGCGTTCAAAGTAGATATCCAGCGCCTTGGCGAACTTCTTTGCCCCCAGCAGGGTCTTCAGCATGCGCACCACTTCAGCGCCTTTCTCATACACCGTGGCCGTGTAGAAATTGTTGATCTCGATGTACGACTGGGGCCTGACCGGATGGGCCAGCGGCCCGGCGTCTTCGGGAAACTGGTGCGATCGCAGTGTACGCACGTCCTGGATGCGCTTGACCGCACGCGAACGCATGTCGGAGGTGAACTCCTGGTCCCGGAACACCGTCAGGCCTTCCTTCAGGCACAACTGGAACCAGTCGCGGCAGGTAATCCGGTTGCCGGTCCAGTTGTGAAAGTATTCATGGGCGATAATCGCCTCGATATTGACGTGGTCCTGGTCGGTGGCGGTGTCCGGGCGCGCCAGTATGTACTTGTCGTTGAAGACATTGAGCCCCTTGTTCTCCATCGCGCCCATATTGAAGTCCGACACCGCGACGATCATGAATATATCCAGGTCATATTCGCGGCCAAACGCGGTTTCGTCCCATTTCATAGATGCCTTGAGGCTTTCCATGGCCCAGTCACAGCGGTCCTGCTTGCCCTGTTCGACATAGATGCGCAGCTCCACCTTGCGGCCCGACATGGTGGTGAAATGGTCCGTGACACAGGCCAGGTCGCCAGCAACCAGGGCAAACAGATAGGCAGGCTTCGGCCATGGATCCTGCCAGACCGCAAAATGGCGGCCATCGGCCAGGTCACCGGTGTCGACCGGATTGCCATTGGCCAGCAGTACCGGAACGCTTCCCTTCTCGGCTTCAATGCGAACCTGGTAGGTTGCCAGCACATCCGGCCGGTCCAGGAAATAGGTAATGCGCCGGAAACCTTCCGCTTCACACTGCGTGCAATACACCCCATTGCTGCGGTACAGACCCGACAGTGCCGTGTTCGCATCCGGGTTGCACAGGGTCTCGATGGTCAGCTCGAACTCGCCTCCCGGTACATTGTCGATGACAAGCTGGCCGGCGGAAACAGTGTAACAATTGTCGCCGATTGTCTCGCCATTGATGGCAACAGACTTGAGTTCCAGGGCCTCTCCGTCCAGCCGCACGGGCGCGCCGATGGTTTTTGAGACCGGATTGGGCCGCATCTTCAAAACCGAGACAACCGTGGTTGCCGCCGGTTCAAGTGCGACATCGAGCGATACATGATCGATCAGATAGTCTGACGGTTTGTAGTCTTTCAGGCGAATGGTCGGCGGGGTTTCGGTGCGCATCTTGTGTCCTCGGCCTGCTACATGGGCCTGCTACATGGGCCTGCTACATGGGCCGGTTGATGTGGAACGGTGCGGGATCGGTGTTGCTGGTGCGTGCGGTCATCATGTCGGCGATCATCCGGCCGGTCGTGGGGCCCCAGCTCAGCCCCATATGGCCATGGCCGAAGCCATACCACACATTGATGAGGTTGGGAGACGGTGAAATGACCGGCAGGGAGTCCGGTGTGCTCGGTCGGCGCCCCATCCATTTCGTTTCGGTACCGTTTATATCCCGTAATTCCGGTAATACTCGCTTGCCGTAGATGTACATCTGGTCGGCCCGGCGCCAGTCCGCCGGGGCGTCGTTTGCGGCAATTTCGTCGGAACCGGCAATCTTGATGCCGTCATGATGCGGGGTCACCGCGCCGGGTTGGGCGGCATGGGTGACCGCCCGGCCAAGACTGACGCCGGGATCTTTCATGATCACGTGATAGCCTCGTTCCGCCTGCAGCAATACTTTGGAGCCCAGCATGCGGGCAAGCTCGTTCGACCACGCACCAGCGCACACGCACAGGTTTTCTACCGCCAGTTCACCTGTATTCATCAGGTGCAACCGCGTGGCCCGGGTGCCGTCCTGGTCAATGCTCAGAACTTCGTCCTGCAGGATATGCCCGCCATCGCGAATAACCTGCTCGGCCAGTTTCTGCACCATCTGGAACGGATCGACGATCCGGTGCCAGCCGTCCCAGAACACCGCCCTGTAGATGTCCGGTGTCAGGTCAGGCTCGATCTCGCGGGCTTCACCGCCGCTGATTTCCCGGCCATCATATCCGTATTCAGCCCGCCGCAGCCTCCAGGGGTTGTCATCATCGTACTGCTTGCGGGTGGAATACAGATGTAGCCCGTCATCCATCGCCAGCAGCTCGGACGCACCGGCGTGAGCCAGGATGGTGCGGTGATCCTGCAGCGCTCGCATGCCGAGCTGGGCGCGCGCGCCGGTGATTTTTTTCACCCGGTCGGGCATTGCGTTGCGGCCCACTGCCAGCAACCAGGGCAGTGCCGTGGGCAAATGGCGCCATTGCACGGTGACCGGACCTTTCGGGTCCAGCAGCCATCCGGGGATTTTCAGAAGCATGCCGCCGTGAACAGGCGGCACGACGTTGGACACCACGACACCGCCGGCATTGCCGAAAGATGCGCCTTCGCCGGGCGGCACCTTGTCAACCACCGTGACGTCAAACCCGTCGCGCTGCAGGAACACCGCCGTGGACATTCCGATGATGCCGGCCCCAATGATGGTAACCTGTGGCGGGGATGTTTTCAGCTTCGTCACAGTATTCTTTCTGCTTTGATAAAACCTGCTTGTGGAACTCGCAGTTTGTGGAATTAATACACGAAAGTGAAACAAGGAGAACCAGCCAATGCCGGTGCATAAGCGTATCAGGCCCTTCAACACCAAGGATACGTACCCTGAACAGAACCTGTCCAACGATCTGTCGCAAGGCGTGGTGGCCCGCGGCACCATGGTGTTCCTGCGCGGCCAGGTGGCCCAGGACCTGGACAGCCGCGAGAGCCTGCATGCGGGAGACGCTGCAAAGCAGACGGCAAAAACCATGCAGAACATCAAGATGTTGCTGGAGGAGGCCGGTTCCGAGCTCGCGCACATCTGCCGGATTGTCGTTTATGTGACAGACATTCGATATCGCGAGGCCGTATATCAGGAAATGGGCAAGTGGCTAGAGGGGGTATTTCCCTGCTCCACCGGCGTGGTCGTGCCGGCGCTGGCCCGGCCCGAATGGGTGGTTGAAATCGAGGTTACGGCGGTCATTCCGGATTGATTGAAGGATATTCAGACCTGATTGTTGGAAGGATGTTCAGATGGCGCTTCGCGACGCACTTGGGAAATTGCAGGACACCGCAGCAGGCCCGCTTGAGGAGGCGTTCAGCTCACCGCCTGAAATCTACACAAACCCCGACATGCTGGAGCTTGAGCTCAAGAAAATTTTCGAGCGCGAGTGGCACTGCCCCGGCCTGGCCGCGGACATCCCTGGACCCGGCGACTATGTAACTTTCACGATCGGTGACCAGCCGGTCTTCTCCATTCGCCAGAAAGACGGCTCGATCCGGTCATTTTCCAATGTGTGCCGCCACCGCATGATGCAGTTGCTGGAAGGTTCCGGTAACACCAGGACCATCGTGTGCCCCTATCATGCATGGACCTACGGCCAGGACGGCTCGCTGCGCGGCGCTTCGCAGATGGAAAAATCCAAGACTTTCAACAAGAAGGACTTCTGCCTGCCTGAAATCCGCACCGAAATATGGAATGGCTGGATTTACATCACGCTGAACCGGGATGCGGAACCGGTGGCGGATCTGCTGGCGCCGATGCACGACATGGTCGCACAGTATCGGCTCGATCGGTATGTGCCCTGCGAAACCCAGGATCACGTGTGGCAGACCAACTGGAAGCTTCTGACCGAGAACTTCATGGAAGGTTATCATCTGCCCGTCGCCCACAAGGCCACCGTCGGTCAGTGGATCGGGCTCAGCGATACAGAGTTCCCTGACGAGGTCAGCGAGCGCTTTACCTGGCAGACTTTCACCAAGGGCGAAACCGCATCCTATGGCCTGGCGGCTGAGGCCAATGACTATCTTGAGGGCCGCTGGCGCCATACCTCGATCATGCCAACGGTGTTTCCCGCGCACATGTACGTGCTGGCGCCCGACCATGTCTGGTATCTGTCACTGCGTCCCAAGGGTGTCGGTGAAGTCCAGGTCCGCTTCGGCGTGGCGCTGGCGCCGGAACGCATCGACGCGTTCCCCAGCAAGAAGGCAGCGCTCAAAGACCTTGTGTCGTTTTTCGACCACGTCAACGAGGAAGACCGTTTCGTGGTGGAAGGCATATTCAAGGGCGCCCACGGCGCCCTGGCGAAAGCCGGCCCGCTCAGTTACCTGGAGCGCGAAATCCACGACTTCCAGAAGTACCTGGTGGCCAGGCTTTGTCCGGACGCGGCCAGGACGGCGAAAGTCGCGGCGGAGTAGGGGCTGGTCGGAGTTCCCAGGGCATCGTGATCTTGTGATGCGTGCCGGTTTCGTCGTGTTCGGCCTTTTGCTTATCGGTTTACTGGCATCAAATCTCACCGCGGCGTTTGCGTTCCGCGTCGTCCCACGCGGTCAATGCCTGGTAGTCGGGCACGAAGCCCAGGCCTTTTTGCGCATCGGAGGATACGGCATCCTGAGATGTCACCACGTCGATCAGCGCCGGTGCGTTGGCGAGTGCCCGCTCCAGCGCCGCCGGCAGGTCGGCCGGGTCTTCCACCCGTTCGCCATGGGCGCCCAGCGCACGGGCCATGGCGGCATAGTCAGCGTGGCGCAATGTGGTGCCGACGACGCGGCCGCCGTAATTGGTGTCCTGGTCGAAACGCTCGATGTTCCAGGCGGCATTGTTGGATACGATGAACACGGGGCTCGCGCCGTGACGCACGGCAGTGTCTATTTCCATGGCGTTGAGGCCGAAGGCGCCATCGCCGTTTACCGAGATCACCTGCCTGTCCGGGTACGCCAGGCTTGCCGCGACGGCGAACGGCACGCCGACGCCGAGGCAGCCAAACGCGCCGGCGTCCATGTAGGTTGATGCCTTGAGGCCGATACGGGCGAAGCTCAACAGGTCGCCGCCATCGGCGATGGCGATGTAATCCGGGTCAGCCGTCTGCCTGATGGCGTCGAAAACAGCCTGCGGATGTATCTTGCCGTCTGCGCCGGTTTGAGGCGTTTGGGACGTATCGCCGCTGGTAATACGCTCCCTTTGCTTGGTGCGCAGACCCTCAAGCCAGGCTTCATCGCGGCCACCCGCGTCATTGCCGAGTGCTTCGGTAATAGCGTCCAGCGCCAGCCCCACATCGCACAGCAGTTCAGGCTGGCCGCGGCGGTTGTCGATCAGTTCCCCCGCCGTGTCCGATATCCGGATGAAGCGGGCATCGCCGAATACGGCCGGTGAACCATATGCCACCTGGTAGTCCAGCTTGCGGCCCAGCACCATGACCAGGTCGGCCTGGCCGATCACGGCGCCGCGCACCGCGCCGGCACTGGCGGGATGGTCTGCCGGGACGAGCCCGCGACTTTCCTGGGTGTCCAGGTAAAGCGCATCAACCGCGTCCAGAAACCGGACCAGCTCCTTGCCGGCACCGCGGGCGCCACGGCCGGAAATGATCAGCGGACGCTTGGCCTGGCGGATTGCGTCCGCCGCCTGTGCCACCGCGTCAGGGGCCGGCTGCGGTTTGTGTGGTTCAGTGCCTTTGAGCCATTCATCCAGTACCAGTTGCGGCTCTACATGGGTGCGCAGCACGTCGGTCGGGATCTCGATATAGGTCGGGCCGGGTTCGCCCATGGCGCCCATGGCGCGCGCGATGGCTTCATCCATTTCGCGTAAAACCTGATCAGCCACGCGCGCGGTGCGCGAATAGCGCGTGACAGGCTTGAGAATGTCGGTGTGCGGGATGTCCTGCAGCGGTCCCATATTGGCTTGCGGGCGCGAGGTGCATCCCCCGATCAGCAGGACCGGTACCCGCGCCAGCGAGGCATTTGCCATGGATGTCACCGTATTGGTCACGCCGGGCCCGGCTGTCACCATGGCCACGCCGAACCCGCCCGTCAGTTCCGCATGCGCATGCGCCATGTGTACAGCGGCACGCTCATCTCGAACATCGACAATTCGGATGCCGGCCTGCGCGGCATAGTCCCAGATCGGCTGAATGTGGCCGCCCTGAAGCCCGAATATCCGGTCGACGCCGCGTGCTTTCAGTGACTTGGCGATCCAGGAGGCCACGCTGAGCGGATCGTCGTTCAGGTCTATACGCGGGATGTCTCGAGCACTCACAGTCATTTTCACGTCCTTTTGATAAAAGTCATCAGGGCTTTGTACCTAGCTGAGCTGTTCACGCAGCACCCGGTGCAAGATCTTTCCGGTGGCGTTGCGCGGCATTTGTTCGGGCTTGATGAATACGATCGAACGCGGACGCTTGTAGCCGGCCAGCTGCTCCCGGCACCAGTCATTCAGTATGGTTTCGTCAACTGTGTGGTCTTCGCGACGGACCACCGCGGCTGTCACGCGCTCGCCCCACTTGTCATCGGGTAAACCGATCACAGCTGTGTCGGCCACAGCCGGATGGCTGCCGATAACCGCTTCCACTTCAGACGGATAGACGTTTTCGCCACCGGTGATGATGACGTTGTTCTTGCGATCGATCAGCTTGATGAAACCGTCGCCATCGCGAATGGCAATATCTCCGACGGTCATGTAGTTGCCGCGAAAGGCCTGCGCGGTTTTTTCCGGGTTGTTCCAGTAGCCGGTGAAGGAGTAGGGCGAGCACGAATAAAGCTCGCCCGGCTGGCCGTCCGGCACTTCGTTGCCGTTGTTATCGATGAGCCTTATGGGGTTTGAGCCAATGGTCTCCCGGCCCACGGTGCCAAGCTTGTCAAACTGTTCATCCGGATGCAGCATCGTGACCCAGCCACCTTCCGTAGAGCCATACAGTTCGAACAGGCCGGTATTGGGGAACATCTCCATCACTGCGCGCTTGGTGTCGGCGCGTGCCGGTGCGGAGGAGATCATCAGCTTTTCCACCCGGTCAAAACTTGCCGAGCCGCGCTCACGCACCGGCACATCCAGCATCATTGTATAGTGGGTGGGGACAAGCGAGGTGAAGGTAGTGCCGTATTCGCCCATTGTGCGCAGACACAGGCCGGCGTCAAAACTGGCCCTGGAGAATATGGTGACCGCCGCGCCGGAGTAAACGAACGCAGCAAAGAAGAACAACGAGTTGGCATGGCACATCGGCATCACCAGAAGCGCGTTGTCGGCGCGCCTGGTAGCAAGTTCCACAGCGGTCATCAGAGCCAGCATGGCAATGCCGCGATGGGTGCGGATGGCGCCTTTGGGCCTGCCGGTCGTGCCTGAGGTGTACATCAGGCACCACGGGTCATCGGGCGAAACGTGTGCATCAGGCTCGGCCGGGCTGGCACGACCGATAAGGTCTTCATACTCCTGCCATTCACCATCAGCCTTGCCGGTGCCGATCAGCACAAAGCGGTCTGTTGCGATGTCCAGATTGTCACGCACCGCCTCCACCGTGGCAGCAAGCACGTCTTCCGCGATCAGCGCGCTGGCACCGGAATTTTCGACGATGTACTGCGCTTCAGGCCCGGTCAGTCGGAAGTTGATGGGAACCGCGACAATGCCCGATTTTGCGGTTGCCGCAAAAATTTCCGCCCATTCCAACCGGTTGTAGGCGAGGATGGCGACCCTGTCGCCCGGCGCCAGGCCCATGCCGGTCAGGGCATTGGCCAGCCGGCAGGCGCGCTCGTTCCACCGATGAAAGGACATCGCCCGGTCCAGGTCGCGTGCGCCGGTGCGGTCCGGCTGCAGGCGGGCCTGGGCAGACAGGACCTGGCCGATATTGAGTGGTTCGGTGACGGTCATGACGGGTTTGCACCTTCACCAGTATTGGTCGCCAGCAGGTCTGCGGCGCGGATCGCGTGTTTGCGCATCAGTTTTTCGGCCCGCTTCCTGTTTCCGGCCAGGGCGGCATCGGCAATTTTCCCGTGTTGGCGCCAGATGTCGTGAGGCGGTTCGGCCTTGCGCAGAACGTCGCCCATCACCCGGCGCAGGAAGCGCCAGTGCGGTTCCGCGGTGGCGGCAAGCAGCGGATTGCCGGACGTTTCATAGAAAAGTTGATGAAATGCCTCGTCCTGGCGGATCATCTCCGGCACATCGCCATTTTCTACGGCCCGATTGCCGGCAGCCAGTATGGCGCTGGATTGCTTTTCAAACCGCTTTCGGGCTGCGCCGTTCTCTGCCAGTTTCCGGGCGGACAGGCGTGCTGCCAACCCGTCCAGCAGGGCGCGCACCTCATAGTGGTGATGCATGAGATCAATATCCAGGTGCGAGACGCACAAGCCCCGTTTTCCCACCTCTTCCACCAGTCCGTCGGCCTTCAACAGGGCCATTGCCTGCTGCACCGGCTGGCGGGATACGCCAAGCCGCGCCGCCAGCTCTTCCTGCTTCAGATGAGTGCCGGGCGTCAGTCCGCCACTGCAGATATCGTCCAGAATCGCTTCATAGACCTGTTCGGCAAGCGCCGGTGTTGTCCGGATCATGTTCATATTATTGAATACCGAATTCTGAATTCAATAATTTTTAGCGCATTTTGACATGGGAGTCAATTGCTCGAAAATCCGATACTGGTTAGGTTTGCTGCCCTTGAGCCACAGGAGAATCTATCGGTGACCGTGGACTTACATACCAATACCGTGTCGGAATTCTACGACATGCACCCGATCAGCGAACAGCAGATCATCGAAAAGCTGCGGCTCAGTGGCAATGATCTATCGAATGTCACCGAAGATATCTTGCAGGACCACGATCAGGATCATTTCGGCGGTGTGGCGGCTAACGACGCGCTTGCGGTACTTGCAAACATTGACGAAAGTTGCCACGTGCTGGATTTATGCTGTGGTTTGGGTGGGCCGTCTCGATATCTGGCGCACAACTACGGATGCAGGGTGACGGGGGTCGACCTGACCGAGAGTCGCGTCTTGGGCGCCAGGCGATTGACGGAATTGGTCGGATTGGATGATCTGGTCACGTTTGAAGCGGCAAACGCACTGGACTTATCGTTCGCGGATAAGTCGTTTGATGTGTTGGTCAGTCAGGAAGCGTTCTGTCATATCCCTGACAAGGCCCGGCTCATAGCGCAGTGTGTGCGGGTGCTGAAACCGGGTGGCCGCCTCACATTTACAGATATCCTGGCAACCGAGCGCACTGATCAGGAGACCAGGAAGCGACTACGACGAGAAATGACGTTTCAGGACCTTGGCTCAACCGACGGCTACCGGGAGTTATTGGAATTCAACGGATGCGACGTCCAGGAGATCCAGGGTGTCAGCAATGAATGGCGTGATATTTTGGTAGAGCGACTGGCCATGTATCGCAGTCTGAGAGATCAAACCGTGCAGCGTTTCGGCGAGGATCACTTCACAAAGTGGGATGCAGCATACAGCTATTTCGTTGGTCTCTACCAAACCGGGGAACTTGGAGGGGCTCGCTTTCTGGCGCGTCGTTACGACGAGTGTTGAAATCGACTGAAGGCAGCTCGGGGCCAAAAATGGCGCTTCCGGCCCAAACCCGACCTTCACCAGCCCCGGTCATGCTGCGCTGCAGCTTCCCCTAAGCGGACATTCACACTCTGCGCAGCATTTCTCGGGAGCCAACGACAGCAAAGCAGACTCTAAGCGGGCGTTGTTCTGCTGAACGAACAGCTGCTCCTAATCCGTTCGAGACAAGTAGATTAAGCAGTCGAATGGCAATTCTGGACGCCAAAGACAAGGTCAGGCTTGAGCGCAAAGCAACTTGAGGGCGGCTGCCTTTGCTTCTTGCGCGGGGTGGTCGGTATGGCCCAGGTGAGCGGTCACGATGGCCCCCTCTTTTAGCAGAAGTAGTTGTCGGGCAATTGTGTTTGGATCATCCAGGCCTGCTTTCTCGGCCAGATCAGATATGTGCCGTTCAAGCAAACGCTTATGATCGGCAGCCTGTTTATGAATCGGATGGCTGGCTTCTTGATATTCCGATGATGCCTTGATGAACATGCATCCCTTGTATCCCGGCTCGGCAAACCATTCTTCAAGGGCATCGAACATGGCGATTAGCTGCTCTTTCGGCGTGTCGGCCAATTCCTCCATCCGGCGATAAAGCCAGTTTCGGAACTGCTCATCTCTGAGCCGCAGCACGGCAAGGATGAGATCTTCCTTGGTGCGGAAGTGCTTGTACATGGACGTCTTGGAGATGCCGGTGTCTACGACAAGTTTGTCCATGCCGGTCGCATGAAAGCCGTTTTGATAAAACGCCTTTAGGGCCTTTTGAACCAGTTCGTCTCGCTTTGTTGGCCTCATTTCGAATCCTTAAA
>JBPCVV010000325.1:0-11869 GCA_051010195.1 Anderseniella sp. | reverse complement strand
CAGAGCCCAAAGAACCTTCTGCACATTGATGGAAGACCGTCTTCCCCATACTTCAATCATATTGTTTTCCTTCGTTGAGAATCTCGAGTGGCGCCATATTCGGCAGAATTTACCGGAATACAAGTGGCGAAGTTGCAGTTTTATGTATCGACTCAATTCCCGATCAACTGTTTCCAAACCCAACGCCGTTTGAGATCCAGTCTTATCCGGAGGCTGCAAACCGAGCTCGGCAAGTTTCCGATGAAACCGCCAACCCATTGATACCATTTAATTTGATGGCCAAATTTTGTTCGACTGAGAACATAGTGTGGCAAATATGTCACACTTTTGAAAATAGCGGCGGAACGAAGACTGAAAGTATTGACTAACTACCTAGTGCGTGCAAGTGGTGAATCAAGGCCAATCGTAGAATTGGCCAATGAAATGAGTAAGTTAGTGGGATGCGTAATGAAAAAGTACGTTTTGGCAGCGGCAGCATGCTTTTCGTCAATGGCAGTCGGGCTGACCTCGGCGACTGCAGATGAGCTGGGACAGTGGAACGGGTTGTATGGCGGTGTACACGCAGGCATCAGCCATAGTGGGTCTTCGGAAGCAACCGGGTTTGCCGGTGGTTTTTCACTTGATGGCAGTTTTGGACATGAGCCGGCCATTCTTGGCGGTGCACAGATCGGCTACAATTTCCAGAATGGCCGGTTTGTATTCGGGCTGGAGGCTGATTTCAGCGGAACAGACCTGTCCAGTGACGCCGGCGCACTCATAGACGTTCCCCTTATAGAAATTGGTACATTCACCTCAGAGGTTGACTGGTTTGGCACAGTTCGGGGCCGGGCCGGCGTTCTGCTGGATGAGAGTTTCCTGTTCTACGGCACCGGCGGGTTGGCGTACGGTCATGTAACAAACTCAATCGGGTATGCCATTGGATTTTGCCCAGGTAGATTTTGCATCGCAGACTCAGAATCCAGTAGCGAGGTTCGAATCGGCTATACGCTGGGCGCAGGCGTGGAGGCAAAAGTCGACGAAAATATCAATGTGAAACTTGAGTACCTTTACGTTGACCTGGGGTCGGGTGAATTTTTCAGCAGCCGCATCGGTCGGACAGACATTGGCGCCAGCTCGGATGTCAGTTTCCATGTCGCCCGCGCCGGTCTGAACATCAATTTTGACTCACCTTTGCTAGGCCAATAGCAAACAGGCGATTTTGCAAACGAAAACAGGCCCGGCCTCATATGAGACCGGGCCTGCTTTCGTCCGGGAACTGTCCAGTTTGCAGGGTTCCTGCAGTTCCTCGATCAGTATGGTATTTGATTGAGACAATCAAAAACCCATAAAACTGATCGTTTCCAAAGAGCTAGACCAACTTTACGGGTTCTGTTGAACCCATGTTGATCTAGTTAAACGCCGTCCGCGACGACAGGTATTTCATCGGGTCAACAGCGGTTGCACCCTGGCGCACTTCGAAGTGCACCTGCGGCGTCTTGACCGAACCGGTCTTGCCGGCCCTGGCGATGACATCGCCACGGCGAACCGCGTCACCGCGCTTCACCATCAGTTCGCTGTTGTGCGCATAGGCGGTAACCCAGCCGTTCTGGTGACGGATCAGCACGAGGTTGCCATAACCCTTCAGCTCATTGCCGGCATAGGCCACCACGCCGGCTTCCGCCGCACGTACACCGGTGCCTTCGGGAACGGCGATGTTAATGCCCTCATTGCGGGTATTGTTCGGTTTCGAGCCAAACTTGGAGATCACCCGGCCACGTACAGGCCAGCGGAAGCCGCTGCGGCTCTCGGCCTGCTCGATGCGGGTCTCCTGCTGCATGACAGGCGCCGGCTGGCGGGCAAACGGTTCAGCCTGATCGAGGTAGTCCGGTGTTCTTGTTGCAACCTGCTGCCGTGGCAGCGGGGCCGGCGCGGAATTGGCAACAGGCGACTGGCTGTCACCGCCGGGAATACGCACACGCTGGCCGATGCTCAGGCCACCGTTCATGCTCAGGCCATTGTAGGCGGCAATCTTGTGCGGACGCATTTCATAAGCCCGGCCCAGCGAGTACAGCGTTTCACCCCGGCGCACGATATGCACACCATTGCTCTGTGATCCGGACTGCACCTGTGCACGCGGTGCCGGTGCGTTGGCGAACGCAACGGTCGGACGCGGAGAAACCGGGTTGCTGGTTCCCGGCACATTCAGGCGCTGACCGACAGCAAGTGAATAAGGCGCGCGAATATTGTTGGCACGGGCCAGCTGGGTGACAGTCAGGCCGTTGGCACGGGCCAGCGAATACATGGTCTGGCCCGGGCGCACCGTAACCGAACCGTTCTGGGCCGGCGCGTAGCTCGGCGCCGGAGCAGCTGCCTGCTGACGATAGCTTTGTGCCGGCGGTGTGTAACCTGCCGAAGGAGACGGCGCGTTCTGCCACGACGGACGCGCATTGGCGACACGATCACCGGACAAAGTTGATGTTTCCACCTTGCCGACGGAGGCAGACTTGGCCTGGTTATTGGAAACGGAATTGGTGGCGATGCTCGGATAATCAGCAAAGCGGTCAGATGATGCGGAACAGCCAGCCAGGAGAGCGGCTGTAGCGGTCGCGGCGAAAACGCGTGAAATTTTGGAAGTCGTACTCATACCCTTACCCCAAACACAGAACTTACAAACTGGACTGGAGCCGATAGTGAACGGGTTAGGTTAAGGAGGAGTTTATCAGTTAAAGAACCCCTTCTTTTTTTGCCTGTGTTTTTCAAATTCGGCGAAAAACTGCGGCCTACATACCCCTTGCAATGCCCTCAACCAGCGGCACGAAGCGCACGGGCATTAAGCTTTCTCGGGTAAAATCGTCTTCCGTACGGGTAATACGCAAAATTTCCTGACGGCCAGGAGACACCTCCACCGGTACAACGAGAATACCGCCCACGGCCAGTTGCTCAACCAGTTGACGTGGCAGCTGCGGTGCGGCCGCGGTTACAATGATGCGCTCAAACGGCGCCTGCTTGGGCCAGCCCTTGTTCCCGTCACCCAGCAAAGTGGTGATGTTGGCCTGGCGAAGTTCGCCAAACCGGCGCTCGGCAGACTTGAGCAGGGTACGATATCGCTCGATGGTGTAGATGCGCCGGCACAACTGGGCCAGAATGACGGTCTGGTATCCGCTGCCAGTGCCGATCTCCAGCACCTTCATGCGCTCGCCGACTTTCAGTTTTTCGGTCATGAACGCGACGATGAACGGTTGCGACAACGTTTGTCCGCATTCAATCGGCAAAGCCTGGTCCGCATAGGCCAGGTCCTGAAAGGTATCCGGTACAAACACTTCGCGCGGAACCGTCTCGATTGCTTCCAGCACCCTGGTATCGCGAATGCCCCGGGACCGCAGCCCCATGATCAGTTCAATCTTCTGTTGATCAGTCGCCGTCATGGTGCAGTCGCGCCTCACGGCCCTTTCTGCAATTGCGCCAGCAGATCAAGCTGCGTCAGGTTGGTATGCAGCGGTGTTACCGACACAAAACCATTATAGACAGCATGAATGTCGGTACCTTCTGGCGGATTTGACTGCTGGCGCTTGAAGCCAATCCAGAAATAGTCGCGGCCGCGCGCATCGGTGCGGTGGTCCAGCATCAAAAGGTTCTGGTCGCGTTGTCCCTGCCGGGTGTACTGGACCCCTTTGACATTACCGGCATCGCAGTCCGGAAAATTGATGTTCAGAAGCACGCCGGGGACCGCCTCGGTCTGCACCAGGTCCTTCACCACCTGTGCACCGATGCCGCGCCCGGTATCCCACGGCACATCGCGCCCTGCTATGCCATAGGTCTGGCTTAGGGCCATTGAGCGGATACCCAGCGCGGTGCCTTCCATGGCGGCTGCAATGGTGCCTGAATAGGTCACGTCATCGGCAATGTTCTGGCCGCGATTGACGCCTGACAGGATCAGGTCCGGCTCTTCCGGCATGATGTGGCGTACCCCCATCAGTACGCTGTCTGCCGGTGTTCCCTCGACGGCGAACCGGCGCGGACCCAATTCGCGCATCCGCAACGGGCGCGACAGCGAGATGGATCGCCCTGCCCCGGACTGCTCACTTTCCGGCGCCACGATCCAGACATCGTCGCTGAGCTCGGCCGCAATCGCCTCCAGGACTTCGAGACCCGGCGCATTTATGCCGTCATCATTGGCCAGCAGAACACGGAAGGGTTCACCATTCGCCCGAGTCAGCATCATGCAGGCCCAATGGCATCAATGCCACCCATGTACGGTTTAAGCGCCTGCGGTACGGCAATTGAGCCATCGGCCTGCTGGTAGTTTTCCATAACCGCAATCAGGGTGCGCCCCACGGCAAGTCCCGATCCGTTGAGGGTATGAACGAAACGGGTGCCCTTGCCGCTCTCCTCACGCACCCGGGCATTCATCCGCCGTGCCTGAAAATCACCACACACGGAGCAGCTCGAAATCTCCCGGTAGGCCTGCTGCCCCGGCAGCCAGACTTCGATGTCATAGGTCATCTGTGCGCCAAACCCCATGTCACCGGCGCACAGCGCCATGACCCGGTATGGCAGCTCAAGTCGCTTCAGCACCTCTTCTGCACATCCGGTCATCCGGTCCAGTTCATCCCGCGATGTCTCCGGCGCGGTGATGGACACCATCTCGACCTTCCAGAACTGGTGCTGCCGGATCATGCCGCGCGTATCCCTGCCGGCAGCGCCGGCCTCGGCGCGGAAACACGGTGTCAGTGCCGTGACCCGGATCGGCAATTCGTCAGCATCCAGAATGCGCTCGCGAACCAGGTTGGTCAGCGGCACTTCAGACGTCGGGATCAGCCAGCGCTCATCGGTTGTGTGAAACTGGTCTTCGGCAAATTTCGGTAACTGGCCGGTGCCGAACAGGGCTTCATCACGCACCAGCAAAGGCGGGTTTACCTCTTCATAGCCATGCTCGGTTGTCTGCAGGTCCAGCATGAACTGGCCAATGGCACGCTCCAGCCGAGCCAGGCCGCCCCTGAGAACCGTGAACCGGGCGCCCGACATTTTCGCTGCCGTTTCGAAATCCATCAGGCCGAGCGCTTCGCCGGTCTCGAAATGCTGCTTTGGCTCAAAGCCAAGCGACCTGACCTCGCCGATCCGACGCACTTCAACATTGTCGGCCTCGTCCTTGCCGGTCGGCACCTCCTCCAGTGGCAGATTGGGCAAGGCAGACAGAATGGTGTTCAGCTCCGCGTCAATCCGGCGTTCTTCTTCCTCGCCTGATTGAATGATGGCTTTCAAGTCACCAACCTCGGCCTTGAGAGCTTCAGCTTTCTCCGTTTCGCCAGCTCCCATTGCCTGGCCGATCTCCTTTGACGCTGAATTGCGCCGGGACTGCGCATCCTGCAGTTTCTGCAGGTGAACGCGGCGCGCTTCATCAAGCTCTATCAGGCGGGCCGCATGCGGCTCGGTTCCCCGCAGGGCGAGGCCGGCATCAAATGCCTCGGCATGTTCACGGATCCAGCGAATATCGAACATCGGTCTTTGTCTGCAAGAAGGGGTGAATCAATCACGAACAATCGTAATTCCGTCCGTGAGCCGCCTGTATAGGCGCCATCACCGGCAAGAGCAACATGGCTTCAGACAAACCCCTTATGCGCCTTGGACATTCTGATAATGCCTGATTGCATCGTCAGCCGCTGCGGGCTGCATCGGGTGTGTATATATGCCGGGCGGCAGGTTTGAAATCATCCAGCGAGAATTGCCACGAGGATCCGGGCCAGCGGATTTGCATCTCACGCTGCCTCGGACGATAGACCGCAGTGTAAAGTGTGCCGAAACCCACTGCATAGGCGGTTGAATAAAGCGGCGGCTTCAGAAACGCGGCTATGAAGCGCTCCTGCGTATCCACGTGCAAAGTCAGGCGCTGCAGGAGATAGCGTTCCCGTTCAACCGTTGAGGTAAACCTGGCATGACTGTCCCATTCCACCGACGACTGGTGATTGGTCGCAACCGCGGCGTTGGTGACCAGTGACGGCCTGTCAGGTGCCATCTGTACGGTCGCGTAATGCCGTCGCGCGTCCACAGCGGTAACATTGTAGCTCATATGGGTCGGTAGTCTGGCCAGCACGCTCGCTGCCTGTTCCGCAGTTTCGCATGTCTGCAGCACGTAGCGCAAAATCAGCGGCACGCCGAAACCGTTACCCACCTGTCGGCGCCCGCCGAAAGTCAGCGAAAGCGCCAGTCCGGCGTCATTGATGCCGTCCACAAGTCCCCACAACCCGTCGCTGGTGCCCATCACCTTGCGGCCCAGCCAATCGGTGTGCAGGATCAGGCTGTCGAAGGCTGCCGGATCATAATCATAATTGCGCACCATCACCGGCTCTTCCCCGGGCCAGATCGCCTGCGAACAACCGGAAAGATAGGGCGGCGGACAATAGAAACTCAAAAACCTGGCTGCCAGGTCGCCGCCACCGGCCAGCTCGCACAGGTCGTCATAAAGCGGCTCCAATTCGGGCATGTGCTGCTTGAGCGCATTACGGCTTTCCATGTAAGTGGCTCGTTCACCCTCGCCTTCCCGCAACCACCAGCGCTGGTAGGCAGGCCAGTATTCGGCAAACAGCCCGGCCCATCTGGGACCAGGCTGTGCTTCACTTATGGCACGCCACAGGGTCTGCAAGGTTTTACCTGCCTACATGATCTTGAAGGCCGGCTCTGCGACCGCGCCAGCCACATCCATCGGCCTGGCAGCAAAACTGTTCTTGATGCCGTAAATCCACTTCTGGGCCCGGTCATTTAGCTTGAAGCCCGGCGTCATGGACCGGCCGCGTGTCACCAGGATGCCCAGGTCTGCGCCTTCGTAGCGATAATCGCCGGGCTTGAGAATGCGCAGGAAGAAGGCCTCGTTTTTACTTTCAACGGCACGCCTGTGATAGTCGAACCGGTCAAACACCACACGCCCGTCCTCCAGCATTTTGTATATGCCTGTCTGCGGCGCTTCGGTCAGGATGTCGACGCTGTCCTCGGTGTGCTTGATGACCATCTGCGACCAGCTGTCGATCATCTCAGGGTCTGCCCAGCGCTTGTTCAACTCGCCCGTGTCGAGCTTGAAGTCCTGCTTGGAGAACTCCAGCAAATGGAACAGGAACAGCGGCGCATCGGCGTGCGCAAAGGCGGCATGATTGGTCATCGAAGACGCACCCGTTACGCGCGGGTTCAACTCGCCCAGCCAGATGTCACCGGTCTTCTTGTCGACCAGGAAATCCAGTTCGAAATACCCACGATAGCCTTCCTTGCGCAACTGCTCACCAAACTTGAAGGTCAGCTCGCGGGCTTTCGAGCGTGTCTTGGGCGGAAACGCGGTGGCAAAGATTTCATTGCCGCACCATCCGCCACGATAGGGCGTCAGGTCGCCAAAGCCGACCAGCTCGGTCATCAGGGGGCCGACAATGGTGCCTTGTGAGGTCGCGCATGCTTCGATTGCCGAGCCACGGCAGTCAATGCGCTTCATGATCTTGATCTCGCCCTCACCGACGATTTCATGCTCGTGACGCCGAAAGTCGGCTTCCGACTTGATGAAGAACGTGGTGTGTCCACTGTCACCGAAGGCCGACTGCAGCACCAGGTCATTGCCCAGTTTTGCCTTCTCGCAAACATTCTTGAGGTGATCGTAATCCTTGATTTCAGACAGCGTGTTGGGCACGGACGGCACACCAGCCTTGTTGCCGATACGTACAGTCTCGATCTTGTTGTCACAGCGTGTGCGCAGCTTGGCTTTCGGGAACCAAACTTCGCCGCCGAGTTCCTTGGCAAGCCGTTCGGTCTCCTCGTCGAACATCAGGAATACGAATTTTGGCTTGCCGGCGCGCCGCTTGATCAGGTCGACCACTTCCTTGTGCTGCAACAGGTAGTTGTTGATGTCCTCGATGGACTGGAATTCAGCATGGGGTTGTTCAGACGGACAGAAGACGTTTGGATGACGCCCGTCATAACAGTCAATGTAGCAGATATACTTGAAATTCTTGGCCCACTCGTCGAGCCCGAGCAGGTTGAAATTCGTTGCGGAGACAAAATAGATCGGCTCTTCATTGCGATGAAAATAGCGTCGGATTTCCGAGATGTTCTTGAGAACGTTTTTGGGCATATCTGTCTCCCTCTGTTTTTTGGTCTTTTTGTTTGGTGGTCGTTACTCGGCCGCTTCCGACAGGTGTTTTGAAGCATGGCGCACAAGGGCTTCGTCAGTGAACACCCGCAAGCCCAGGTCGGGCCGGTAACCATGGATTTCGTTGACGTCGAGCGCACGCATGAAGGCCAGTATTTCCTGCGAGATCACCTGGCCCGGCACCAGGATCGGGAAGCCGGGCGGATACGGGATAATGAACGACGCCGACACGATATCCCTGTCCGCATTGGCCGGGCCATCATCATGCAGGTCGAGATAGTCGCAGTTGTTTTCGTCATAGCTCAAGAAAAACGCCGAGCGCATGTCGCCTTCCGGCGTGATCTGGTCTGCGCGAAACGCGTCGTGGAACCGGCTGAAGTCCGGTAGAGGCGGCAGATCCTCCATCAGGTTTTTCACCCGCCTCTCAAAGCTGAGGCGCTCCATTTTAGAGGCATCGTCAAGCAGTTCATCAAGCTCCTGCGCAATCTGCACCAGAACCTCGATGAGATAGGCTACGGATGACCTTGTCGTGCCGATATTGGTCATGAACAGCACGGTGTTGCGCGACGTCTTGTTGATCTGGATACCGTATTTATCCATCAGGATCTTTGTCTTGAAAGTATCACCATCCCAGCCGGTGCCGCCGACCGCTATGGTTACCCGGGAAGCGTCGAGGACGAATTCGTCCTTGGCCCAGCATTCCCAGATGTCGTTCCAGCCCTGGTCCGGATCATAATACGACTTGATACCGCTTTCCCGGTGCTCTTCAGGGATCATGTCGCCTGATGTGAGCAGCTTGAAGTATTTCTTCAGTTGCGGATGGGTGGCGATAGCGCGCCGCATCGACATGGCTGCCTCGACCTGGCGCTGAACGAACTCGAACCCTTCCAGTTCCACCTGCCGCCTGCCCACGTCGAGGCTGGCGATGATCTGGTAGTTGGGCGACGTGGACGTATGGGTCATGTAGGCTTCGTGGAACGCCTGCTCAACCTCGCCCTTGAAGTCCTGGTCATGCACATGGATCATCGATCCCTGTCGCAGCGACGTCAGGGTCTTGTGGGTCGACTGGGTGGAGTACACCCTGACACGTGCCGTCGGCGGCGGTATCAGTCTTGTCGAGAGCAGCGTCTCTTCGTCCGCATCTGCAAGTTCGGCCTGTTGCGCCTCAAAGGCGTCCGCGAGTTCGGCGGTCTTGAAGCGCTCGCGCAGCACACCAGCTGCATTCATGGCGGTACGCTGGCGGTAGGTCGGGCCAAAGCGGGCAAATCCGAACCAGGCCTCATCCCACAGGAACACAAGGTCAGATTTGATAGCCAGGCATTCTTCCATCACCCGCTCGACGTTATAGACCACGCCGTCGAAGGTGCAGTTGGTGAGCAGCAGCATGCGGACACGGTTGAGCTTGCCCGCGGCTTTCAGCTTTAACAGCTGGCGTTTGATTTCGCGCAGTGGTACCGCGCCATACATGGAATACTCATTGAGCGGGTAGCTGTCGAGATACACCACCTGCGCGCCCGCCAGCACCATGCCGTAGTGATGCGACTTGTGGCAGTCGCGATCCACCAGCACGATATCCCCGGGCCTGACCAAGCCCTGCACCACCACCTTGTTGCAGGTCGATGTGCCATTTGTGGCAAAAAACGTGTGCTTGGCCCCGAACGCGCGCGCGGCCAGCTCCTGGGCCTCCTTGATCGGCCCGTGCGGTTCCAGCAGGCTGTCCAGCCCGCCGGACGTTGCCGAAGTTTCAGCCAGGAATATATTGGGCCCGTAAAACGCACCCATGTCCTGAATCCAGTGCGAGCGGGAAATCGACTTGCCGCGGCTGATCGGCATGGCGTGGAACACGCCGGTGGGCTGGCGCGAATATTCTACAAGTGCTGTGAAGAACGGCGTCTTGAACCTGGCCTGAACGCCGCGAAGAATGTTGAGATGCAGCTCCAGGAAATCTTCCTGGTTGTAAAACACTCGCCGGCACAGCCCCAGGTCAATGCCGGCAATGGATTCTACCGAACGGTCGGTAACGAGATAGGCGTCAAGCTCCGGCCTGACCTTGGCGATCAGCCGGCACAATTCCGGGCCGTAGTTTTCCGGCGGCAGACCTTCGACGTCCTCATCGTCTCCGATGCGCGAGAGGTATTGTTGCAGGATTGACAGTTCGTTCTTCGATTTCAGCGTTACGCCGGGGCGCACCACCACTGCCTGAATATTGTGATTGAACAGGATGGCGATCAGGGCGTCTTCCAGGCTTGGCACGATGACCGGCTGGTAAGTGAATGCATCTTCGGTTCGATGCATGCGCTGTATGGAAGAACGCAGCCAACGGTCCTGCTGTTCGCTGACATTGTCGACGAACAGCACCTCGAAATACGGCTTGGTCAGCGCCCGGGCTTCCGGTGACAGCAGTGCTTCGTCCTCAAGCTCTTCATTGTCGGTATCGTCGCGGTCGAGCGGGATGTGCCGCCTGCGATAGGCACCTGATGTCAGTGCCCGCAGAATCCGTCGGACCGAAAACGCCAGGTCTTCATAATTCTTGTGGTCGCACTGGCGGCGCAGATGATCGAAAGCAGTAGTGCCGGGAAATGCCCAGTAAGATTCCAGCGGGCCCAGGGCATCCAGCAGGTCTTCCGTCTTCGCGTGCAGTTTTGCGACGGATTTGCCTAGCGGGTTGGCCGCCAGTTTCTTCGTGACTTCCTGTAACGCACTCCACCGGTCAGACCGCAATTGAATAGCGCTGTAGTAGTCACTCATGGATTGCATTGACACTAAACTCCCCGTTTTTATCTGGGCGAGTAAATCAGCAATCCTGGTGTAGTGCCATTGCTGGCAATCAAGACGGTTAAATTACCTTCAGACACTCGCCAGTTTTGACCTGATATCGGCAATACTGTCCGGTACCGGTGCATCTGTGTTGTTATTGGCAACTTCCCCGTCCGGCTGGGGAGCTTGCGTCAGTCCGGCGTCGGATCCCTGCGTCGGCATTGCCAGGGGACCCAGCGTCTTGAGGTAGCCATCAGTGCCCGATGCGCGGTCATAAACCGGAAAATCCACCGGCCGGTCACGGAAACTCTTCAGTACCTGGCCAAGCCCTCGCATGCCAGTCTCGCGCTGCCGGCGCACCTGGTCAAGGTCTATCTCGATCGGGAACATCTCCTCCTGGCCGGCAGCCTGGTACATGATGTTCGCCGACGGGTCGATAACACATGACCTGCCAACCCCGCCTGCCCCCAATCCATTGACGTCAACCACATAGCACTGGAACTGCGCCGCTGTGGAACGCGCAATGGCAAGTTCGGCATCCCGATCGGTTGTGCCCGTCAACACCGGATGCAGAAGCACCTCCGCGCCCATGCTGGTGAGCTGGCGTGTGGTTTCCGGAAACCAGATATCATAGCAGATGGACAGCCCGAAGCGGCCCACATCCGGCACATCAAAAACGCAAAACTCGCTGCCGGCCTCGACATCGACCTCGTACGGCCGAAACGGAAACATCTTGCGGTAAGAGGTTACAATCTCTCCTTGCGGATTGATCACGACAGACGTGTTGTAAACCTTGCCGTCGTCGGCCTTTTCAAAAAACGAGCCGGGGATCAGCCAGATCTTGTGGCGGCGCGCGTCATCACGAAACTGCTTTATATCCTTGTTGTCGAAAGGCTGCGCAAAGCGGTTAAGCGGGCCGTGCTGAGCCAGTTCGCTGAACAGGACCATTTGCGTCCAGGGAAACCGGGCCATCACGATGTCCAGCCGGTGGCGCATGCCTTCGACATTGGA
>JBPCVV010000324.1:0-8065 GCA_051010195.1 Anderseniella sp. | reverse complement strand
CCGGGCGCGATGAAAGACTTTGAAGAGAGGTTCAAATGCTTGATGAAACTGACCAGAAATTCCTTCGCATTGCTTACGATGAGGCCAAGGCCGGGTTTGACGAGGGCGGCTGTCCCATCGGTTCGGTGCTGGCGCGAGGCAGTGTTCTGGTTTCGCAGGGGCGCAATCAGCGTGTCCAGCAGGGTGACCCGATCGCCCATGGCGAAATGGATGCCCTGCGCAAGGCCGGCCGGCAGAAGTCCTATCGCGACATGACGATCTATACGTCGCTCAGCCCGTGCATGATGTGTACCGGTACCATCATCCAGTTCGGTATCCCCCGGGTGGTCATTGGGGAAAATACCACGTTCGGCGGCAATGAAGAGTTTCTGAGGTCGAAAGGAATTGAGGTGCTGGTCGCCGATGATGCGGACTGCATCGCGTTGATGACCCGCTTTATTGCTGAAAAACCCGACCTCTGGAATGAAGATATCGCTGAATAATGAAATGTAACCCTGTGAATCAAAAATAATTTTTGCAAAAAAGCGGGTTTGCAGTACGCAAAATGCAAATATTAGTTGGAATTTAGACGAATTCAGTGTCATTTCCGGAATAGGTCGTATACGGTTCAATTAGCAATTTTGGTGTACGCGATAAGGGGGTGTTATCGCTGTGGTGTCGTTGCAACTGGAGTCGTTTTTCAAGCTCGAGCAAAAGTTCTGGCGGCTATTCCGGTTTTGGCCGGGGTCCGCAAGGCGCAGGCTGTGGCTTTCGCAACCGGTCGCAGAGGCGGGGTCAAACAAGCATTTTCTTGCGATCTGCATAATGGTTCGCGATGAAGGCCCCTATATCAGCGAATGGATCGAATTCCATCGCATGATGGGGGTCAATCACTTCTTCATCTATGACAATGGCAGCACAGACGGCACAGCGGAACTGTTGTCCGCCTACGAGGGCGAGGGGTTGGTCACACTCGTAAGCTGGGCCGATTTCCTGCAAGGATGGGAAGGAGTTGCCGGCACCAGCGGTCGGACCCAGAAACTGGCGATGCTGCACTGCCTGGCCAATTTCGGTCATCTTGCCGAATGGATGGCGTTTATCGATGCCGATGAATTCCTGTTTCCGTCAGTTGCAGGATCGGTTGCCGACATCCTCCACGAATATGAGGATCTCGATTCCCTGTCGGTGTACTGGCATATGTTCGGCACATCCGGTCATGTCCGCAAACCTTCAGGACTGGTAATTGAAAACTACACCCATAGGCTCAGAAAACCGACACATTCCTGCAAGCATCTGTCCCGGGTCAAGACTATTGTTCGCCCCTGCGCAGTGCGTGGAGTTCACAACACCCACGTGTTTATTCTCAGGAATGGTTACCCTCAGTCATGGACGGAGCATCGTCAGAAAATCGGCCATGCCGACCATCGTCTCGCGACCCGGTCAACTGACGTGCTGCGCATAAATCATTACTACAGCAAGTCCCTGGCTGAGTACCGTGAACGCCGGTCTGTTCCATCGATTGGTCACCGTACCGATTTCAGGGGGGACGATCAGCTGTTGCGATTGATCGAGAGCGATACTGTTGAGGATATCACCATACAGCGCTTCGTTCCGGGATTGCGGGGCCGTATGAACGTTGGACCGGAAGATGGAAAAGTCATCCAGATGATCGGGCCGAGGAACATGAGGCATCAGCGGTAGCGGCGGCTGATTGCTTTCACCTGACGTCTCATCGCCGGGCAAGGCTTTTCTGACCGGCGTTTACCATGCAAGCTGTTCGACCAGGAACACTTGCACCGGTCGTCATTGCAGATGGACTTGACCAGCAAAAGTGCACATCAACGCTTACGCACTCCAGGTCTCCAACAGGGTGCTGGCGGTGTCATCCTGCATGTCGGCATACAGCGCGATGTTCAACGCCAGGCTGCCATAATGACCGGCGAGACTGACCAGCTTGCCGTTTTCGATTTCCTGGTGTGTCATGCTGACCGGCAGCCAGGCGATGCCCAGTCCCTTCAGCACAAGTTCCTTGATGCCATTTGAAAAAGCTGTCTCGTAGACCGGATTGATTGTCTGGCTGCGGGTGGCAAAGCGTTTTTCCGCGCCGGCAAACATTGCGCCAAAGTGGCTCTCCTCGGGATAGATGATTGCCGGGCTGTCATCCGGCATTGAGCCGTCGTGCGCAATTGTGTAGCGCATGCTGCCGCCGACGACCGGTACCAACCGGTCATCACCCCAGGTGCCCCGCTTTACCGTATCGCCAAACGGCAGCGGCGCTGCGCCTTCGGCCTCGTAGAACAACAGCATGCTGACATCACCACGCAGGAACATCGAAACACAGTCGCGCTGATTGCCGGCCCGGACACGAAACCTGAACGACGGGTGTTGCTTTCTCGCCCGCAACGCCATGTCGGGAAAGGTCGAGTATATGGCTGCATGCTGGGCTGCAATGGTAGTGGTGGTGCTTTGCGGATCATAGCTGGAGATCCTGTGGCGCAACTCCCGGATACGGGCGGTGAGCGCCCTGATTTCCGCTTCATTTGCTGCCAGGGACGGGCTCAGATCAACCCGATTGACCTTGCGATCAAGCACTCGCGTGCCAAGCCAGTCTTCAAATCCGCGGATACGCCGGGAGAATGCCGGCTGGGTGATGTTTCGCCGGTTGGCGGCTCGGGTCATATTGCCTTCCTCCAGCAATACCAAAACGTCCTCAAGCCAGCGCAAATCCATGGTATTTCCTCTCTTTGCTCATACATTATGTATGGCTAGGCAGAGAAGAAAGCATTATTTTTTGGCCACCGGTTGAGGGAACCTTGGTTCAACCAAATTCAAGGAAAACAGAATGGCTCAACCTTTGCAGTCGGTGGCTGATGCACACCGGCAGTCTCCGGAGACAACCACAAGCTTGTGCAAGGAACTTTCGATTGCCCTGGCCAGATTTCCGCGCGTGCGCTTCGGTCACCTGCCGACGCCGCTGGAGCCCATGGACCGGCTCAGTGAATTGCTGGGTGGCCCGCGGCTATGGGTGAAACGGGATGATTGCACCGGCTTGTCATCGGGCGGCAACAAGACGCGCAAGCTCGAGTACCTGATGGCCGACGCCCAAACCAAGGGGGCTGACACCATCATCACACAAGGGGCGACACAGTCCAACCATGCGCGACAAACAGCGGCGGCGGCGGCAAAGCTGGGCATGAAGTGCCACATTCTACTTGAAGACCGGACCGGTTCGAACGACGCCCAGTACAATCACAATGGCAATGTGCTGCTGGACATGCTGCATGGTGCTTCCGTTTCAAAGCGCACCGGTGGCAGCGACATGGCGGCCGAGATGGACGTCCTGGCAGGCCGGCTTCGTGACCGGGGCGACCAGCCTTACATCGTGCCCGGTGGAGGATCGAACCCGGTCGGCGCGCTGGGCTACGTCAACTGTGCCCGTGAACTTGCCGAGCAGGCCGTCGATACGGGTTTGCAGATTGACGCATTGGTTCACGCAACCGGCAGTTCCGGCACACAAGCCGGGCTGGTGACAGGCCTGGCGGCAATTGAAAGTGACATACAGCTGCTCGGCATCGGCGTGCGTGCGCCGCAGGAAAAACAGGAGCAGATGGTTTTCGATCTGGCCCGGAAAACCGCGGAGCACCTGGGTACCGGTGTGAGCATTTCGCGCGACAGTGTCCGGGCCAACTGCGATTATGTCGGGCCCGGCTACGGGCTGCCGACCGAGGGAATGAAGCAGGCGATCAAAACACTGGCCAGAACCGAGGGCCTGTTGTTTGATCCGGTCTATTCGGGGAAGGGTCTGGACGGACTGATCGATCTGATCGGCAAGGATGCATTTGCAGGCATGGACAATGTTGTTTTTCTGCATACTGGCGGCAGTGCGGCATTGTTTGGCTATCCCGGCATTTTCGAGCTGCCGGGTTACACGGAGTAATTGTCGGAGAGGGAGCAGTACAATCCCGGGAGCCAGAATGATCAGTCGTCGTCGCAAGGACAATAAAGCGGCTGCTGGCAGGGGAGATTGGGTGAACAGGATGGGTCAGCTTATCTTTGAACGGAAGGGCAGCGGATTTCCGCTGGTGTTCGTGCATGGATATCTGGCCGGTGCCGGCATCTGGCGTGAGCAGCTTGATTTCTTCGAAGACCGCTTTGACGTGCTGGCTCCCAATCTGCCCGGTTTTGGCGACAGCTCTCATCTGACAGCCCCTGACACTATCGATGAATTTGCAGAACAGGTGCTTGACGGATTGCAAGCACAAGGTATCGACCGGTTTCATCTTCTCGGTCAC
Source organism: Anderseniella sp. (assembly GCA_051010195.1). Lineage (GTDB taxonomy): Bacteria > Pseudomonadota > Alphaproteobacteria > Rhizobiales > Aestuariivirgaceae > Anderseniella. The sequence goes on along the minus strand of JBPCVV010000324.1, from coordinate 3,794 downwards.
TCCATGGGCGGCATGATTGTCCAGGCGATGGCCGCTCGTGCGCCGCAACGGATTGCCAGCCTGATCTGTTACGGCACGGGGCCGGTCGGGGCGTTGCCCGACCGGTTTGAAACGATCGATCAATCCCGGCAGCGTCTGAAGGCTGATGGCCTGGAAAAGACTGTCCGGCGGATTGCTGCAACCTGGTTCTTGAAAGGTGAAGCAACAGATGGTTATGAGGCTTGTGTTGCTCTGGGCGAGAAGGCATCCATGCAGGCGGCGCTGGCCAGTCTGTCAGCCTGGGAGACCTGGGATGGACGGCCGCACCTTGAGGCAATCGAGGCTGACACGCTGGTGGTCTGGGGGGATCGGGATCGCTCCTATGGCTGGCAACAGCCGGAAGCATTGTGGCGTGGTATCGCAGACAGTTCGCTGGCTGTTGTGCCCGGGTGTGCCCATAACGTGCATATGGAAAAATCACATTTGTTCAACTCAATCATAGGAGATTTCTTGCCGGTCATGTCCTAGATCAGGTTGGCTTTTTTGATTCAGTATCTCGAGTAAACCTTATCTATTTGAATATTTTAGGTAATTTTCTTGGCGGAAGTAAAACCGGTCCGCCTGTGTTGCCCAACCAAGACTTGAACCATAAATGCGGCCGCATTCGATGAAGCGTCCGTTTCGTAAACCAGGAGGAGATTGTGAAATGAAAAAGATTATTACCGGTGCGATACTCGCACTTTCGATGACTGTGTCGAATGCCGCGCTTGCCGCTGAAAAGGTGAATATCGGCGCCCCGGCATGGACAGGGGCGCAAGCCATAGCCCATCTCATTCAGGAGATTGTGGTTTCGAAAATCGGTGGCGAGGCCAATTTGGTACCCGGCGACAATGCCGCCATCTTTGCTGCAATGGATTCTGGCAAGGGTGACATTGATGTGCATCCCGACGTTTGGCTGCCCAACCAGAAAAGCTTCACCGACAAATATGTGGACGGTGCCGGCACCGTTGCCCTGTCGGAAAACCCGTACGAGGGCAAGCAGAGCTTTTGCGTCACCAAGCAGTTTGCCGAAGCCAACAAGGTTACATCGATCTTCGACCTTGCCCGGCCCGAGATCGCCAAGCTGATGGACTCAGACGGCAATGGCAAGGGCGAGATCTGGGTCGGCGCGCCGGGCTGGGCGTCTGCCAATGTGAACCAGGTCAAGGTACGCGACTATGGCCTGTTGCCGTTCATGGAGCCGGTGCGTGCTGATCAGTCGGTCATGACTGCGACCGTGGGCGACTCGATCAAGAAGGGCATCGGGTATGCGTTTTACTGCTACTCGCCTCATGCCATCTGGTTCCAGCATGACGTGGTGCGCCTGGAAGAGCCGGCGTTTGATCCGGCCAAGTACAAGGCGCTGCAGCCGTCAGAAGACCCCAACTGGTATGAAAATTCCAAGGTGATGACCGAGGATGCGCTCAAGAAAGTCCAGATTGCCTATTCGAAGACGCTTGCGGAGCGTTCACCGGCGATCACCGACCTGTTGAAGAACATCAAGCTGACCGGCGAAGATGTGTCGAACTTCGCCTTCCAGATTGAAGGCGGCAAGCCGGCGGAGCAGGTTGCCAAGGAATGGGTCAAGGCCAATTCGGCCCGGGTCGACAGCTGGCTCGGCCTGTAAAGGTGGCAACCTGACTAACCAGGAACCGGTGCCCTGCTGGGCCGGGCACCGGTTCCTCCCAAAGAGATACCTGAAATTCCTGATCGGTCGTATTCCATGAGCAAAAGTCGATATGCCATAGAGATTTCCAATGTCTGGAAAATATTCGGCGACAAGGCTGAAGCCGCGCTTGCCGACATCAAGGCCAACGGCCTGACCAAGAAACAGGTTCTGGAAAAGCACGGCTGTGTGATCGGCGTTGCAGATGCGAGCATGCAGATAAGGCCCGGCGAAATCTTTTGCGTCATGGGCCTGTCGGGCAGTGGCAAATCCACCCTGGTTCGCCATATCAACCGCCTGCTGGAGCCGACCGCAGGACAGATTGTGGTCAATGGCGAGGACATCATGGCGATGGCACCTGATGTATTGCGAAAATACCGCAATGAGCACATCTCGATGGTGTTCCAGAACTTCGGCCTGATGCCGCACCGTTCGGTTCTCGACAATGTGGCAATGCCGCTGGAGATCCGCGGCATCAACAAGAACGACCGTATTGAAATCGCCGAGCGCACCATTGACCTGGTGGAACTGACCGGCTGGGGCAACAAGTTTGCCCATGAGCTTTCCGGTGGCATGCAGCAGCGGGTCGGGCTGGCAAGGGCGCTGGCCGCGGACCCGGAAATCCTGCTGATGGACGAACCGTTCAGCGCTCTTGATCCTCTGATCAGACGGCAGTTGCAGAACGAGTTCATGAAGCTGGCCTCGCAGATGAACAAGACCACGGTGTTCATCACCCACGACCTGGATGAAGCGGTTCGCATCGGCGACCGCATTGCCATCATGCGTGACGGACGGGTGGTGCAGACCGGTACGTCCGAAGACATTGTGCTCAATCCGGCAGATGACTACGTGGCCGATTTTGTCGCCGGTATCTCGCGTCTCAAGGTGGTGCGCGCGCACGCCGTCATGCAAAACATCAAGGCGTTTGAAAGCAGCAATGGCGGCCTGAAGAAGACCGCCAAGACCTTTGAGCAGGACGCATCGCTGAAAGACCTGATCGACCATGCCATCGCGTCGGCAGACCCGGTCGCCGTGGTCAACGGGAAAGGTGCCCGCGTCGGGGTGATCACACGGGCAGATTTGTTGCGCACGGTGGTCGAGGGTACGGAGACATCATGATGAACATTGATCCGGTAATTTCAAACCAGTCATCAGAACAGCTTGCGGAAAACCGGGCGGAAAACCGCGACGAACTGATCCGGGAGTATGTGGAAACCAATCCGGACTACTACCGCGAGCAGTTTGCCCGCATCGGGGCCCAGTCGGGCTTCACCTGGACCTTCAACATGATGGCCGCGCTGCTCGGGCCGATCTGGTACGGCATGCGCGGACTGTGGAACTGGGGCCTGCCGTTCGTGATCCTGGAAACCTTCGCCCTGATCCAGATTGCCCGCGGCACATTCGGTGATCTTGGGGCCGATGCACGCGACAGGATTGCGCAGATCGAAGGCACGCTGGAGTTCCGCAAACAGCAACTTGAGGCAGCCATCGACAAGAATGCCGACAATGTCGATGTGTTCAGGCGCACCATCAAGTCACTGGAAACAGCGATTGCAGACATCAAGGCGGAGATAGTTGTGGCTGAAGCCAACGCCGTGTGGATCGTGCTGTTCGGTGTGGCGATGCTCGCTGTGGTCAAGCTGGCCGAAGGCATCATGGCCAACCCGGCCCTTGAAAGCCGGTTTTCGCAATGGCTGTCGGACCGGTCGATCAAGGCCGGGCTGGACGGTTTGCGAACCGCCACCAGCGCTGTGTTCGTGTTGCTGATTTTCGCGGTCAGCATCGTGCACTTTGCATTTCCGGGAACAGTAAGCTGGCTCGCGGTTTTCCCGACCGACGTCAACATCCGGCTGACGGCGATCAAGTTCGTCGAGCAATTCTTCGAGTTTGTGCGCACGACGGGGCAGTGGGCCTTCGATTTCGTCAGCTACGGCATCCGGGTGGTACTGGACGGGCTGGAGGTCCTGTTCGTTGCCACGCCCTGGCCGGTGATTGCCAGCTTCATCATTCTGCTGACATGGCTGTCGGCGGGCTTCTGGGCATCCCTGGCGTCCGCCGGTTTCCTGGCTTACATGGGCCTGTTCGGTTTCTGGGAAAAGGCCATGACAAC
>JBPCVV010000323.1:0-2660 GCA_051010195.1 Anderseniella sp. | reverse complement strand
GCGGTGACCAAAGATCGCCGTCGCAAATGGTGCACTCGCCGCAATTTGCATGAATTGATCAGCAGCCCGCGCCAACCAGTTACTCATATTTGCACGACCGGCATGCCTGGTCTTCCGCCACTGCAGGGAAGACGGTGAAGATTTCTGGAACCCATTGCATTGATCCACTCTACCGCTGATGTGGGTCGGCTTTGCGTGCGGCGGGCTCGTTGAAGCATATCCACTACTCAATCCAGTGCAGCACGTCGCGAATCACCGACCAGCGAGGTTTTTTGTCCTTGAGGCCGGTTCCCAGCACCCAGTGATCGTGGGCCAGCTTGACCAGTCCAAGTTTCTCATTGAGGGAAAGCCACGTGTTGACGGTGTTGCGGAAGCGCGGCGCGTTCGCGGGCAGGCCAAATGCCATTGGTACCCGCATGGACATCCCCCTCGGTATGGTGACCGAGAATTCCGGGTAGGTCAGGGTCCAGGCAAAAGCTGTCTGGGCGCCGAACAGCAGAGCATCGATATCGGTCCGTTTTCCGGTCACGAATTCTCGGGCCGAGTCGATTTTAACAAGCTTGGCGCGAGGCATTAGCTGGTCGAGTATGAGAGAATTAAAACGCCGCGGAACTGCCACCGTGAGCGGCTCCATAGTGCGGATTTTGACCATGTCGACAAACTGGTTACGGCGGTGGTCCGGTACCACAAACCCGACTTGTTCCTCAAAATAGGAGTTAGAGTACGCCGCTCTAACCGCCTTCTGCATGGAGATCCCGATTCCGCCCACAACGAGATCGAGCTGGCCGATTTCGATAACATCGAACTTCAAAGGCGGCGTAAGCGAGACAAATTCCACAGACAATCCCAATTCACGCGCGAACGCATTGACAAGTTCAATGTCAAAGCCAGCAAGCTCACCTCGGGCATTCACGAAAGAATAGGGAAGCGCGTTTGCCCGAAAGCCCACTCTCAGTGTGCCCCGCTCCCTGATAACGTCAAGCCGCGAGCGCGCCGCGTCCTGTTCGCTCAACGCTGCCGGCAAGTCGATCAGACGGCTCTCGGCCGGTTCCAGCAACGGTTGTGCCGTTTGATATGTGGCCTCACCGTCGGACGCTACCGGCGACGCGATGCCACCCAGAACAAAGCTGAAGCCTTTGAGCGCCACGATTGCTGCGACCAGACTGATTGCAGATGCCGTCAACAACCGGCGGAGATTCAATTTACCCGCCATGGAAAATGTCACCAGGAGGCAGAATACGATAGCGAACAACACGCCCAACGCTGTTGTCAGTCGCGTGGTGAAGATGCCAGCGATAAGATAGAGCTGGAAGAGGTCGCTGGGCAGTTGAAACAGGTCAAGCAGCATCGGCCCGGCAACAAGCATTCCAGCGACCGCGAACAGGCCGCCTACCGCAGCAAAAACTATGTTCTGCATGCCTTCCAGAGGGGTGCCGACGAACCAGGCCGCGAACAGGACGAAACCCAGATTGAACAGTGTGCCGGCATTGGGCAGCACATAGGCGCCTGGGATCAGAACATCCACCGAACTCTGGCTCTCTTCGTCGTCCAGCCCGTTTTCCTCCAAGAGCTCCTTGCAGCATGCGATCATCAAAGGCAGTGTCACAAGCGTTGAGTTGGTTGCGAATGCGGTCAAAACAGCCACGTGCGCCGTCTGCATGAATGTCCGGTAACGAACGGGAGTGGAGGCGCTCAGGATCACTGGCAAAATCACGAACTGCATGAGTGCCCAGCCAAAACCCAAAGATAAGAAGAAAATCTTCAGGCGTGGGATCTGATCCAGTTCCATGGAACCCGCCGCATCCGCAGAAACCGCGAAAATGCCAATCGGCGACAGCCGTATCGCCAGTGATGTCATCTTGCTGATCGCGGCACGCAGGCCGTCGAGGATCGAAAGAATGCTGTCCTTCTGCTCGACGCCCATAATGGCGATGCCCATGATGACGCAGAACAACACCACAGCCGGTACCAGGTTTTCGCTCAGCGACTGAAAGACGTTAGACGGGAGAAACAGGCGAAGCAGATCGATCTGTTTGTCATCGGGTTGAGTGATCGAGCTGAACGCAGATGATTCCGGCCAGTCCGGATATGATAGTGGCACCGCCAAAACCACCACGAAGGTGACGACCCACAAAAACAGCATGGTCAACGCACCATGGGCGCCTATACGTGCTGCCCACGCAGGGTTGAGACGGCCAACTCCACCGATCAGGGCAACAATCAAATAGGGAAGCACGGTCATCTGCAGCAGCGCGATGTAGACATCGCCCAAGACTCCCACCGGTGCCGTCAGCTCGCCGAAAAAGACACCACAGGCTATTCCCAGAATGAGAGCAATCAGAACCTGGTTGACAAGAGACAACTTGAGAAACTTGGATACCACCCTGTCTAACCCCGCCTGAGCCAAACCTGGGATCGAACGGCGCCATAGAATTGATGCAGCTTGATACTTTGGCCTTTATCAACCACTCTAAGCTGGCATCGCCCCTGTGAGAGTACTTTCCCTGCTACGTGAAGACTAGCAGTCGTGGCCTTAAAAGGCCACACATCTGTCGCGTTTTGTTGTTGACCGGCCCCATCAGCTTTACCAACCAATGCAGACCAAAAATCCGGACAGGTTACCGGCACTGCGAACCGCAGTGCTGATCAATGGACCGCAC
>JBPCVV010000322.1:0-12194 GCA_051010195.1 Anderseniella sp. | reverse complement strand
AACTCAAGCAATGGCATGCCAGTGAACTGAAGCAGTCACCCATTGCCATGCTCGGGCCTGATCCCAAGAGGTTCCTGGACACCTATCAAGGTATGGTCAGGAATGTACCGGAACTCGAGGCCAAGGCCCAGGGGCGGGGCATGGTGTCACTGCGACCGGAACGCGACGGCGTGGTCCGCAAGATGCCGCTTGTGATGATGGCCCAGGACAAGATGCTGCCCTCTCTCAGCCTGGAACTGTTGCGGGTGGCGACAGGGCAGTCCACGATCCTGATCCGGTCGGGCGATGCCGGTGTGAACTCGGTGGTGCTGGCCGGCGTCGCCATGCCGACCGACAAGAACGCCAAGGCCTGGCTGCACTTCCGCACCCATGACCAGCGCATATTCGTGTCGGCCGCTGATCTGCTGGCTGACCGGGTGAACACGGGCGTGTTCAAAGGACGGATCGTATTGCTCGGCGCGTCGGCAACCGGGCTGTTTGACCTGAAAGCTACGCCCGTGGAGGCCGCCATGCCGGGCGTGGAAGCGCATGCGCAACTGATAAACGCCATATTGAGCAAAACCCTGTTGCAGCGCCCGGCCTGGGCCAATGGCATGGAGGTCTCGCTCACATTGCTCATCGGGCTGGCGCTGATCGGGTTGCTGCCCCGGTTCGGTGCCGTGATCACAGTGATTGCGGGTGGTGTTGTGGCGGCTGCCGTGGTCGGGGCGTCCTGGTGGGCGTTCACCCAGAAGGCGCTGATCTTCGATTATGCATTCCCCCTGTTGGCATCCCTGGCGGTCACCAGTGTGCTGATTGTTCTGGGGTATCTGCAGGAAGAGATAGACCGCCGCCGCATACGCACAGCTTTCGGCCAGTACCTGTCCCAAGACATGGTGGAGCAACTGACCGAGGATCCCGACAAGCTGATCCTGGGTGGCGAGACCAAGGACATGAGCATCCTGTTCTCCGATGTGCGCGGCTTTACCACCATCTCCGAACAGTACAAGTCCAATCCGCAAGGGCTGACCATGCTGATCAACTCGTTGCTGACGCCATTGTCGGAAGCCGTGGTCGCGCACAAGGGCACCATCGACAAGTATATGGGCGACAACATCATGGCGTTCTGGAATGCGCCGCTGGCCGATGACGAGCACGCCTATAATGCCTGTTGTGCCGCGCTCGACATGACCAGGCGCCAGGCCCTGCTCAACGAGGAACGGGAAGCGGCGGGGGACATTGCGCTGGACATCGGTGTCGGCATCAATACCGGCGAGTGTGTTGTCGGCAATATGGGCTCGGATTTCCGCTTCGACTACACGGTGCTGGGCGACGCGGTTAACCTGTCCGCGCGGCTTGAGGGACAGACGAAATCCTACGGAACCCAGATAATTATTGGCCGGCAAACGGCTGAAGCGGTTGAGGGCCGGCTGGCGGTGCTGCAGATTGACCGTGTCCGCGTCAAGGGCAAGAAGGAACCTGAAGACATTTTCGCCCTGTTGGGAGACAGCGAAATGGCGGCAGCAGACCGGTTTCAGGCCCTCTCACAAGAACATGGTGCCATGCTGGATGCCTATTACGCCCAACGCTGGGAGGATGTCAGGCGAATCGCCGAGAGGTGCGTGAAAAAGGCCGAAGAATTCGATTTTGCAGAGTTTTACCGGATTTATTCAAACCGGGCAGCAGAGTTTTCTGCCAAGCCACCGGGCAAAGCCTGGGACGGCGTGAACGACATTCTGGAAAAGTAGGCCGCAAAAAGGCCGAAACCGGGCAGAACCCGCCGCGGTCTGTGGTTTTTCACACAGTCTCGATGTTTATTCACAGATATATGACATTGAAAATTAACCCTATTTGGTTGACGCCGCGGCCATCTCCCTTGCTTGATCGACCCGAGTGTGTGCATCATGGCAAGGTCCGGACTTTTATGGGGTGGATTTAAGGCACGAACGGACTTGGTCATCCGGTTGACGTGGCAGTGCTGCTGCGGACAAGGCAACCGGAGGCTGACAGGGTCAAAATGTAAAGGAAACATGCTGAGCGACGGAAGTTTGTTTTTTTGCTAAGGCGGAGTGCTGAGGGGCATGCGTACTTATTTAGATTTTTGCCGGTATTGGCTGCGCGCGGCGACGCTGTGCGCGATTGCGCTTATTTTTATCGGCGGTTCACCGGTACAGGCGCAAACGCTCGGTGACGCGGTTCGTCGCGCGGTTGCCACCAATCCCACTATAAAGTCATCCAGCGCGAATCGCCGGGCCGCAAACTATGTACTTGACCAGGCCACCGGCCGCTTGATGCCGCAGATCAGCATGAGCGCAAGCCTGCAGGCGCAGAAAATTGATCGCCCGGAGGGTATAAGTGCCGGCAACAATACACTTCGTCCGCGGCGAGAGGTTTCGGCAAGAATCAGACAGGTTGTGTTTGACGGGTGGGACCGGGCAAACCAGATTTACAAGTCCGAAGCGCGTATAGATTCCGCTGCCATGCGGGTTCTCGCGGCTTCCGAGGCCGTCGGGCTGGATGCCGTTGAAACCTACATAGACGTGCTGCGCCATCGCAGGCTGCTGCATGTGGCTGCTGCCAATATCAAGCGGCACAAGGAAATATTGTCACTGGTCAACAATCGATATAAGGGCGGCATCTCTCCGGTTTCCGACCTCGATCAGACCAAAGAACGGCTGGCTGGCGCGCAGGCGGTGCATGCGGAAATTCGGGCTGCCCTGCAGTCGGCAGAAGCACGATATGCCGAAGTTGTCGGCAAACGTCCCGGCAGGCTTCGCTCCATTCCAATTCCAGACCATGCAAGCCGCGGATTGCAGAAGTCAGTCAACAATGCACTGGCGCACAATTCGATATTACTGGCGTTAAGATCAGATATCGTGGCGGCTGAATACGAGCGCAACCAGTCCAAATCTGACTACTACCCACAGGTGTACCTCGAAGGTGAGGCAATTTACGGCAAGGACATAGACGGTACACCAGGTCGCAACAACGAATTGCGCGGCGGGGTGGTTTTGAGCTGGAACCTGTTTGATGGCCGGGTTCGAACCGCGCGCGTCGGCGAACTGTCTGAACGTGTCGTGCAACGGGTGGCCGACCTGGAGCGTCGCGAGCGTGACGTAATCAAGCAAATCGAAACCTCATGGGCCAAATACACGAACGGGCATGTCGAGGTCGCGGCGCTGAAACGCCAGGAAGCCAGCAATTCCAAGATCATTCGGACCTACCTTGATGAATACCAGTTGTCCAAGCGCAGCATTCTCGACGTGTTGGACGCTGAAAACACCAGGTTCAGGGTGCGCTTTGAACTGTCCAGCGCGTCGGCGATCACGCGGTTTGCAATCTACCAGGTTGTTGCCCTGACCGGCCAGTTGCTGGACATTTTCGGTGTTGAGGCGCCGAAAGAGGCAATACCGTTCAGCAATCTGGCACCGGCACGCAGCCTGGGTGGCAATCATGATCTGGTGATTAAGCCTCTTCGATAGAAGAAGGCTGCCGCGGTGTGGCGCCTGCCGGGCGCAGAGAGATAGTGGTGTTCTCATATGCTGCAACGATCGAAAGCCAGCAAACCTGAATCCGAAGGTTCCGGCAATGACCGGCAACAGCAGGCTGGGCATGCGGCGGAAGGGTTTGATCCGGTTGCGACAGACCATGTGCTGGCTTGTCTGGGCTTTATCGCAGCGCAGGCAGGTTTGCCGTTTTCACCAAGTGCTGCCAGTAGCAATCTGCCTTTGGTCGACGGCCGCCTGACGCCGGAACTGGTTGGCCGGGCTGCGGAGAACCTGGGCATGGAAGCCAAGGTGTTCCAGCGCAAACCCTCCGATGTTCCAGCTCTGGTTGCACCGTTCATCGTGCTGTTCGACCGAGGCGATGCCTGTGTCGTCACCGACATTTCGCCGATTGGCAAATTCGCCCGTGTCGTGTTCCCCGCAGTATCCGATAAACCGCGCCGGGTCCGGTTGAAGAAGCTCGACAAGCAGGCGTCCAACTATGTGATTTACGTTTCGGCGGTCGAGGAACAACTGCCCGGATACTCGGACGACAAAAAACCCGCCAGGCACTGGTTGTTGTCCCCGTTGTTGAAGTTCTGGCCGGTTGGCGTCCAGGTTGCGCTTGCGGCACTGGTCATCAACATACTGGGTCTGGCGCTGCCGCTGTTCATCATGAACGTGTATGATCGGGTGATACAGACCCAGTCGTTGCCGACCTTGTGGGCGCTGACCGCAGGCGTGGCCATTGCCATCGCGTTCGATTTCATCCTGAAACTGATGCGCGGCCTGCTGCTGGACGGTGCCGGAAAACGGGTCGACCTCGGCGTAAATTCCACCCTGTTCGAACAGGCAATGGCCGCCAGGATGTCGGCGCGCACGGCACCGTCAGGCGTCCTCGCCAACCAGATCAAGGATTTCGAAAGCGCCCGTGAGTTCCTCACCTCTTCACTGTTCGTCGGCATCATTGACCTTGCCTTTATCGGGATATTCCTGGCCGTGCTCTGGCTGGTGGCCGGTAGCCTCGCCCTGATACCCCTGATTGCCGTGCCGCTGGTGCTGGCTGTGACATTGCTGCTGCAGATCCCGCTCAGCCGGTCGATCAAGCAGACCCATGGCCTGATGCAGAACAGGCATGGCATGCTGGTCGAAGCCCTCACTGGTGTCGAAGCCGTCAAGGCTGCAGGCGGCGAAGGCTACCTCCAGGGCAAGTGGGAACAGGCCACGGCAGCCTCCGTGCGCGCCTCGGCCACGACCCGTCTATGGGCATCCATCGCACTGAATTTCACCGGTCTTGTGCAGCAGGGCGTCAGCGTCGCCATTATCGTATGGGGCGTGTTTCTCATCGGCGCGGGTGAACTCACCATCGGTGGCCTGATTGCCGCAAACATACTGGCAGGCCGGATACTGGCGCCCTTGGCCAATATCGCCATGTCGTTGTCCCGCTCGGAATTCGCCTTTGCCAGCCTGCGCGCCCTGGGCAGGTTCATGAAGCTGGAACGCGACGACGTTGTGCACAAGCATGCCGGCGGCGTGATAAATGACGCTGCGATTGAGTTCCGCGACGTGTCGCTGTCCTATCCGCAAAGCCCGCGGCCGGCGCTGCAGGGGATCAACCTGTCGATACGACCTGGAGAGCGGGTCGGCATGATCGGACGCATTGGCTCGGGCAAGTCCACCCTTGGCCGCCTTATGGGCGCGCTGGTTTCACCCAGCGAAGGGTCGGTTCTGATCGATGGACTGGATGCGCGCCAGTACGCCGTCGGCGATGTACGTTCGTCGATTGGCTACCTGGACCAGGAACCACACCTGTTTTCCGGGACAATACGTGAGAATATAGTTCTCGGTCGGCCCCATGCCAGTGATCGCGAAGTGCTCGACGCAGTCCATCTGGCCGCGCTCGAGGGATTGGTTGCGAGCCATCCCATGGGGCTGGCGGCGCCGGTTGCCGAGCGTGGCAGGAACCTGTCTGGCGGACAGCGCCATCAGGTTGTGCTGGCCCGTCTGCTGCTCCGCAAACCGAAGGTGTTGTTCCTTGACGAGCCCTCTGCAGCCATGGATACCGCCGCTGAAAACCAATTGATGGCGCAGCTTGCCAAGCTGCCGAGGGAAACCACGACGCTGGTCATAGCAACCCACCGTGCCTCGCTGCTGGGCCTGGTTGACAGGCTGATTGTCGTTGAGGACGGCAGGTTGATGGCGGACGGTCCGCGCGACGATGTTCTGAAAAAGTTGCAGCAGAACAAGAACATGGCAGCGAAAAAGCTTGGGGGGACTGGCTGATGCGTACCGAGGACTTGCGCTTTGCCGCAAACGCCAGACACGCCTACGAACAGTCCTATTCCCGCGGTCCTTGGATGCTCATTGTTTGCCTGCTGTGCCTGTTGGCCAGCCTTTTGGCGTGGGCATGGTGGGCGACCGTCGAAGAAGTAACCAGGGGAACCGGCCGGGTGATCCCGTCCAGCCAGTTGCAGGTGGTCCAGACCCTGGAACCAGGGATTGTGCGCGAGTTCCTGGTATCCGAAGGTGATACGGTTGAAAAGGGCCAGCCGCTCATTCGAATTGATGACACGGAGTTTTCGGCCCGCCTCGGCGAAGTTCAGCAACGCTGGCTGGCGCTCGGTGCCGAAGAAGTGCGCCTGCAAGCCGAAGCCAACAGCCTGGATGAACTGGCATTTCCGGCGCAACTGATCGCTGATGCGCCTGAAAAGGTCGAAAGCGAACGGGCGTTGTTTGCGGCCCGGCGTCAGAAACGGTCCGAGGAAAAAACCATTCTTGAACAACAGCTGATCCAGGCCAGGCAAACCCTGGCGGAACTGGAGGCGCGCGAGGAAAGACTGCGGCAGTCCAACAAATTTTCGGCGGAAGAACTGAAACTTTCCGAAAACCTGAAAAAGCGCGGTGCCATCCCGACACTGGAATTGATCAAGGTTCGTCGGCTGCATGCAGAAACAGCCGGTCAACTGGCAGAGGCGCGCGCCAGGGTGCCGCGTGAACGGGCGTCCGTGGTCGAGGCGGAACAGCGTCTTGCCAATGCCGCGCAGACGTTTCGAACCGAGGCTCGCGAAAAACTGGTGAAGGTGCGCGCCGACCTGTCCGTGGTGACCGAAACCATCAGGTCGGCCCGCGACAGGGTTCGCCGGACCACATTGCTGGCACCGTTGCGCGGTGTCGTAAACCGCCTGAATGTCAGTTCCGTGGGAGCGGTTGTGACTCCCGGCAAGGATATCGTGGAAATTGTGCCGCTTGACGAAAGCCTGCTGATCGAAGTGCAGATCAGTCCGCGCGATGTGGCGTTCATTCGTCCGGGCCAAAAAGCCAATGTCAAATTGTCGGCCTATGATTACACAGTTTACGGGGTGATTTCCGGCAATGTGGAACGAATCAGTGCCGACAGTTCAACTGACGAGGACAAACAGTCGTTCTACCGGGTGATTGTGCGCACCAAATCCAATCAGATCGGGCCGCCGGAGGCCCAGTTGTCCATCATTCCCGGCATGATCGCATCTGTTGATATCTTAACCGGTGATCACACCATCTTGAATTATCTGCTTAAACCGGTCCGGAAAATCGCCGGCGAGGCCTTCAGGGAGCGTTAAACTATGTTTTTGATCGAAAATCTGACGTGTGGCCCGATACTTGCTGTACTAGCAAGGGTTGTGATTCAACGTAGCGTAAAGTAGTCTCCTTCGATGCGGGGAAACAAGTACTTAAGCTTGGGAAGTTCCTGTTATGGCTGTCAATCAGTTTATCTCTCCGGATGCAAGCACGTCTCACGTGCAGGTGCAATCGCCTGGCGATGGGTCTCCGATCCAGATTGCCGACGCTGAGCTACTTTTCAAGGGCGATTATTCCCGGTCAGGCAACGACCTGGAAATCTCCGGTGCTGACGGCAAATCACTGACAATCGAAGGTTATTTTGGGTCCGGTTCTGCACCTGCGCTGATGGCGCCGAACGGCGCCATGCTGGGCGGCGATGTGGTGGAGGCACTGGCTGGCCCGCTGTTCCCTGGTCAGTATGCGCAGTCCGGCGGTACCGCCCAATCCGGCAATCCGATTGGCGAAGTCCAGCATCTGGAAGGCACCGCCACGGCAACACGCACCGACGGCAGTGTTGTGCAACTGGAACCCGGAACCAAGGTGTATCTGGGTGATGTGGTTGAGACCGGGTCCAATACAAAATTTGGCTTGAGCCTGGAAGATGGTTCCCTGTTCTCGATGACATCCGATGCCCGCATGGTGCTGAACGAGTTTGTGTTCAACGGCGATCAGGCACAGGACTCCTCCATGCTGGTCAATCTGGTGCAGGGCGCGTTTGTTTTCGTTGCCGGCTCCATTGCACCTAACGGAGACATGAAAGTTGAAACTCCGGTGGCAGTTCTGGCCATACGTGGCACGACGGTAGGAGCTGTCATCGATAATGATGTGGGCTCAACCGAGGTATCTCTGTTCAACGATATCGGAACCACCGAAGCAGGCCGTTTCCTGGTGCTTGACAAGGCTGGTCAGATTATCGGCACGGTCACGGAAGTCGGTAACAAGCTGATCATCACCGGTGTCGGTGAGACCCCGATCATTGTCCTGAAAACCGATCAGGATATACAGGGCGAAGAGACACGCCTTGACCTGATCAAAACTGTTTTTTCCAAGGCAGCAGGTCAACAAGGTGAACTGGAGGGCGGTAGCGGATCGGGCTCTTTTGAGGGCATACAGATCGTAGCCCTGGGTCAAACGCTGACACTTGAAGATCTGGCCGGAAATCCGCTTGCTGCAGCGTCCGCCGCCAAGGTGGTTTTTGACACACTGGACAAAGACGATCCGCCGGTAGCGTTTTTTGACGGGTTCCTGACCGAAGAGGATGATATTTTCTTCGGTAATGTCATCTCCAACACCAGTATCCAGCCTGATGAAGACCCGGAAGGGTTTGACGTCCGGGTGGTTGGGTTTGGCGAAGACCTGATCTGGGAAGAGGGAGTAGATTTTGCCTTCGACGGCAGCATAGTCGGCACGGAATTGACGCCCTTTACGCTGTCCTCCGGAGCGGTTGTTCGGATCAATGCTGCAGGTGATTTCTTCTATGATCCAAACCCGGCATTTCAATATCTGGCCGACGGCGAAAGTGCGACTGACAGCTTCACTTACCTTATTGCCGATCCGGGCAACTTTACGGACTCTGATACCGTTGAAGTGACCGTCATTGGCGACAATGACCGCCCAGTCGTCATATCGGCTCAGGTCAGCCATGAAGATGGCATTACCGAAACGGCAGCGGTGCAGGGATCTCCGGTTGAGCTAGTGGCGTCGGGAATTGTCGCCTTTCAGGATCTTGATTCAACCGATGGCCACGATACCGTTGTAACCAACACGCCGGTATTTGACGGTGCCCAGTGGAACCGCGCCGGACTGCCGTCTGAAAACCTTGGCGATGTGTTCGGTGAAATTTTCGGCAGCGTACAGCTTACGCTCACTGAAACACCTTCGGTGACACCTGATCCCGGTGCCAGCCCCAATCCGGGCCAGGTCGCATGGGAATTCACCATTACGGATCAGGATGTTGATTTCCTCGGTGCAAACGACACACTTGTCGTCACCTACCTGGTGAACATCCAGGACGACAGCGGCACCTCGACCGACACAACTTCGCAGTTGATCACGGTAACCATCACCGGCACCAACGATGTGCCGCTCATAGACGTGACCGCTGCCGCGCGTGATGTCAGCGGTGCCTTGGACGAGATTGCGGACCTGTCGACCAGTCCGGCTGAGCTTGCAACCGACCTGGTGGAAACCGGTGTCATAACTTTTGCCGATGTCGACCTGAGCGATCAGCACACCGCGTCCGTGACGGACAGCACGGTGACAGCATCCACCTTGGCCAACGGATACGTGCTGACACCCGCCCAGACAGCAACGTTTTTCAATGCCTTCTCACTCGATGACGGCAGCCTGAGAACATCCTTCGACAGTGTCTTCGGGTCATCTACAGCGGGCGACGGGACGGTGGACTGGACTTACCTGATTTCGGATCAGGATATGGATTTCCTTGGAGCCAACGACGTAGTCGAGTTGTCATTTGAAGTGACAATAGATGACGGCAATGGCGGTACTGTAACAGAAACCGTGGTGATAACGCTGACCGGCACCAATGACGTACCGGTGATCGTGTCCGAACCGCAGAGTGGTACGGTGACGGAGACGGCTGACGTGCCGGGCGGCACCGATACTGATCCGGTGAATGCGACCGGCACTGTCAGCTTTACCGATGTCGACCTGAGTGATGATCCGTCAGCCGACCATGACGGCGGTATGGTAAGCAGCGTTACGCTGGCCAATGGCTATGTGCTGACCACCGGCCCGGGCAGCCAGACGGAAGCATTGCTGAACGCGTTTTCCCTGGACGATCCCGACCTCACCAACTTCTCGCAGATCGATGGCACCGGCTCGACAGGTTGGACCTATGACGTGGCCAACGCCGACATTGACTTCCTCGGCGCCGGCGACAGTGTCGAGCTGACCTATGTTGTCACCGTCGATGACGGCAATGGCGGGACCACGACCCAGAATGTTGTGCTGACAATCAACGGTACCAATGATGCGGCTGTTATTGCTGCACAACCGGTTGCACCGGAAGGCAGTGTTGTCGAGGACGCGTCGACACCGACACTTGAATCAACCGGTTCGATTGGCTTCACCGACGTTGATTTGACGGACACGCATATTGCATTGGTTGAGTTCACCTCGAGCGATCATCCTGCCGGGCCTACCGTTCAGCTGGGTAGTATCTCCACGATTGGTGTATCGCCTGACACGACAACAACAGGGCTCAACGGCGAGATCGACTGGACCTATCAGGTGGCCAATGCCGATGTGCAGTTCCTTGGTGAAGGTGAAGTGATCACCGAGACCTACACAATCACCCTGGATGACGAGAAGACCGGCGGCCAGGTCACCCGCGAGATCGAGGTGACTATCACGGGCGTCAATGATGCACCGGTCATTTCCGTTGCGCCAGAAGTTCCTGTGGATGGTGTGGCTTACAGTGAACTGGCCGGAGCGGTGAGCGAGGATGGCGTGAACTTGCAGGTCACCGGCAACCTGATCGCTGTGGACGTTGACAATGGGGCAGTGCTGGGCTGGACTCTGGAGGGTGGCACGAATGTTGTCGGCAACGTCGACTATAGTTTTGCAATTGACAATCTGACGGTCGTCAAGAATGGGTCAGTGCTGTTCTCTGATGATTTTGGCGATGGAGCTCCACCGCCATCCGGTAGCCTTTTCCCAAATGGTGACCCTGCTCAGTATAACACCTCGGGTGTATTCACTGAATCCGGCGGGCGAGCGGTCATGGATGGTTCCCTGGCAGGCCCTACCCAATCGGCCCTTTTCACCTCTATACCGTTTTCCGGCCACACCGCCACGTTGCGGACCAATCCAAGTGATGCGGTTGAAGATCAGAACAAGGGTTTGAAGAGTGACGATAATTTCACGGTAGAAGGCCTGTTCGACCTTGTTGTTCCTGACGAGAACCGCGAGGGCTATGGCATCCGGCTAAGTGACCGCATCGGTGGCGGTGACAATCCTCAGCCTGGCGATGACGTCATGGAGTTGCTCGTAAGGCGTGATGGAAATGGCGTGTTTAAGGTCGAATTCCGCGAGCGCAGTTTTGTCGATGGAACAGTAGTTGGCATAGCGTCCTTCACACTTGATCCTCCGGAGGAAGCCACTCAGATTGTGCTGCGTCTGGACCATGACCTGAATGATCCAAATGCTATTGCCGCCTCATTTGACCTGTTGGACAGCAGCGGAGAGATCATTGGCAGCACTGTAACGCTTTCGGGTTCGGGCCAGATCTTTAACGGTGAGTCATGGACACGGGCACAAATCGTTGCGTTCTCGCCTGGCGAAATTACCAGTTCCACACTTGATGGCGAGTACGGCACGATGTCGGTCGATGCAGAGGGGCAGTGGACCTACGTTCTCGACAACGACTCGCCTTTGGTCCAGGGCCTTGACGAGGGTGATACGCTCACCGATACATTTACCGCCGTCGTCACAGACCAGTTTGGCGCCAGCGATACGCAAGAAGTAACGATCTCCATCACCGGTACAGACGATGCAACGACGGCTTTGGCAATTGTAGAATATTATGATGAGGGCGGCATTTACTTTGATGAGTCAAACCAGGTGGTCTTTGATGAATTTGATGGGTTTGACGAAGGGCAGAATGAAATAACTGAGGTGTTCGTCATCGATAGTTTTGCTGATCCGGAATACTCAATCACGGGATTTGTGCCGACGGAAGATGTACTAGATTTATCTGCACTTTTGAGTGACCCCGGTTTCTCCGACGCCGCTATCACGGACTATGTCAGGATAGAGGATGACGGCGTAGATACAACCATCCAGATCGACGCTGATGGTGCCGCGAACGGGGAAGCTTATGTTGACCTTGCAACCCTCAACGGGGTTACCGGTGCAGACGAAATCAATATCGTCACAACGCCTCTTACAAGCTAATTCTTAACGGCGAACTTAAAAACTGAACTCCAAAATCCACTAAATGTTTCCACCTCTCCTGCACATTGTATTGTGACAGGAGACATGGCGACATGAAATACGCACATGAACGTGCCGCAGTTGGAAAACTGCGCTCAATTGAACGGGCGGAACAATATCTGATTGCCCGGACCTATGCGGAGATCGGGCAAACGGCGGGTGATGCGCCGGTTG
>JBPCVV010000321.1:0-4451 GCA_051010195.1 Anderseniella sp. | reverse complement strand
GAATGCTCCTGGACCAACAAGCGAACTGGAAAACGCATAACACTGCCGAAAGTGGATGTCTGGTATCTTGAAGACGGCAAGGCAACCGAATTCATGGAGTATTTCGACACACACGCCGCTGTGGAGGCGGCGACAGCCTAAGACCCCTGGCGGCCCTGCTTCTGGCACAGTTCACCCTGACCCCGGCGTGGGCCGACAAGGCCCCCGCTGCATGGACGAAAATCGACGTTACGATGGCATGATTATTCAGGTTTGTTGAGCCATCCGGCCTTAAAGATCATGCCAGCGGCCAAAGCGCCAGTTATTGGTGCTATAATAAAGAGCCAAAGCTGCCCAAGCGCCGCTGTACCTGCAAACAGTGCAGGCCCAATCGAGCGTGCAGGGTTGACGGAGACACCTGTGACATTGATGCCAACCAGGTGGATAGCAACCAGTGCAAGACCAATCGCAAGACCTGCCATCGCCGGCGGAGCACCTGCACCCGTCGCGCCAAGAATAACAACCATGAACAGGAATGTGGCGACGACTTCGAACACGAACGCTGCCAGGACGGAATATTCGCCCAGATAGCCTTCTCCCCAACCATTTTGCCCAAGACCGTTGGCTGCAACGCTGAAATCAGCCTTGCCAGTTGCAATGACCAACAAGACCAATGCCGCGACGATTGCACCTGCAATTTGAGCAACGATGTATTTGATTGCTTCCGGTATCTTCATGCGACCGGCGGCCACCATGCCAAGCGAAACGGCGGGGTTGATGTGGCAACCAGACACCGGACCAATTCCGTAGGCCATGCCGATCAATGCCAGCCCGAAAGCAAAGCTGATGCCTGTCAATCCTATATCGGCTCCGGCCAAGACGGCCGAGCCGCAGCCAAACAAAACTAATGTGAATGTCCCCAAAAATTCCGCAACTTGCTTATTCATCTGCTGTTCCACTCCTGAATCTGGTTGTTTCAATCCGAGCACGGTCTGACTGCGCAGTGCAGCAAGGCGATATTTCGCCCCGATCTCCTTTAGAGGAGCGCAACCCATGTCGGTTTCCGGCGCGCTCTGGCAAACCAAGACCCGGATAGACTCTATCCGGGCCCTGCATTTCTTGTTCCTGCGATGCAAACTTACTTCTTCTTCAGTGCGTCACGGATCTCAGTAAGCAACTGAACTTCGGCGGGTGGAGCAGCCGGTGCGGCCTCTTCCTTCTTCTTCATGTTGTTTGCTGCACGCACAATCAAGAACAGGATGAAGGCAATTATCAGGAAGTTGACCACCGCCGTAATAAAGTTGCCGTATGCCAGTACAGCTCCCTGTTCCTTGGCTGCATCGAGCGTTGTTGCAGTTACAGTGCTTGCAAGCGGTGCAAACATGTTCGAGAAATCAAGACCACCGAAGAGGGCGCCGACAATCGGCATGATAATGTCGCCAACCAGAGAACTGATGATAAGGCCAAAAGCACCAGCGATAATAACGCCAATAGCAAGGTCCAGAACATTGCCCTTGAAGGCAAACGCTTTGAATTCATTCAACATGGAAATCCCTTTCCGCTATGTGTAAACGGCGTTTTTGCCGAAATATATGGTGAGCATGTAATACACCACCGCCCGGTACTTGTTCCGGTTGGATCTGCCGTACGTATCCATGACTGCGGCAAGCGCCTCATCAAGCTGTGGACCATCCATCAAACCTAGCTTTTTGATCAGGAAGTTCTTCTTGACGGTTTCAAGCTCTGCCGTGTCCGAACCTGAAACCGTCGATGCATCTGCATCGTAAATCGAAGGGCCACAGCCGATCGTAACTTTGGTGAGAAGGTTCATGTCTGGCGTCATGCCGCATTTGTCTTTCAGATCGCTGGCGTATTTGACAATCAATTCGTCTCGCTTGCTCATGGGAGTCCCCTGTGTGTGTTGGTTTAGTGAGGCGCCATCTGTTCCATGCCGATTGGCGGCCAAACGCCAATGCGTGCAGTCAATCGCCCACAACCAGCTCATGTACAGCATTGAATAAATTTGAAAAGCGAATAAAATATATTGTTTGTATGAAAAAAAATCATAGATAGAAACCGAAAATGGACATTGTACTTGTCAAGACATTCCTGAACGTTCTCGCATCTGAAAGCTTTGTTGGTGCCGCAGACCGCATGTTCGTGACGCAGTCGGCGATCAGCGTTCGGATTCAGAAGCTGGAAGATACGCTGGGCCAAAAATTGTTTGAGCGGTCGAAAAGCGGCGTGGCTTTGACACCCGATGGGGCGAAGTTTGAGCCCTACGCCCGATCGGCACTGCAGCTATGGGATGAAGCAGTATACCAGATTTCCCTGCGTGACGGTATTGACGGCAGTCTGTCTCTTGCTTGTGAAGATACCCTGTGGCCTGAGCTTTCCAGTAGGTGGCTCGGCGAGTTGAGCCAGGCGCTTCCCACAACGGCATTCAATTTCCAGATTGGCACGCCACAAAGCATGTCAAACATGTTGCTACGGGGCGTGCTTGATATTGCTGTGATGTACAATCCAGAAATCCGCCAGGGTTTCAGGGTCGAACACATCATGGATGACCGACTTATTCTGGTTTCAAGTGAAGATGGCAAGGGTGATGTTCTAAGTGATGACTATGTCTACACAAACTGGGGGCCCGAGTTCGCGATGGCACATAGCCGGTGGTTTCCGGAAGCAAAACCACCTCAGTTGATGATGCAGGTTGGGGCGTCAACTCCGAAGTTTCTGATGGAGCACAAAAAATCGACATTCCTGCCCTATCGAATTGCTGATGACTATGTTGAACGAGGACAATTGCATGTCGTCAAAGACAGCCCCTCGTTCCCATTTCCTGCTTATGCGGTATGGACTGAGAAAGCGCGCACGGAGTTGCGCGAAGCAGCACTGGGCAAACTGCGCTACTCGGCCAAGAATGCCCCATGGATAGAAATTGGGCACTAATTGCGGTCGCCAATTTTGGCGCACAAATGCAACTTCACACGTCCGATTTGATCGGTAACTTCGTCCGCACAGCAGCCATTGGCTGAATTTCGAAGCAATTGCTTCTGGCTCCAGGATTTTGTCCCTAAGCTGGGCAGACCAACCAAGGCTCGTCGAGCACGAATTCCTCCAGATTGCCACCTTCCCCAATGCGATCCACCACCGCAAACAACGCATCGTCCACCAGCGGCGTCAGCACCCCGTGCCAGACATTGCGGTGGTAGTTCACGCCTTGCCCCGGACTGGTCAGGAAGGCGAGGGGGGTGCCCGGTGCGCCCTCAATGTCAGGGGCGACAATAACCATGAACGGGTCTGCCGACAGCGGCAGGAAGGCCTGCGAGCCGAGGGGGTGACGTTCCATCATGTCGAGCGTATGGGGCAGGGTGCGGGCCCTGGAGCGGAACAGGCTTATGCCGGCGCGCGCGTCTTTGCCGGTGAAGTCGAGATTGGCGAGATCGTGGAAACGGTCGCACAGGCCGGCGTTTATGATCTTGTCCGGCTCGCCTGTTGCTTCCAGCACGTCGCCGAAGGCGGCGAAGCTTTGCGCGGTCAGCGGCTGCAGGACGATGCGGCGGTCGCTCATATGCCGCCTCCCAGCGCCATGTGGCGGTTGACGTCCTTGTACAGCAGGTAGCGGAACTTGCCCGGGCCGCCGGCATAACAGGCCTGCGGGCAGAAGGCGCGCAGCCACATGAAGTCGCCGGCTTCCACCTCGACCCAGTCCTCGTTCAGCCGGTACACCGCCTTACCCTCCAGCACATACAGCCCGTGCTCCATGACATGGGTTTCCAGGAACGGGATGACCGCGCCGGGCTCGAATGTGACGATGTTGACGTGCATGTCGTGGCGCACATCGTCCGGGTCGACGAACCGGGTGGTGGCCCATTTGCCGTCGGTGTCGGGCATGGCGACGGGTGCCACGTCGTGGTCGCTGGTCACCAAGGCTTCCGGCACGTCGATGCCATCGACTTTCTCGTAAGCCTTGCGGATCCAGTGAAAGCGCACCGGGGCCTTGGATGTGTTGCGCACCTGCCAGTCGGCGCCGGGTGGAATATAGGCATAGCCGCCGGATGCGAGCGTGTGCCCGGCCCCGTCAATGGTCAGGGCCAGTTCACCGTCGACCACGAACAGCACGGCTTGCGCGCCGGCATCGGTTTCAGGCGTGTCGCTGCCGCCGCCGGGCTCAACTTCGGCAATGTATTGCGAGAAGGTTTCGGCAAACCCCGACAGGGGCCGCGCCAGCACCCAGAATCGTGCGCCATCCCAGTGCGGCAGATTGCTGGTCACGATATCGCTCATCACGCCCTTGGGGATGACCGCATAAGCGGTCTTGAACACGGCGCGGCCGGTGAGCAGCTGGCTCTGCGGCGGCAGCCCGCCGGTCGGGGCATAGTAAGTGGGGTCAGTCATGGCAACATGTCCTTCAGACGTAAGAGCGCAATACGTTCAACCTGCCGGCAGGCTTCCGCGAACTCGGCTTCCGT
>JBPCVV010000320.1:0-9492 GCA_051010195.1 Anderseniella sp. | reverse complement strand
AAGGCTTTGTGCCTTGTCGAGCATTTTTCGCCGTCAGGCGGGTGTTTTCCTTCAAACCCGAAGGGCGGGGTCTATTTTGCCCCTGCCATCGTTGAAAGGACTTGAAAACCGGACGGTTTCCTGCGCCCTTTCGCCTTGTCAGAAGCAAAATATCCTCCCGCAGAATGGATAAGATTAATGGGTCCTGACCCTAGACAAGCGATTTAAGTGGTGCCTGGGGCCGCGCCCCGATATGCGAGATGATTTCGGCGGCTGCCACATGTCCAAGCCTCGCGCATTCGGCAACCGGTTTGCCGTGCGCGTGCCCGAACAGGAAGCCGGATGCATAAAGATCGCCGGCACCGGTGGTGTCCACCACCTGGTCGACCGGTTGTGCTGCAACCTCCGTCACCGTGCTTCCGGTCACAATGGCGCTGCCTTTTTCCGAGCGTGTGATCGCCGCCAGCGAGCAGTCCTGCGCAACCGCTGCCATGGCGTCTTTCAAGCTTGATGTCTGGTACAGCGACAGGATTTCGGCCTCGTTGGCAAACAGGATGTCGACGCCGTCGCGGATCAGCGACAGGAAGCTGTCCCGGTGCCGGTCCACGCAAAATGAATCCGACAGGGTAAGCGCCACCTGCCGCTTGTTGTTACCTGCCAGTGTCGCAGCCTTGCGGAAGGCCTCTTTGGCATTGGGCCGGTCCCAGAGATAGCCTTCGAGATAGGTGATGGTGGCGGATGCCACTTCCGCCTCACGCACATCGTCGGGCCCCAGCATCGCGCAGGCGCCAAGGTAGGTGGACATGGTCCTCTGCCCGTCCGGCGTCACGATGACGATGCAGCGTGCGGTCTGCGGCCCGCCATTGAGAGCAGGTGTGTCGAAACTCACCCCGGAGGCACGGATGTCATGGGTGAACACATCGCCCATCTGGTCTGTCGCCACCTTGCCGATGTAAGCGGCTGAGCCGCCCAGCGACGTTACTCCGGCGATGGTGTTTGCAGCCGAGCCTCCGGAAATCTCCGTTGCCGGGCCGATCTTGTCATACAGCGATACCGCGTCGGCTTCATCGATCAGCAGCATCGCACCCTTGTCCAGGGCATTGTCATCGAGGAACCTATCGTCATGGCGCGCGATCACATCGACAATCGCATTGCCAATTCCAAGGACGTCAGCATTCTTCTGTGACATGGGGTGGTTCCTGATATGGAATAAGGTAGGCTGGCAAGTGCATACACAAATACCGGCTTGCGTTGCAATCACCACTTGCATGAGCACCTGTACCTTCTTATTTGCCAGACACAGCCGATTTTCGATTTTCAGTTTGAAAGCCGTTACATGATCTCCTCAGCATTCCGGGCCATGCGTGATGTTCTGTCACCTGAGTTCCGTTCGATCCTGGCGAAGGCCATCGGGCTGACACTGCTGGTCTTCATCGGGGTATTGGCGACGTTGTGGATCGGCCGGGAAGCGCTGCTTGTGTTGCCCTGGACGTGGCTCGACGAGGTCATAGCCGGAGCAGCCAGCCTGGTGTTGCTGGTGGTATTCTTCTTCCTGATGGCGCCGGTGACGGCAGTCTTCGCGGGCCTGTTTCTGGATACCGCGGCCGATATCGTTGAGGTCAAGCACTATCCGCGCGAGGCCAAGGGCAAGCCCCCGTCTGCCTGGTCGTCGGCCCTGATGGGTCTGCAGTTCGGGCTGCTGGTGCTGGCGGTGAACATTCTGGTGTTGCCGACCGTGTTTTTCGGTATCGGTGTCGCCATCATGCTGGTTGCCAACGCCTATCTGCTGGGGCGGGAATACTTCACCATGGTTGCCATGCGCTACATGCCGGCACGGCAGGCGGCAAGCTTGAGAAAATTGAATTCGGGCCGGGTCTGGGCCGCCGGCCTGATACCCGCCGGGCTTGCCCTGATCCCGTTTCTGAACATCCTGGTGCCGTTGTTTTCCACGTCCTATTTCGTTCATATTTTCAAGAAGATAGCTACGGATCAATCGGTGACAGAAACAACCTAGACACTCTTGCCTGGAAACAGGCACAGGTCTGATATCAGGCATCTTTCACATTCCGGCTTGCGCGCCTTGCAGATGTAGCGCCCGTGCAGGATCAACCAGTGGTGGGCGTGCAGGAGGTAGGCCTCCGGCACCCGTTTGAGCAACGCCTGTTCAACCACAAGAACCGTCTTGCCGGGGGCCAGCCCGACCCGGTTGGCCAGCCGGAACAGGTGCGTATCGACGGCGATGGTGGGTTGCCCGAAACAGATATTCAGCACCACGTTGGCAGTTTTTCTGCCGACCCCGGGCAAGGCTTCCAGAGCTTCGCGATTGTCCGGCACCTGGCTGCCATGCTTCTCCACCAGGTCGCGCGACAGGGCGATGACATTCTTTGCCTTGTTCCGGTAAAGCCCGATGGTGCGGATGTACTCGCGCACCTCGTCCTCGCCGAGCGCCAGCATCTTTTCCGGTGTATCGGCAGCCTGGAACAGATCGCGTGTCGCCTTGTTGACGCCTTCGTCGGTGGCCTGTGCCGACAGCACGACAGCGACAAGAAAAGTGAAGGTATTGACTGAATTCAGCTCGCCTTCCGGGTTCGGATTGTGTTCGGCGAACCGCTGGAACACCTGTTCCATTTCTGCGGCATTGAGTTTCTTGCGCCGTGCCATTGAAAAATGTTCTCCTTCGAGGGTGCCAGGCCCAACCGAACTCAACCGGGAACTCTTGTGAAGTCGTCTCCTATTACCATTGAACTGTATCCATATCGATCCCTGTCCCGGAAGGGGTTCATCATATTGATGTCATGCATAGCCGCGGTCAGCTTCATTGCCGGGCTGGCGTTCCTGCTGATGGGTGCCTGGCCGGTGTTCGGTTTCTTCGGGCTCGACGTGGCGTTGATCTGGTGGGCGATAAAACGCAACTATCGCGACGCGGAGTGCCAGGAGAACATCTGCATCAGCGATGGGGAAGTGACCATCACCAGGATGAGGGCGCGCAAGCCCGACCAGACCCAGACGCTTGTCCGGGCCTGGGCGAAGGTTCGCCTCGAAGAGGATACCGAGCGTGAGCTGGTTGGCCGCCTGTTTCTGTCGTCGCGTGAAATGGTCACCGAGATCGGAAGTTTCCTGGCGCCCTATGACCGGAAGTCACTGGCAACTACGCTGAAGGAAATACTGGCCCGCCCGCGAATTTGATCCGGATCGTCCGTAAAACGGGTGGCTGCGAGGTTGCGGAAGACCTATTATCGAGACAGTCGAACAGTAAATCCAGGATCACTCACCATGTTACAGACAGTCCAGACCAATGATTATGAACTTGTCCGGCGCACCATCGAGTTTGTGTCGGAGAACTGGCTTGACCATCCCTCGCTTGATGAAATCGCCGGCAATGTCGGCGCCAGCCCGGACTCCGTTCAGCGCAGCTTCTCGCGTTGGGCAGGTCTGACGCCGAAATCTTTCATGCAGGCGATCACCGTCGACCGGGCCAGGCAACTGCTGCAGGATTCAGCCACGGTGCTGGATACCGCCTACGAGGTCGGCCTGTCCGGTGCCGGACGCCTGCACGACCTGTTCGTCACCCATGAAGGCATGCCACCGGGTATCTACCGGGCCAAGGGCGCCGGCCTGACCATCACCTGGGGTTGCCATGCATCGCCGTTTGGCACTGCCGTCGTGCTGACCACAGCGCACGGACTGGCCGGGCTGGCATTTGCCGATGAAGGCGGCGAGCTTGCGGCATTTGAAGACATGGTCCGGCGCTGGCCCAACGCCGACTATGTGCGCGACGACAAGGCGACCGCCGCCATGGCCAAACGCATTTTCGACCGTGACGAATGGCGCCCTGACCAGCCGCTGCGCATTGTCATGATCGGCACGGACTTCGAGGTGCGGGTCTGGGAAACGCTATTGCGGATCCCGCTCGGCTCGGCAACCACGTATTCTGATGTGGCCGAGACGATCGGCAAGCCCAGTGCCGCTCGGGCAGTTGGCACGGCGGTTGGCAAGAACCCGATCTCATTCGTGGTGCCGTGTCACCGGGTACTGGGCAAGTCTGGTGGCCTGTGTGGCTATCACTGGGGCCTGACCCGCAAGAAAGCTATACTCGGCTGGGAGGCGGGCACTGCCGGCAATGCCTGATCCGCGAGTTCGCGGTCTGACGGCGTCAGTGTTCCAGCACCTTTGAGCTGGCAATGGTGGCGTTGGCATTCAGCCTGTAGATGATCGGCACGCCCGTGGCGATTTCACGCTTCAGAATGGTTTCCGGGCTCAGGCCTTCCAGGGCCATGACCAGCGCACGCAGGGAATTGCCGTGTGCCGCGACGATGACGGTCTTGCCGTCAAGCACGTGCGGCTGGATTTCCTTCATGTAGTAGGGCAGGGAGCGCGCCAGCGTATCGCGCAGACTCTCACCGCCAGGCGGTTGCACATCGTAGGACCGGCGCCAGATGTGCACCTGCTCGTCACCCCATTTTTTGCGCGCGTCATCCTTGTTCAGGCCCGTCAGGTCCCCGTAGTCGCGCTCATTCAGCGCCTGGTCCTGAGTGGTCGGCAGGTCAGGTTGCCCGAGTTCCTGCAGCATGATGGTAAGCGTGCGCTGGGCGCGGTCGAGAACGCTGGTGAAGGCCAGGTCGAACACCAGTCCTTCAGCCTTCAGATTGCGGCCCGCCGCATGAGCCTCCTCGACACCCTTGTCCGTCAGGCCGGGGTTCTCCCAGCCGGTGAACAGGTTTTTCAGGTTCCATTCGCTTTGTCCGTGCCTGACCAGCACAAGTGTTCCGCTCATGTGACATGTTGCCTTCTGGTTGGATTGCTGATGTGTTCCCTAGGGTCCGGACCCTAGGTGCCGACATTGATGCCGAGCACATCCGTCATTGAATACAGTCCGGGTTTCTGATCATGGGCCCACAGCGCCGCCTTGATGGCGCCGTTGGCAAAAATCTCCCGCGACTCGGCCCTGTGCGACAGCTCGATGCGTTCCGACTGTCCGGCAAAGATCACGCTGTGATCGCCGACCACGCTGCCGCCGCGCAAGGTTGCAAAGCCGATGTCGCCATCCTTGCGGGCACCGGTATGGCCGTCACGGCTGCGCACGGAATGCTTGCCGAGGTCAATCTCGCGGCCCTGTGCAGCGGCCTCGCCCAACAGCAGGGCGGTTCCCGACGGCGCATCGACCTTGTTCCTATGGTGCATTTCGACCACCTCGATATCAAAACTCTCATCCAGCGACGCGGCAACCTGCCTGGCGATCGCCGCCAGCAGATTTACGCCAAGGCTCATATTGCCAGACTTGACGATGCGGGCGTGCTTGGAGGCAGCCTCGATGGCGGCATCGTCGGTGGCGCTGAAACCGGTTGTGCCGATCACGTGGACAATGCGCGCCTGTGCCGCAATGCCGGTGAGCGCAACGCTGGCTGCGGGTACGGTGAAATCAATGATCGCATCGGCCTTTGCCAGGACGGCAAGCGGATCGTCAGAAATCGTGGCGCCGATTTCACCGATACCGGCAACCGCGCCCTGGTCCTTGCCGACAAAGGGTGAGCCTTTCGGTTCAAGGCCGCCTGCGACTTCGCAGGACGCATGTGCATGAATGAGCCGGGTCAGCGTCTGACCCATGCGCCCGCCGGCGCCTGCTACAACAAGCTTGAGCATTTTTTAAAAGGCCCGATTATTGGAACTGGAATGTGTCGAACGTGATACCAGTGTCTGGCGACGATGCCTAGAGTGGGACGGTGAAAATTGCCTGCAAGTGCAGGTCGGTGCGTCATCGCATTGACTTTGAACCCATATTGCTGCGCCGCGTTGATATTTGCACGATGGACAATGGCGGTTTCAGCGGGCAGACTTGGCCTATCTGTTTGAAATGGGGAATTGCTTATCATGTTGAATGTTCACGAATCTGCTGTGTTGGGTGCCGGTGCCGCCGAGGTTTGGGCGGCAATCAGTGATTTTGGTAATCTCGCCGAATGGCATCCAGCAGCCGTAACTTCAGCAACTGAAAACCGCGGCGAGGACACCATACGTGTCATCAACATATCAGGTGGCGGCGTGTTGACGGAAAAGCTGGAGGCTCACGACGATGAGGCAAGGAGCCAAAGCTATTCCATCGTGGATGGTCCCTTGCCGGTTTCCGATTACCTGTCGACCATCAAGGTGACGGGCGGCGATGACGGCAGGTGCACGGTCGACTGGTCCGGCAAGTTCAATGCTGACGGAGCGGATGATGAAACGGCGTCAAAGATCATTTCCGGTATTTATACAGCCGGCTTGTCGGCCTTGACCAAGCGCTTCGGACAGGCGTGAGAGACCTCTAGATACCTTCGACGATCACGATGTCGGCTTCGCCGGCGCCCAGGCGTTTGGCACGCGCCGCCTGGTACTCGTCGCTGTTGAAGCAGTCGACCGCATCCTGGTAGCTGTCGAATTCGATCACTACATTGCGCGCCTTGCCGGTGCCTTCCATTTGGGAGTGCTGGCCGCCGCGTGCCAGCATGCGGGCGTTATATTTCTTGAACGCCTCGGGTGCCGCATCGGCATAGTGCTTGTACTGGTCAGGATCAGTGACGGTGACGTGCGCAATCCAGTATCCCTTGGCCATTCAGGTTTCTCCTTGCGAGGTTCGGGCTCTAACTGCCGAAACTGTCCCAGAACGAGCGTGCCTTGGTGAAGAACCCGGCCGATTGGGGAGAGTTGTCCTTGGCCTGGCTTTCAAAATCGCGCAGCAGTTCCTTTTGCTTGCGGGTCAGGTTCACCGGTGTCTCCACGGAGACCTGAATATACATGTCGCCATGCTGGCTTGAACGCAGAACCGGCATGCCCTTGCCCTTCAGGCGGAACTGCTTGCCGCCCTGGGTGCCATCGGGAATGGTCACGCGCGCCTTCTTGCCGTCGATGGTCGGCACTTCAATCTCGCCGCCAAGGGCAGCGGATGTCATGGAGATGGGCACCCGTGAGAACAGGTCAGCGCCATCGCGCTGAAAGAACTCGTGCTGCTTGATCGACAGGAAGATGTAGAGATCGCCGGACGGGCCGCCGCGCACGCCGCTTTCGCCTTCATTGGCAAGTCGGATGCGTGTGCCGTCTTCCACGCCGGCGGGAATGTTTACCGACAAGGTGCGTTCCTTCTGGACGCGGCCCTGGCCGGAGCAGTTGGTGCATGGATCAGATATAACGGTTCCCCGGCCCTGGCATGTCGGGCAAGCCCGTTCGACAGTGAAGAAACCGGACGATGACCGAACCGCGCCCTGGCCGTTACAGGTCGAACAGGAGGTCGGGTTGGTGCCCGGTTTGGCACCGCTGCCGGAACAGGTTTCGCACGAAACGGAAGTCGGCACGCGAATCTGTGCCGACTTGCCGGCATAGGCGTCGGTCAGCGAGATTTCCATGTCATAGCGCAGGTCAGAGCCGCGCGCGGCATTGCTGCCGCCGCGTCCGCCCGCGCGCCGGCCGCCGCCGCCGCCACCCATGAACTCGCCAAACAGGTCTTCGAAAATGTCGGACATGGAGGACGAAAATTCAGGGCCGAACCCCGCTCCGCCCGCGCCGCCGCGGCCATCTTCAAACGCTGCATGGCCGAACCGGTCATAAGCCGCACGTTTTTGCGGCTCTTTCAGAACCTCGTAAGCCTCACTTGCTTCCTTGAATTTCTGTTCTGCTGTGCTGTCATCTGGATTGGCGTCGGGATGATACTGTTTCGCCATTTTGCGAAAGGCGCTTTTCAGCTCCTTGTCATCGGCATTCTTACCGACGCCCAGCACCTCGTAATAATCTCGTTTCGCCATTTCGTATTCAGCCTGCTTGCTGCTCACCGGGAAGATCATCGCGGGACTGTGCTGATAAAGCAACTACCGCGGCACGTCATCCAAAATGCACTCTGGAGCCAGGCTGGCTCCAGAGCGATTTATTATGACATTGACGTCCGTTAAGACGCTTTCTTGTCGTCCTCGTCATCCTGGACTTCTTCAAAGTCCGCATCGACGACATCTTCTTCCGGTGCACCGCCATCTTCGCCAGATTCACCGTCAGCTTCCGCAGCAGATTCGGCCTGAGCCTGATACATGGCTTCACCAAGCTTCATGGCAGCTTGCGACAGCGTGTTGGTCTTGGTCTGGATCTCCTCGGCACTGTCGCCTTCCAGCGCAGACTTGAGGTCGTCGATGGCTGCGGTGACAGCAGATTTGTCGGCATCGGAAATCTTGTCGCCGTGTTCAGACAAGGATTTTTCGGTCGAATGGATCAAGGCTTCGCCATGGTTCTTGGCCTCGACCATTTCCTTGTTCTTCTTGTCTTCTTCGGCGTGGCTTTCCGCGTCCTTGACCATGTTTTCGACTTCGTCGTCCGACAGACCACCAGATGCCTGAATGCGGATCTGCTGTTCCTTGTTGGTCGCCTTGTCTTTGGCCGACACGTTGACGATACCGTTGGCATCGATGTCGAAGGTGACCTCGATCTGCGGCACGCCGCGCGGCGCTGTCGGAATGCCCATCAGGTCGAAATTGCCCAGCATCTTGTTGTGCTGCGCCATTTCGCGTTCGCCCTGGAACACCCGGATGGTCACGGCGGTCTGGTTGTCGTCAGCCGTCGAGAACACCTGGCTCTTCTTGGTCGGAATGGTCGTATTGCGGTCGATTAGCCGGGTGAACACACCGCCCAGCGTTTCGATGCCCAGTGACAGTGGCGTCACGTCGAGCAGCAGCACATCCTTGACTTCGCCCTGCAGAACGCCGGCCTGGATGGCAGCGCCAATGGCCACAACTTCATCCGGGTTAACGCCCTTGTGCGGTTCCTTGCCGAAGAACGACTTCACCGTTTCGATGACCTTCGGCATGCGGGTCATGCCGCCGACAAGCACCACTTCGTCAATATCGGAGGCCTTCAGGCCGGCGTCCTTGAGGGCCGACTTGCATGGTCCGACGGTGCGCTGGATCAGGTCATCCACCAGCGATTCCAGCTTGGCGCGGGTCATTTTCAAGGTCAGGTGCTTGGGACCGGATGCATCTGCGGTGATGAACGGCAGGTTGATTTCGGTCTGGGTGCCGGACGACAGTTCGATCTTGGCCTTCTCGGCAGCTTCCTTCAGGCGCTGCAGGGCCAGCTTGTCTTCGCGCAGATCAATGCTGTTTTCCTTTTTGAACTCGTCGGCGAGATAGTCAACGATGCGCATGTCGAAGTCTTCACCGCCGAGAAATGTGTCACCGTTGGTCGACTTCACTTCAAATACGCCATCACCGATTTCCAGGATGGACACATCGAAGGTGCCGCCGCCAAGGTCATACACGGCAATGGTACCGGCATCCTTTTTGTCCAGGCCATACGCAAGCGCAGCTGCGGTCGGCTCGTTGATGATGCGCAGAACCTCAAGGCCGGCAATCTTGCCGGCATCCTTGGTGGCCTGGCGTTGGCTGTCGTTGAAGTAGGCGGGAACCGTGATCACCGCCTGGGTGACGCTATCGCCCAGATGGCGTTCGGCGGTTTCCTTCATTTTCTGAAGCGTCATGGCGGAAATCTGCGAAGGCGCGTATTTCT
>JBPCVV010000319.1:0-3509 GCA_051010195.1 Anderseniella sp. | reverse complement strand
TTCGCGCCCAGCGGGCTCTTCGGGTCGGGGTCTTCGACGATCACCGTGTTGATTTCCGGAATATCCAGCGATGTCGGCAGGATGTACTTGGCAAAGCCGTGCGTCTTGGTGTGACCGTCCTCAAGCTGGTAGTCTTCCATCAGCGCCTGGCCCAGACCCTGTACCACACCGCCTTCGATCTGGCCTTCCACACCGCGCGGATTGATGGCCCGGCCAACATCATGCGAGGCCCAGATACCCAGCACCTGCACTTCTCCGGTCACCGTATCGACCTCGACCTCGGCCACCTGGGTGCCGAACACATAGGCCTGCCAAGGGCTGCCGGATCCGTCGACCGGATCAAGCCCGGTTCCATGGGCGGTAAACGACCCCGACCCCACCGGCACGACACCACGTTTCTTGCAGATGTCCACGGCCTCTTCCATGGATATTTTCAGGTTTGAGCCTTTCGACCAGATCTCGCCGTCGAAGGCTTCGATGGTGTCAGCCTCCACGTCCCAGTGATCGGCCAGTTCCTTGTCCAGCTTGGCGCGGGCATCCCGACATGCCAGCGCCACCGAGTTGCCGATCATGTAGGTCTGCCGGGTGGCACCGGCATGGGCAGCTTCCGGTGAGCGCGCCGTGTCGTTGTCACCGATGGTAATGTCTTCCGGCCTGATGCCCATTTCTTCTGCCGCCACCTGGGCCAGCAGGGTCAGAATGCCTTCACCGATTTCGGTAACGCCGGTGACAATCTTGCCCGTGCCGCCATCATCAAGCTCGGCCCAGGCGCCAGCCCGGTCGATGGTTGCGGTCCGGGCGATGCCATACCAGCTTGCGGCCATGCCGCGTCCGCGCATTTTACGTTCCATCATGCCACCTCCTGGCAATCATCATCGCCGGTTTTGCGGAACCGTGCGCCCAGCGTGCACGGCGGACGGGTGTCGTCCCCGCCCAGGTCGTTGCGTTGCGGTCCGCGCATGCCAACCGGTCCCGATTCCCAGCGTGACGCCTTTTCAGCGGCATCCAGCACCCGGCCCATCGAGACCGACCCGAGTTCTTGTTGCGTGTGAGTGACGGCACCGTCCTGCATCATGTTGATGCGCCGGATTTCAAACGGATCCAGGCCGAGCTTCTCCGCACACATATCCATGTGGGACTCGGTTGCAAACTGCGATTGCATAGCGCCGAATGTGCGGAAGGCGCCCGACGGGGTGTTGTGGGTATAAACGCCGTAAACGTCGATCTCCACATTAGGAACATTGTACGGTCCGCACGACAGTATGGCTGCCTTGCGCATGACGCCTTCGGTGGAAAGTCCATAGGCTCCGCCGTCGCAGATCATCCTGAAAGAAACCGCTGTTATGCGGCCATCCTGCTTCAGGCCCATCTTGTAGGTGATGCGCGCGGGATGGCGTTTGGCCGTGGAAATGATTGACTCTTCGCGAGTATACACCAGCCTGACCGGCGCACCGGTTTTCATTGCCGCAAGAGCGAGCATGCCCTGGTAGATCATGTCCTCCTTGCCGCCGAAACCGCCGCCAACCGGGCTCATGATGAAGCGAACCTTGTTGATCGGCCTGTCGATGATCTTGGCCAGCATGTGACGATGGTGGGTGATGTTCTGGCTCGGCGACACCACCGTGACCACGTCGTCATGGTCGACATAGGCAATGCCTGCTTCCGGCTCTAGATAAGCGTGTTCCACCGCTTGGGTCTCGTAGGTTTGCTCGACCACCAGATCAGCGTCCGCAAAGCCCTGTTCCAGGCTGCCTTTGCGGATCGGAATGTGCTTTACGATATTGCCCGGCGCATAATCGTGCACCACTGGCGCGCCGTTCTGCATGGCTTCTTCTGCATCAAAAACCGCCGCAACCGGTTCATACTCAACCTTGATCAGCGAAACCGCCCGCGCCGCCGTCAGCACGTCATCTGCAGTTACCGCGGCAATCGCCTCGCCAACATACCGCACCCGGCCGCGGGCCATGATCGGCTGGTCGTGCACAAATACGCCGAAGCCGTCTTCACCGGGCACGTCATCGGCGGTAATCACGCACGCCACGCCGGGCAGGCTTTCTGCCTCGCTTGTATCGATGGACTTGATCAGCGCATGAGCGTGCGGGCTTCTGAGCACCTGCATGTGCAGCATACCCGGCATCACCATGTCACCGGCATAGCGCAGCCGCCCGGCAACCTTGCTTGGCGCATCCAGGCGCCGGACATTGTTGCCGATATAGGATTTACCGGGACCGTCGGCGTCCAGCACGGATGCATTGCTGTCGCCGGACAGCACGTCGCGAGCCATTTCAACCGCTTCGAAAATCTTGGTGTAGCCGGTGCAGCGGCAGATGTTTCCGCCGAGGCGCTCCTTGATTTCCTCGATATCGGCCTTCGGATTTTCCCGCAGTGCCGATGTTGCCGCCATCACCATGCCGGGAATGCAGTATCCGCACTGGCTGGCACCGGTCTTGTGAAACGCCTTCTGCACCGGTGTCAGGTCACCACCCCAGCCGGCCAGGCCTTCAATGGTTTCAATCTTCGCGCCGTTGGCCTTGGCCACCGGCATCAGGCACGACTTGACCAGCTTGCCATCAACGAACACCGAGCAGGTACCGCATTCGCCGGCACCGCAGCCTTCCTTGGCGCCGGTCAGGGCAAGATCGTCCCGGATAAAATCCAGCAGGCGCTGGTGCGGCTGGGCCCGCCGCTTCATATTGCGCCCGTTGATCTGGAATTCCAGTTGCAGGTCGGATTGGGTCTGTTCAGACATCTGCTGTCTCCCTGTTCTCGGCGTTTGGCAGGACCGCACCGCAATCAGCCAGCGCATCCTCGATGGCTGCCTCCACGAAGCCGCGAACCACGACGCGCCGGTATTCACGGCGGGTGCGCGAGGCAACCAGGTCAGCCGGCAGCCTGGCGGCGTTCTTTATAACGTCGCGGGTCAGCCGCTTGCCGGTAAGCATCTGTTCGAGTTTGGTCAGGCGCAGCGGAACCGGACTGATCCCCCCGAGCGCAAGCCGGATATCGACGACCGTGCCGTCGTCTTCATTCAGCTTTACGCAGGCAACGGCACACACCGAAGAGATCACCAGTGACCGGCGCTGGCCGACCTTCTGAAACGATCCGCCATAGCCGTCCAGCGTGTCACAGGTAACGGCAGTAACGATTTCACCGGGTTGCAGATCGGTTGCGCCTGGACCCTTGATGAAGTCGCTGACCGCAACTGTCCGGCGCGCAACATCATCTTTATCGAGGCGGGCTATTTCAATTTCGCCGTTCATCGCCAGGATTGGCGGGGTTCCGTCCGCAGCCGGTGAGGCATTGACAATATTGCCTGCCAGAGTGGCCTGTTCACGGATCTGGTCGTCGGCGAACCACACCGCGCAATAAGGCATGCACGGCAGCAGCGCGCGCAAGGTGTCGTCGGTAAGGAACTGCTGGTAAACCACGTTTGCGCCCAGCCGTATCCGGCCATCGGCAACGGTGTAGCCATCCAGTTCCGGCACGCGGCTGAGGTCGATCATGGCCGG
>JBPCVV010000318.1:0-7553 GCA_051010195.1 Anderseniella sp. | reverse complement strand
GCCGGAGGGCGCAAACTGCATGATCACCTTCGACTGCGATGCACTGGATTCTTCCATCATGCCGGCGGTGATGGCGCCGACACCGGGCGGGCTCAGTTACACCCAGGCAATCGATCTGGTTGCCGGTGTCGCGGCCAAAGGCCGGTTGGTGGCGTTTGACATGATCGAGTTCGTGCCGGAGCGCGATACAGACGGCACAGCCGCCTTCACCGCCGCCCGTATCGTCACCAACGCAGTCGGCCATCTGGCCCGGCGCTAAAGTTTGGGGCGGCTGGAGGCGGCTTTGCGAACTGCCTGCAACTCAACCTCAGTCGTTTTGTTGCTGGCGAAACTGTGTCACCGGCAGCCCGCCTATGCCCCGGTCTGCCAGTTCCCAATGCACTGCGCCCAGGCTGGTTGATGGTTAGAGAGTTAACCTACCCAATCACTGCATGGATGTCCGTAACACGCTCACGCAATGCACTCACATTGGCATGATGAGATTGCTTGCCGCGGGATGCGCAAAGTGATCTCTGGCGGCATCCATGAACGCCTGTACCAACCGCCGAGGTTTGCCGTCCATATGGCCGAGCGCCAGGTTCAGGGCGCGTGCATGGCCGCGAAACGGGATCGCCACGACCTCGTCGCCGGCATAGGTGACAGCGGTGGCCGGCCGCATGTTCAGGATCGAGCAGCCAATGCCGGCGCCCACTAGACTGCGTACCATTTCATGGGTGGATGCTGTTGCTACAATATTGGCTGGCTGGGCGGGTGCTCCGGCAAGGTTGCGGTAGTACTCACTGGTTATCGGGAGATCGAGCAGCACCAGCGGTTCGTTGCTGAGGTCAGCGCGTGTAACAAACTCGCATTGTCGCAGGGGATGATCATGCGGCACCAGCACATAGGGCGGAGCCTTGATCAGCGGGTGACAGTCGATACCGGCGCGGACGTTTTCGGCCACAAACAGGATCAGGTCGAACTCGCCGTCGAGCAGGCCGGACTGGGCCCGTTCGTTGTCGGCCTCCACCAAGCTCACCTTGATGCCGGGATGGTCACGGACCAGAGGCGCCACGATCGCCGGCATGAAGGCCGGTGCCACCGGTGCGTAATAGCCGATCGTCATGCTGCCCGACAGCGCGGTGCGCAGTTCAGTGCCTTCCAGGAACAGCGTATCGTATTCCTCCACCAGGTGGCGGATCTTGCGCATCATGGCAATCCCGGCGGCTGTTGGCTTGATGCCCTTGGCCGGGTAGCGCTGCACCAGTTGCAGCTCAAACTCGCGTTCTACCAGGTCAATGGCATTGGAGATTGCAGACGGAACCACATTCAGCTCTGCAGCTGCCTTGGCAATTGAGCCATGTTCAGCGGCGTGCAGGAAATAGTTCAGCGCCTTGATTGAAACTCGCAAACCGAAAACTCCCTGAAAAATCATAACATCTAATTTATCGATGTTATGATCCATAATGTTCTGTTTTTCAAATTTTATAGGCTGTGAAACACTTGGCAGATTGCCCCGTTCCAATTGCTGGAAGTTCGAAATCATGACGCAAGCAACTGAAAACCAACCAGACCCGAACGACAGCGCCTTCGCCCGGCAGTGGCACTATCGCCCGCCGGTGCCCATCAAGGTGTCGCCGTTCTTTTGCTGGCCGCCTGATCCGGCAAGGATGGTCCGCTGGGTTGCTGACCGCTGGTTCTCGATTGCCGAGAACACCATCCTGGTTGTGTTGGCTTACGTCACCTGGCGCTGGTTTCAGCCCGGCCTGGAGGAAGCCAAGACCCTGGCGCCGGGCTGGATTGCACAGATCTACGTTCGCAATCTCGTATTGCTTGTCGTTGTGGCCGGTGGTCTGCATTTGTATTTCTACATCTGGAAGAAACAGCACCGGCGCCACAAGTTCGACAAGCGCGACCTGTCGAAGAGCAGCGCATTCACCTTCAAGAACCAGGTGCATGACAACATGTTCTGGTCGCTTACCAGCGGTGTCGGGTTCTGGACCGCTTATGAAGTGCTGATGTTCTGGGCCATGGCCAACGGTTATGCGCCGACCCTGTTGTGGGCCGGCAATCCGGTCTGGTTCGTGGCGCTGTTCTTCCTGACACCGGTGTGGATTTCGTTTCACTTCTACTGGGTGCACCGCTGGCTGCACTGGCCGCCGCTGTATCGCCTTGCCCACGCGCTGCACCACCGCAACACCAATGTCGGCCCGTGGTCAGGCTTTTCCATGCACCCGATCGAGCACCTGATCTTCCTGTCGTCGGTGCTGATCCACTGGGTCGTGGCGGCCCACCCGATCCACATCCTGTTCCACATGCAGCACCAGGCGCTGACCGCGGCCACCTCGCATACCGGGTTTGAAGACCTGCTGGTCAGGGACAGGAGCCGGCTGGCACTCGGCACCTTCCATCACCAGATGCACCACCGCTATTTCGAGTGCAATTACGGAAACCTGGAAGTGCCGTGGGACAAGTGGTTCGGTTCCTTCCACGACGGCACCGATGCCTCCCACGCCAAGTTCAAGGAACGCCGCCGAAGGCTGTCGCAGGCATCGTGATTGTGTGACACGCTCCAGCCGGTCAGCAGGTCTGGCACAGGCGCAGCGCGTCGTTGATGGTGGCGTGGATGTTGCGGCTTGAAAGCGCGTCGCCGATACGGTGCAGTTCGAAGGCGGCGTCCGGGTTTTTCACGCCGTCATGCTCGGTGCCGCGTCCGGCAACCCAGTTTTCCAGGTTGGTCACGCCATCATTTGTGGACCGCTGCCGCAAATCGTGAAACAGCCTGTCAGCCGGATATGTGCCGCTGTCGAACACGATCTGGCTGGCCGTGATTTCGCTTTCCTGGTTGGTCAGTTCGCTCCTGAACGTGGCCGCCAGGCGGTTGCCTTTCCTGCGTACGTTCATGAGCAGTTCCTCGGTGTGCACGGCCAGTTCGATCTGGCGCGCCCATTTCCGCCAGATCACCTGCTCGGCATAGGTCTGTTCGGCTGCCAGCGTGCTGTCGATGGTGACCAGGCGCACGGCGCTGCCGCGCAGGTGACAGGCATCGGCGGCACTAAGCGCTGCGTGACGGCCGGTTCCGTCCACAACCAGGACATCACTTTCAGGTTTCACTGTCCCGGCCAGAATATCCCAGCTGCTGGTGATCAGCTCATGGCCGGGGATATGCTCGAAGTCGGGTACCCCGCCGGTGGCGATGATCACCAGCTCGGGTTCAAACGCCGAAACCTGGTCTTCATCGGCATAGGTGTTGTAGCGGATATCGACACCCAGCCGCTCCAGTTCGTTGACCCGCCAGTCGACAATGCCGACTAGGTTCCTGCGCCATGATGCCTCCGCCGCCAGCAGGATCTGGCCACCGGCTTTCGGTGCGGCTTCCAGGACGGTCACCTTGTGCCCGCGTTCTGCACATACCCTGGCCGCTTCCAGGCCGCCGGGACCGGCGCCGACAACCAAAATCGCGCGCTGCCTGTCGGCAGGCTCGATGACCTGTCTGAGAACCGCCTCATGACCACTGGCCGGATTGTGGATACAAGTCGGGCGCATGTGGCCCATGCAGTGGGTGGTGCCGACGCAGGGGCGGATACGATGTTCTTCTCCAGCGGCAATCTTGGCGACCAGGTACGGGTCGGCGATATGGGCGCGGGTCATGCCGACAAGGTCGATGAGTCCCTCGCTGATCGCGTAGCGCGCGGTGGCCACATCGGCAATGCGCGCGGCATGAAACACCGGCAGACTGATCTCGGCCTTGAATGCGGCCGCCTTGTTGAGCCAGGGCGCGTCCGGCGAGGCCATGCCCGGCATGTTGTCTATCGCCAGCGCCGCATAAGTGTCCATGCGTCCGTAGATGGCATTGAAGAAATCGATATGGCCTGCCGCCTCAAACACTTGCGCGATTTTCAGGCTCTGTTCGAGATCGAGCCCTTCCTTGTAACCCTCGTCGACAATGAACCGGAAGCCGACCAGGAAGTTATCGCCGACCGCCTTGCGAATAGCCTCGAACACCTCAAGTCCAAAGCGGCAGCGGTTCTCCAGTGAGCCGCCATAACCGTCCGTGCGGAAGTTCTGCGCCGGCGACAGGAACTGCCCGATGAGATGGGCGCCGGACAGGCACTCAATCCCGTCCAGCCCGCCTTCCTTGCAGCGCATCGCAGCGCGCGCGAAATCAGCGATGATGCGGGCAATGTCATGATCGTCCATTTCCCGCGGGATCGAGCGGTGCAGGGTTTCTCGCACCACCGACGGTGCCAGGGTGGGTAAAAAGGCGTCCTGATTGAATTCTCCGCGCCGCCCCAGATGGGTGATCTGGCACATGATGGCGGCGCCTTCAGCGTGAACCCGTTCTGAGAATTGCTGCAGGTAGGGCACGACGCCATCCACGCCGACGTTCAACTGCGGCATCACCGACGGCGAATCGATCGATACGTTCGACGATCCGCCGAACATGGTCAGCCCGATACCGCCCCTGGCCTTTTCAACGTGGTAATCCTGGTAGCGTTGCGCCGGCATGCCGTTGTCGCCAAGCCCGGCGGCATGGCTTGTGCTCATGATGCGGTTGCGTAACGTCAGGCCTTTCAACTGAAACGGTTGCAGGAGAGGGTCGTCGCTTCCGGTTTCCACCATGTGTAAAAGGCCTCCCGCTGAAACAATGACGCCGTTCCGGCGCTGAACTTTGCTCCCATACTTCACGGCATTTCGGAAAACCTTGCAAGCCGTGAATAAGGGGCTTGCCGGGCGTCACTCAGGCAGTTGTTGCAGCCGCCATGAAGGCTTTCAGCTTGGTCTCATCGAGCCGGTCATTGGTGCGAACCCCGGTGCACAGGTCCAGGCCGAACGGCCTGACGTCGCGCATCGCGCGGCTGGCATTGTCCGCAGTCAGGCCACCGGCCAGGAACACCGGCAGCGGGCTTGCCTCGACAAATGCCCGGCTGATCGACCAGTCGTGCTTGCGCCCGGTACCGCCCAGTTCCGGGGTCGCAGCGCCGGGCTGGCCTGAATCCAGCAGAAACGCATGCATGTAGGGCGCATAGAGCGGGATCAGGTCGAGCGCGCTTCCGTCTTCAACATGGATGACCTGCACCCGGCGCACATGGGGCTGCAGTTCAGCAAGCCTTGCCGCTTCTGCCTGCTCGATATGTGAAACGATCTGCACCGCGGTCGGCCGCGTTGCCTCGACGTGCCGCGATATGCTGTCGGCGGTGGTCTCGGCTGTCAGCATGAACGTTGCAACCGGCGGCGTCACCCATGCCGCGATGTCGGCAATTTCCCCATCGCTGATCGGACCGGGACCGGACGGCATGGCTGCAACCAGCCCCAATGCATCCGCGCCTGCATCGATTGCCATCTGCGCTTCTTTCCGTGAAGCGATGCAGCAGATCTTTATCCTCGTACGCATGGCGCGAACATAGCTCCCTGATCCGGCATCAGGACATGAGACGGTCGCCGGACCGCGTGAAAATCCGGCCGAAGCCCGGAATACTGTCACGGATGCCGGCGCGGCGCAGACAGCTCCAGAACTGCGCCTGGTTGCTGGTGATCACCGGTTTGCCGGTGAGCTGTTCGATCTCCTCGGCAACCTCCAGTGAGCGGATGCCGCCGCATGACAGGAAAATGGCATCCGCGTCCGTCCGGTCGATTTCCTGCGCGAAGGTTTTCCAGTAACCAGGCGTGACACGACCGAACTCGATACCGGTTTCAAGGTTCAGTCCCTGGATGTCGAGGACTTCAAATCCCTTGGCGACCAGGAATTCGGCTTCCGCGGTATTGATCTCGTCCAGGTAGGGCGTGCCGACAACCAGCTTCTTCGCATCCAGTTCCCGCAGGGCGTCAATTACGCCTGTTACCAGGCACATCGGTTTCGCCCAGGGTGCGCCTTTGCGGATTTCTGCAAAAATGCGCTCCTCGCCGATGACAATGGATCCGCTGGTGCAACTGTAGCTGATCACGTCCGGCCGGGTATCCGGCTGCAGGCGCGAGGCGGCATCTGCCATGTGGTCTATGTGCCGGGCCAGTGTTTCGGTTGTGGTGTAATCGTCCGTTTTGAGCCGGGTGATGTGAACCGCCACGCCTTCGGGCGCCATGGCAAAAAAATCAGATTCAGCTGCCAGGTCCGTGGACATCAGGATGAACCCCAACCGGGCGCGATGATGCCTGCCCTGGTCCAGTTCGGGTGTGCGCCGGACGGAGATCACCGAGCTGCCGGTCTCGAACATGTAAAAGCGCCTCCTGCATTGTCGTTTGGCCGCAAACTACACGGCATTTCGATTGCGGGTTCAAGCCGAAATCAGACCTGCCGATCGATACAGGCGCCAGTATCTATGGTCGCTTGGCAACCGTCTTCAGGTGGGCTGTTCGCCTTCACGCCACACATCCTGGGGGAGCTTCAGCAACTGGTTCAGCATCCATTGGCCGGCCACGCCAAGGGCGCGTTGCTCGGTCCATACGGCATCCACACCGTTCAGGATGTCGCTTTGCTGAAACGCATAGTTCAGCTGCGCCAGGTCGCCGGTCCTGAGCCGGCCTGCAAGGATGGAATGCGGCAGCTCAGCCCAGCCAAATCCCTGACCCACCAGTTCGAGAACGAGCATGGGGTTTTCCGCATACCAGACCGATGGGCTTTTACGATGGCCCGGCCGTCCGGTTTCTGATGCAGGACGGCTTCTCGGCACCAGCTCACGGTATTTTCTCAGGTCCGCATGCCTGACCTGCGCCAGCTCCGCCAGTGGGTGGGCGCGTGCCGCTATCGGCACGGTTCTGGAATAGCCGACTCCGCGAAACTGGAACCCGCTCGGATAGCTTTCCTGCTCGATCATCAGGCCGAGTTCGGCGCGTCCGCGTTTCAGCAGCACGGCCATGTCGGTCGGGTCCGGGGTTATGATTTCAAGCGACACATGGGCAAAGGTGGAGCCGAAATCGTGCAGCATGTTCAGCAGCGGGTTTATGCTGATGCCCTGTTCAACCGCCAAGCAGAGATGGCCCTCGACACCTTCAGACATCGACGTGGCCCTGGCCAGGAACTCCTTGTTGCCCAACAAAATGCCCTTGGCGTTCGGCAACAGTGCTGCACCGGCTTCGGTCAATACCGGATTTCTGCCGCTGCGGTCGAACAGCTGCACGTCCGCATCGATCTCCAGGTTTGCAATCGCGGTGGACACCGCCGACTGGGCCTTGCCCATTTGCCGCGCGGCGGCGGAAAACGAGCCGAGCTCGGCAGCCAGAACGAACGCTCTGAAATTCTCCATGTTCGGCATAAAATTATCTATCTATAATTCAGATATAAACTAACTAGTTTATAGCTGTAATTATGATATAAAGCAAAAACACTCAGGAGCAAATCCAATGTCGCAATCACCAGCCATGCGGACTGGCGCAGACCGCCTGCGCTACACCGCCACCTTCGAAATGACACTGATGGTACTACTGGTGCCGGCAGGCGCGGCGTTTTTCGACAAGGGATGGGCCGATATCGGGGTGCTGGGGCTGATCCTGTCGGTCAAGGCCATGCTGATAAACCTTGTCTATAACTGGGTGTTTGATCACGTCGACGCCAGGGCCGACCGGATTTCGTCAGACCGCTC
>JBPCVV010000317.1:0-8682 GCA_051010195.1 Anderseniella sp. | reverse complement strand
CTGGCGACAATGTGTCGTTTGAAGTCGAACTGATCACACCGATTGCGATGGAAGAGAAGCTGCGCTTCGCCATCCGTGAAGGTGGTCGTACCGTCGGTGCAGGCGTCGTCGCCGGCATCATAGAGTAACTAAACTGAATAGGGGTGTTTCTGATAACCGGAAACACCCCAACTTACGGATCCAAGTAGATGCAAAAACAGAATATTCGCATCCGTCTCGAAGCGTTCGACCATCGGGTACTTGATGGTTCGGCACGTGAGATCGTGAACACGGCCAAGCGCACCGGCGCTCAGGTTCGTGGTCCGGTGCCGCTGCCGACGCGGATTGAACGGTTCACCGTGAACCG
Source organism: Anderseniella sp. (assembly GCA_051010195.1). GTDB lineage: Bacteria > Pseudomonadota > Alphaproteobacteria > Rhizobiales > Aestuariivirgaceae > Anderseniella. Next base: position 8,336 of record JBPCVV010000317.1, on the reverse strand, counting down.
CTCGCCCCACGTGGACAAGAAGAGCCGCGAACAGTTTGAGATGCGCACGCATCGCCGCATTCTGGATATTGTTGATCCGACACCACAGACAGTGGACGCGCTGATGAAGCTCGACCTTGCCGCCGGTGTTGATGTTGAGATCAAGCTCTGATTTCAGAGCGAGACGAACGGGAGTCTGAACTATGCGTTCAGGAGTAATTGTACAGAAGCTGGGCATGACCCGGATTTTCACCGACGCAGGTGAGCATATTCCGGTCACTGTGTTGAAGCTCGATGGCTGCCAGGTTGTGGGCCAGAAGACCGTTGAAAAGAACGGCTATTCGGCCCTTCAGCTTGGTGTCGGCACTGCCAAGGTAAAGCGCCTGACCAAGGCCGACCGCGGCCAGTTTGCTGTTGCTAAGGTCGAGCCCAAGCGCAAGGTAGTCGAGTTCCGGGTCAGCCCGGAAAACATGGTCGATGTTGGCGAGGAGATCATTGCTGATCACTATTTCGCCGGTCAGTATGTCGACGTATCCGGCACCTCGGTTGGTAAGGGGTTTGCCGGCGCCATGAAGCGTCACAATTTTGGTGGCCTGCGCGCTTCGCACGGTGTGTCTGTTTCTCACCGCGCTCACGGCTCTACCGGTCAGTGCCAGGACCCCGGCAAGGTGTTCAAGGGCAAGAAGATGGCCGGCCAGATGGGCAATGAGCGCGTAACCGTTCAGAACCTGCAGATTGTCAAGACCGATACCGAGCGCGGCCTGATCATGGTCAAGGGTGCCGTGCCCGGCGCCAAGGGCGGTTGGGTCAGGTTGAGTGATGCTGTCAAGAAGCCGCAGGCTGAAAATGCCATTACTCCGGCTGCTCTTCGCTCGTCTGCTGCTGCGGCTGCCGCTGCTGCTGCAGAAGCCGAAGCTGCTGCTGCCGCTGAAGCCGCTGCGGAAGCCGAACGGCTTGCTGCGGAAGAAGCTGCTGCTCAGGCCAAGGCAATGGAAGACGCACCTGCAGACACTGAAGACGGTGCCGATGGAGGCAGCGAACAATGAAAACCGATATTCAAACGCTTCAGGCCAAGAAGGCCGGCACTGTGGACCTGTCCGACGAAATTTTCGGGCTCGAGCCGCGTGGCGACCTCTTGCACCGCATGGTGACCTGGCAGTTGGCCAAGAGCCGCGCCGGAACGCACAAGACCAAGGGCCGCGCGGAAATCAACCGCACCGGTGCCCGCTACGGTCGCCAGAAGGGCGGCGGCACGGCGCGTCACGGGTCGCGCCGGGTTGGTATTTTTGTCGGGGGTGGCAAGGCTCACGGGCCGGTAGTGCGCAGTCACGCAACTGCTCTTCCCAAGAAGGTCCGGGCACTGGCCCTGCGTCACGCGCTATCGGCCAAGGTCAAGGCCAATGAGCTGATCATCCTGGACAGTTCGGAAGTCAAGACGCCGAAGACAAAGGATCTCGCCGGGGCATTTTCAAAGCTCGGCCTGACCAATGTGCTGGTGATTGACGGTGCCGAGGTGAACGAAAACTTCGCCAAGGCGGCAAGCAACCTGATCAATGTCGATGTGTTGCCGGTTCAGGGCATCAATGTTTACGACATCCTGCGCCGTCAGAACCTGGTTCTGACCAAGGCTGCTGTTGAAGCGCTGGAGGCGCGGTTCAAATGAGCACGGAAAAGAATTACGACATTATCCGCGCGCCGGCGATTACCGAAAAGGCGACACTGTTGAGTGAAGCCAATCAGGTGGTTTTCAATGTTGCCGGTACTGCATCCAAGCCGGAAATCAAGAAGGCTGTTGAAGAGCTGTTCAACGTCAAGGTGAAGGCAGTGAATACGCTGGTGCGCAAGGGCAAGACCAAGCGCTTCCGCGGCATCCGGGGTCGGCAGAGTGATGTAAAGAAAGCGATTGTCACACTCGAAGATGGCCAGTCGATCGACGTGACGACCGGTCTTTGAAGTTTAATTTGAGCGATTGAGACGTAAACCATGGCACTGAAAAAGTTCAAGCCCAACACACCGGGACAGCGGCAGCTGGTCATTGTTGACCGCTCCGGTCTCTGGAAGGGCAAGCCCGTAAAGACCCTGACTGAGGGTCTGTCGAAGAGCGGTGGCCGTAACAACCGTGGCCGTCAGACCTCGTTTTCACGTGGCGGCGGGCACAAGCGCAATTATCGCATTATCGACTTCAAGCGCTCGCGCGAAGGCACTGCCACTGTGGAACGTATTGAATACGATCCGAACCGGACCGCATTCATTGCGCTGCTCAAGTCCGAAGATGGCACATTGTCCTACATTCTCGCGCCGCAGCGCCTGAACGAAGGCGACAAGGTTGTCACCGGCACCAGCGGTGTTGACGTGAAACCAGGTAACTGCATGCCGCTTGGCAACATCCCTGTTGGCACCATCATCCACAACGTGGAGATGAAGCCGGGCAAGGGTGGCCAGATCGCACGGTCTGCCGGCGCTTATGCGCAACTGGTTGGTCGTGACCGGTCCATGGCTCTGTTGCGGCTCAAGTCCGGGGAAACCCGCATGGTGTCTTCCGAGTGCCGCGCAACTGTCGGTGCGGTGTCGAACCAGGATCACATGAACACCAATGACGGCAAGGCCGGGCGTTCGCGCTGGCGGGGCCGCCGCCCGGTGGTTCGCGGTGTCGCCATGAACCCGATCGATCACCCGCACGGTGGTGGTGAGGGGCGCACGTCAGGCGGCCGGCATCCGGTGACCCCGTGGGGCAAGCCGACCAAGGGCAAGAAAACACGTACAAACAAATCATCGGACAAGTTCATTGTCCGCTCGCGCCACCAGCGCAAGAAGAGATAAGGGTTAGGTCGAATGGCTCGTTCACTGCATAAAGGCCCGTTCGTAGACGGGTATCTGCTCAAGAAAGCCGAAGCTGCGCGCAGCTCCGGGCGTAACCAGGTTATCAAGACCTGGAGCCGTCGCTCGACCATCCTGCCGCAGTTCGTCGGTCTGACGTTCGGCGTGCACAACGGAAACAAGCACGTTCCGGTGAACGTGTCTGAAGACATGGTTGGTCACAAGCTTGGCGAATTCGCGCCGAGCAGGACCTATTACGGCCACCTGGCCGACAAGAAGTCGAAGAGGTAAGGACAGATGGGTAAGGCGTCCAGAGCACGCGTCCTTCCGGACAATGAGGCAAAGGCGGTCACGCGCAATCTGCGTGTCAGCCCGCGCAAATTGAACGATGTTGCCAGCACCATTCGCGGCAAGAAGGTCGAAACCGCACTTGCTGATCTCACCTTCTCGCGTCGCCGTATCGCCGGCGATGTCAAGAAGACACTGGAATCAGCAATTGCAAACGCTGAGAACAACCATGATCTCGACATCAACGAGCTCATCGTGTCGGAAGCGTATGTTGGAAAGAAGATGGTCATGAAGCGCTTCAAACCACGGGCCCGTGGACGCGTTGGCAAGATCGAGAAATTCTTCAGTGAAATCACGATTATCGTGCGCCAGGTCGAGGAGGCCGTCTGATGGGTCAGAAAGTCAATCCGATCGGGTTCCGTCTCGGGATCAACCGCACCTGGGATAGCCGCTGGTTCGCTGATGGAAGCGAATATGCCAAGCTGCTGCACGAAGATTTCCGCATTCGCGAATATCTGCGTGAAAAGCTGAAGCAGGCCGGCATCTCGCGCATCATCATCGAGCGGCCGCACAAGAAGTGCCGCGTGACGATCTATTCGGCTCGCCCCGGTGTTGTCATCGGCAAGAAGGGCGCGGATATCGAGAAGTTGCGCCGTGATGTGTCCGCCATGACCGACAGCGAGGTTCACCTCAACATTGTTGAAGTGCGCAAGCCGGAGGTTGATGCCAACCTGGTAGCCGACAATATCGCTCAGCAGCTGGAACGCCGTATCGCGTTTCGCCGCGCAATGAAGCGTGCCGTTCAGTCAGCCATGCGCATGGGTGCCGAAGGTATTCGTATCACCTGTTCGGGCCGTCTTGGCGGTGCTGAAATCGCACGTACTGAATGGTACCGCGAAGGCCGCGTGCCGCTTCACACGCTGCGCGCCGATGTGGACTACGGCACGGCAACCGCACACACCGCTTATGGCACCAACGGCATCAAGGTCTGGATCTTCAAGGGTGAAATTCTTGAGCATGACCCGATGGCGCAGGACAAGCGGATACAGGCCATGCAGGAAGGCGGCGGCCCCCGTCCGCGCCGCGACCGCGACGACGCGCGCCGCTAGAACACGAGATTAATTGGATTAAGCAGGAAACAGTACAATGCTGCAGCCAAAACGCACAAAGTTCCGCAAGGCTCACAAGGGCCGCATCCACGGTGTTGCCAAGGGCGGATATGAGTTGAACTTCGGTACCTTTGGTCTGAAGGCTCAGGAGCCTGCGCGTGTCACTGCGCGCCAGATCGAAGCCGCGCGTCGTGCCATGACCCGTCACATGAAACGTGCCGGGCGTGTCTGGATCCGGGTGTTTCCTGACCTGCCGGTTTCGAAGAAGCCGACCGAAGTCCGCATGGGTAAGGGCAAAGGCTCCGTGGAATACTGGTGCGCACGGGTACATCCCGGCCGTATCATGTTTGAAGTTGATGGTGTATCGCGCGAAATCGCGCAGGAGGCCATGACGCTGGCGGCAGCGAAGCTGCCCATCAAGACGCGGTTTGTTGCGCGTCTTGGCGAGTAAGCCATCAGCGTTAAGCGATTGGATTTGAGGTAAGGCCATGAAAGCCAGTGAAGTGAAACAGATGACCGATGACCAGCTCAAGGATGAGCTGCTCAAGCTGAAAAAAGAGCAGTTTAACCTGCGCTTCCAGAAGGCTTCAGGTCAGATCGACAATACCGCGCGGGTTCGCCAGGTGCGCCGCGACATTGCCCGCATCAAGACAGCACAGCGTTCACGCGCCGTCGCTGCACCAGCGAATTGATTGGAGTTTCGAACCCATGCCCAAACGTATTCTGCAGGGTGTCGTGGTAAGCGACAAAAACGACAAGACCATTGTTGTTCGTGTCGAGCGCCGTTTCACCCACCCGATGATGAAGAAGACCGTGCGCCGCACCAAAAAATACCATGCGCATGATGAAGCAAACTCTGCAAAGACAGGGGACATCGTTCGTATCGAGGAGTGTCGTCCGTTGTCGCGCAACAAGACCTGGGCGCTGGTCGTCGAATAGGTCAGAAGAAAAGAATTTGAACGTGCTGCTGCGCCACTGGTCAAGACAACAGGGCGAACGGGCATCAAGAACAACGGATGAAGCCATGATCCAGGTAGAAACAAATCTCGACGTCGCCGACAATTCCGGCGCTCGCCGTGTCCAGTGCATCAAGGTGCTGGGCGGTTCGAAGCGGAAATATGCGCGCGTCGGCGATATCATCGTCGTCTCCATCAAGGACGCCATTCCGCGCGGGCGTGTGAAGAAGGGCGCCGTGATGAAGGCGGTTGTTGTCCGCACCGCAAAGGATATTCAGCGTGGCGATGGATCTGCAATCCGGTTTGACCGCAATGCTGCTGTGTTGATCAACAACCAGGGTGAGCCGGTCGGCACACGTATTTTCGGCCCTGTTCCGCGTGAACTGCGTGGCCGTAACCACATGAAGATCATTTCGCTTGCACCGGAGGTGCTGTGATGGCTGTGAAGATGAAACTGAAGAAGGGCGACCGCGTGATCGTGGTTGCCGGCAAGGACAAGGGCAAGTCAGGTGACGTGCTGAAGATCCTGTCGAAAGAAAATCGCGCCGTGGTAAGCGGCGTTAACGTTGCGCGCAAGCACCAGAAGCAGACCGCTGCACAAGAAGGTGGCATCGTGAGCAAAGAGCTGTCCATCCATGTGTCCAATCTGGCGCACATTGATCCCAAAGACGGCAAGGCAACACGCGTCGGGTACAAGGTTCTCGATGACGGTAAGAAAGTCCGGGTCGCAAGGCGCTCCGGGGAGGTGATCGATGGCTGATGAATATGTACCACGTCTGCGCAAGCTCTATGACGATGAGATTCGCGCAAAGCTGATCGAACAGTTCGGATACACGAACCCGATGCAGGTGCCGAAGCTCGACAAGGTCGTACTCAACATGGGTGTCGGCGATGCGGTTGGCGATTCCAAGCTGGTCAAGGTGGCAGCCGAAGAGCTGACCAAGATTGCCGGCCAGAAAGTCGCTGTGACCAAGGCCCGCAAATCCATCGCGACGTTCAAACTTCGTGAAGGCATGGACATTGGTGTCAAGGTCACCCTGCGCAAGCAACAGATGTACGAATTTCTCGATCGCTACATCAATATTGCATTGCCGCGCGTCCGTGACTTTCGCGGCCTGTCGGACCAGAGCTTTGACGGCCGCGGCAACTACGCCACCGGCTTGAAAGAGCACATCGTGTTCCCGGAGATCGATTACGACAAGATCGACCGCATGTGGGGACTGGACATCGTGGTTTGCACGACAGCAAAGACCAACGACGAGGCTCGGGCGTTGCTGGCAGCATTCAATTTCCCGTTCCGCAAACGGCAAGGCCAGCAGGCTGCGGCGTAAAGCGGCACGAAGAACAAGGAAACGGAAGAACTCATGGCAAAGAAAAGTGCAATTGAGAAAAACAACCGCCGCAAGCGCCTGGTGAAGCAGTATGCCGCCAAGCGTGCGCAGCTGCGTACCATCGCCAATGACAAGTCGCTGCCGATGGAAGAACGGTTTGCCGCGCGGCTGAAGCTGGCTGAATTGCCACGCAACTCCGCTGCCATCCGGGTGCGCAACCGTTGCGAAGTTTCCGGTCGTCCGCGCGGCTATTACCGCAAGATGGCCATGTCTCGAATTGCACTGCGTGATCTCGCCAACCAGGGATTGATTCCCGGTGTGGTCAAGTCCAGCTGGTAACGGCGCGCCAAGGTTCTAAAGGAAAGAGTGAAAAATGAACGTCACGGATCCAATCGGCGATATGTTGACCCGCATCCGCAATGCGCAGCAGCGCGGCAAGTCCAAGGTGGCAAGCCCGTCATCGCGGCTGCGCGAGCGCGTGCTCGAAGTATTGCAGTCTGAAGGCTACATTCGCGGCTTCGCCGTAACCGAGCGTACTGCCGGACAGGCCGAGCTTGAAGTTGAATTGAAATATTTCGACGGCGAGCCGGGCATACGCGAGATCAAACGTGTTTCCAAGCCGGGCCGGCGTGTATATGCATCTGTCGGTGAGTTGCCGACGATTTATAACGGCCTCGGAGTGGCAATCATGTCCACGTCCAAGGGTGTCATGTCAGACAGCCAGGCACGTGAAAATAATGTTGGTGGCGAGGTTCTCTGCACGGTCTTCTAAGGCCGCTGCGGATACACGCTATTTGTTGTTGTTTCTGTCGGTGCCGAAAAAGGCAGGTGACAGTGAATTGAGGATCGGAGGCAAGGAAGACCATGTCTCGTATTGGTAAAAAACCGATATCGGTGCCGAGTGGAGTGACCGTTACGCTTGAAGGCCAGACCGTCAAGGTCAAGGGTCCCAAGGGTGAACTGCAGGCCCAGTTGGTTGATCTGGTCAGCGTCAAGCAGGAGAATGATGAGATCATTGTCGCGCCGGCAGACCAGACAAAGGCGGCACGCTCTGCGTGGGGCCTGTCGCGCACGCTGGTGGCCAATTTGATCATCGGTGTCACCGACGGCTTCACCAAGGCGCTGGAAATCAACGGTGTTGGTTATCGTGCTGCGCTTCAGGGTCAGGGTTTGCAACTGAATCTCGGCTACAGCCACGATGTGGTCTATGCGGTCCCGGACGGCATCGACATCAAGGTGCCGAAGCCGACGGAAATCGTCGTGTCCGGCATCGACAAGCAGCGTGTCGGCCAGGTAGCGGCAGAAATTCGCGCATGGCGTCCGCCGGAGCCCTACAAGGGCAAAGGTGTCAAGTACGCCGATGAGACGATCTTCCGCAAGGAAGGCAAGAAGAAGTAACGGTTGAGCTGAAGGGCTTTAAGACAATGTCTGGAAAACTGACAATTAACGAGCGCCGCAAGCAGCGTGTTCGCCGGGAACTGAAGGCCAACAACAATGGTCGTCCGCGTCTCAGCGTGAACCGGTCGCACAAGAACATTTCGGTACAGGTTATCGATGATGTGAAGGGTGTGACCATCGCCGCCGCCTCGACGCTTGAAAAAGACCTGCGCGGGTCTTTGAAGACCGGCGGTGATTCAGCCGCTGCAGCCGCGGTCGGCAAGCTGGTGGCTGAACGTGCCAAGAAGGCAGGCGTGGAAGCGGTTGTCTTCGACCGTGGCGGATATCTTTATCATGGCCGGGTCAAGACCCTGGCTGACGCAGCCCGCGAAGGCGGTCTGAAGTTCTAACAATTTTGACTGAGAAGCAGGTATATTTACATGGCTAGAGAACGCGAACGCCGGGACCGGGATCAGGAC
>JBPCVV010000316.1:0-15993 GCA_051010195.1 Anderseniella sp. | reverse complement strand
CGACACGCTGATCATTCCGGACCCCAACGTCCGGGTGCAGTCGGTCATCGACGGCCAGGGCGTGGCGCTCAACGACATGCTGGTGGAGAGCGAACTTAAAGCCGGCACACTTCACCGGCTGGCCGATGCCGAGCTGTCAGACTTTGGCTATCACCTGGCCTACCCGCCAGACGCGCTGTCCAACCCGGATGTGGAGGCCTTTGCCGGCTGGCTGAAGACGGTGGTTTGAACGCATCTGTAATGATCCGGAGTTCGTGGTCGGAGAGATCGGTGCGGCCACGGCCATGCTGGCCGTTGCTGCCGGAGACAACGATGAGCATGAATTTGCAATCTGGTTGCGCGCCAACACAATGGCATTGTGACGGTGTGTTCAACACTCCTCAACGATCCGGGAACTAGCAGGTAAACTGCCTCTGTTACCGGGCATCTCGTGTTCCTAGGGCGTGACGATCACCTTGCCGCGCACTTCGCGCCGGGCAATGGCCATTAGCGCATCGCTGGTTTCCTCCAGCGGATAGACTTTGTGGATGTGCGGCTTGATTTTTCCTTCCAAAACCCAGTTCAGAAGCCGGGTCATGTTTGCGCGGTGCCGCTCCGGCTCGCGCACCAGATGGTCGCCCCAGAACACACCGACAATCTGGCAGCCCTTGAGCAGGGCCAGGTTGAGTGGGATTTTCGGAATGCCGCCCCCGGCAAACCCGACCACCAGGAACCGGCCTTTCCAGCCAATGGCCCGCAACGCGGGTTCAGCGAGGTCGGCGCCGACCGGATCATAGATCACGTCGACACCCTTGCCGCCGGTCAGTTCCTTCAAACGGGTTTTCAGATCTTCGTCGGTGTAATTCAGCGTTTCATCCGCCCCCAACTTGCGGCAGAACTCAAGCTTGTCATCGGACGACGCACAAGCAATGACCCTGGCGCCTATGGCCTTGCCGATTTCAACCGCCGCCTGCCCGACGCCACCCGATGCACCCAGCACGGCCAGTGTTTCGCCCGGCTGTATGTCGGCGCGATCCTTCAGTGCATGAAGCGATGTGCCATAGGTCACGATGAGACCGGCGGCTGTGACAAAGTCAAGCCCGTCCGGCATCGCAATGACCGCCTCCTGCGAGATCGCGATTTCGGCCCGCACCCCACCCCACACGGAATAAGCCATGACCCTGTCGCCCGGCTTCAAACCCTCGACCCCGTTACCCACCGACTTAACCTCACCGGCAATTTCCGCTCCCGGAGAGAACGGCAGGTCGGGTTTGAACTGGTACTTGTTCTGGATAATCAGCGTGTCAAAAAAATTCAACCCGGCGGCCCTGACCGCTACAACCACTTCACCGGGTCCGGCGATAGGGCTTTCGATATCGCTCACTTCAAGGGTTTCAGGGCCTCCGAATTGCGTACACAGAACAGCTTTCATCAGGTCTCTCTTGTCGTGGTTTCGTCGCGTTGGGTTGCATTACAATTACTTCATGAGATGCCGGCTGCCAAATTACTGTCCAATTTGCCAAGCAGTTGTGAAGTCATTGACGGTCAGTGCTGGAAATTTCCGAAATTTGCATTTAGGTTACGGCAGGTTGTGCGCAGTTCGTCAAGCTGCGAGAACGGACGACGAGGCATTTCGAATTGATGAAGGTAAACATGTTGCAAAGAAGTTTTTTCAAAAAATCCACCATGGTGGCTGTTTCCGGTGTGGTTTGCGGTTTTATGGCAACGCCGGCACTGGCGGAAGACCCCAAGTTCATCGAAGAGTTCAATGACTGGTCCGCCTATTCCTACAAGGCCGGCGGCGGCCGGGTGTGCTATGTGGTGTCGCAACCCAAGGATTCAGAGCCGAAAAACGTCCGGCGCGACAAGGTGTTTTTCCTGGTCCAGCATCGCCCCAAGGACAAGGTCAGGTCCGAGGTGTCGACCATCATCGGCTACAAGTTCAAATCCGGCAGCATGGCAAAGGTAGACATTGACGGCAACGCGTTGACCCTGTTCACCAATGGCGACGGCGCGTGGGCCGAATCCGGTTCGGTTGACCGCAAGATTGTAGCCGCCATGAAAGCCGGCAAATCCATGGTTGTGACCGGCACCTCTTCGCGCGGCACCGTGACAACCGACCGCTATTCCCTGTCCGGCATTACCGCCGCCATGGGCAAGATCGACAGCATCTGCAAATAGATCGGCCTCGCTCAAGCGAATTCATGGCCTGACCTGAACCCGGCAATGGTTTTGCGACCGTTGCGGGGTCTCGCGCCGCTGCCCGGTATGTGCTATTGACCCGCGCCATGAGCATATCGCTGGACATAGATCACCGTGCCACAAATGCGGCCGCTGACACCGGGCCTGGTTTGGTGCCGACCGCTCGCAGGTCTCTCATCGGGCTTCCCCGGCAGGATCTGATCGAGGCCCTGTCGGAAACCGGTATACCTGAAAAACAGCTGCGCATGCGGGCGTCCCAGTTGTGGAACTGGCTCTATGTCCGCGGCGCCAGCGATTTCGCCGACATGACGAGCATCTCCAAGGAATTGCGCAGTGACCTGGCTGACGTGTTCGACATTTCCAGGCTCGAAATTATCACCGAGCAGATTTCCAGTGACGGCACCCGGAAATGGCTGTTGCGGTTGCCCGCCGATGACCTGGGCCGCCGTCACGAAATCGAAACAGTCTATATTCCCGAAGAAGGCCGCGGCACGCTGTGTATTTCCAGCCAGGTCGGATGCACCCTGACCTGCACATTCTGTCACACCGGCACCCAGACGCTGGTCAGAAACCTGTCAGCCGGTGAGATCGCCGGACAGATACTCGTCGCCCGCGATCGCCTCGGCGAATGGCCGCACCTGATTGAAAAAGCGGACAATGCCCCGGCCGGCGGGCGTTTCATCACCAATGTGGTTCTCATGGGCATGGGTGAACCGCTGTATAATTTCGACAATGTCCGGGATGCGGTTGACGTCATTTCCCACGGTGACGGACTGTCGGTATCCAAGCGACGCATCACCTTGTCCACATCCGGTGTGGTACCGGAAATCGTCCGCGCCGGCGAGGAAATCGGCGCCATGCTGGCCATCTCGCTGCATGGAACAACGGATGAGATCCGCAATGAACTGGTTCCGCTCAACAAGAAGTATCCGATAAACCAGCTGTTGGACGCCTGCCGCAACTATCCCGGCCTGTCCAATGCCAGGCGGATTACCTTTGAGTATGTCATGATCAAGGGGGTGAATGACACGCCCGAAGATGCCCGCCGGCTGGTTCAGTTGCTGAAAGGCATCCCGGCCAAGGTCAATCTGATACCGTTCAATCCCTGGCCCGGCACCAGTTACGAGTGCTCGGATTGGGACCAGATTGAAGTCTTCGCCCGCATTGTGCTCAAAGCTGGTTATGCCAGCCCGGTGCGCACCCCGCGCGGACGCGATATTCTGGCGGCCTGCGGCCAGCTCAAGTCGGCTTCGCAAAGGCTGAAAAAAGCCGAACGTGATGCCCTCAGGGCGGCGGCCAGCTAAATCAAATCACCGCCGCCTCAGGATCCACTCGATCGCCTGTTCCAGCCTGTCGTCTCCCCAGAACAATTCACCGTCAGGTGTGATGAATGTGGGAGCGCCGAATATGCCCTTGCGTTCGGCTTCTACACCGCGGTCGACAAGCGCCTTCTTGTTTTTGGCCGTCACGGCCCGTTTCACCCAGCTGGCAGGGTTGTCGACAAGTCCCTCAAGTACGTTGAGAACGGTTTGCTTGTCGGAAATGTCACGGCCCAAGCCGAATTCCTCGTGAAACATTCCTCTGCAGAACGCCGGCAACCAGTCTTCATCACGTCCCGCCATCGCGACCCTGGTGGCCAGCAGGCTGTGTTGCGGAAATTCCTCCGGCCGGCAGAAACCGAGATTGTGGCGTTTGCACAACCGTTCGATGTCACGCCACATATACTTGCCCTTGAGCGGATACAGATTGAACGGTGATGTCGACCAGCCGTGTTGCTGGAAAACCGGACCCAGCAGAAACGGCATCCAGCGCACGGTGATACCGGCCGAAATCATCCAGTCTTCGAGCCGCCCTGCCGACACATACGCGTACGGGCTGGCAAAATCGAACCAGAATTCCAGTTCACAAGCAGTCATGAAATTGCGCCTCAGCTATGGCATGTCCCGCGCGGGCACTTGCGGTTTCGCGGCTGAAGACATGCGAGAACAAAAAAATTAGAGCGCGGCCTTGAAACAATCAGAACCCATGCTAAATGCGACAAAAATACAAAGGCAGCTCTTGCACGGAGCTGCCTTTGCGATGTTTTCGACCGGTCATGGGACCTTGTAACCAGCCAACTAGCTGACGATCACTTTGGCGCCAATCCTGACCCGGTTGTGCAGGTCTATGACCTCTTCGTTCAGCATGCGAATGCATCCCGATGACTGGGCGGTTCCGATGCTGGACGGGGCATTGGTGCCGTGAATCCGGTACAGCGTGTCCCGGCCGCCCTTGTAAAGATACAAGGCCCGTGCGCCAAGCGGATTGTTCGGCCCGCCTTCCACGCGCGCCGGCAGGGTGCGGCCATACTGCCTCTTTTCGCGCTCGATCATAGCTTTTGGCGGATGCCAGGCCGGCCATTTGGCCTTGCGGGCAATGCGCGCCGCGCCTGACCACGTGAAGCCCCGGCGGCCAACTCCAACGCCATATTCTATGGCCTTGTTGTTGGCGAGAACGAAATACAGCTTACGTTTACGGGTGCTGATGATAATCGTACCCGGTTTTTCTCTCGTCCTGTAGCTGACGGTCTGCTTGCCACGATACCTGGTTCGTCCGAAGAACCCCCCGCCGGCACTGCTGCGGCGCCCGGCACTGCTGCGGCGCCCGACATTGTTGTTGAAGTTGAATTGCGTGCGGCTTTCGGCCAGGGCACCGGTGGTTGTGGCGGCCAGGGCTGCCAGGCTTGATAAGAATGTGCGGCGATCCATTTTCATGGTTTCCTGTTTGCATGTTCGAATGAACAGTGATTCGATTGGTACACTCTACAATTCGAAGAGTGCCGTTACAAAGGGTCAGTCAGCAGTTTTCAAAGCAAAAAACGGCTCAGAACTGCCAATCGCTCGCGCACATTGGGAGCTACAAGTTGGGATGAGAAATCCGTTTCGACCTGATGCGACAGGTCAGGAAGAATGATGATCAGCCGGGCTTTCAATCGTGCCCAGTCTTCACCTCCTGACCAGACGGTGCCGGCGGGCAGCACAGCCGTAATTTCCTCAATACGCGCACTCAGGCATATGTCGGTACACGCAGAATCGCGATCCTCGTTGATGGCGCTGTCATCGGACACAGCAATCGAAATCTCCGAGGCCTGGGCCGTATCTGCAAGAAGCCCCAGGCACGGCTTTGCAATCACTGCAATGAGCAGCACAGCAACCAACATGCGTGATAAAAGGCCTCGATACATGTGAGAGAAAACTCCTCAACGTCCCGTTGCGTAATATTCCCGAATTCGCTCTCCAAATCAACAGTTCGTGGATCACCAGAACGTGAACGGCAACCATGAAACGGCCCGGCGCTGCAGCATCAACCGCTACAGACCGAAGCCGTTCCATACGGTCCGGTCAGCTCGAAGCCGCCTATTTCCGATTCTGCCTGTTCTCGATGAGATCGTCCACCACTGCAGGCTCTGCCAGCGTGGACGTGTCACCGAGGCTTGAGAAGTCGTCTTCAGCAATCTTGCGCAGAATGCGCCGCATGATCTTGCCGGATCTGGTCTTCGGCAGCCCGGGTGAGAATTGTATCTTGTCCGGCGATGCAATCGGCCCGATCTCTGAGCGCACATGACCGACGAGCTGTTTTTTCAGGTCATCCGACGGCGACTGTCCCGCCATCAGCGTTACATAGCAGTAGATACCCTGGCCCTTGATATCGTGTGGATAGCCGACAACGGCAGCTTCAGAGACCGCATCATGCGCCACCAGGGCCGATTCAACTTCAGCTGTGCCCATGCGGTGGCCGGACACGTTGATCACGTCATCCACGCGACCGGTAATCCAGTAGTATCCGTCCTTATCGCGCCGGCATCCGTCACCGGTGAAATACTTGCCCTTGTAGGTGGAAAAATAGGTTTGAATGAAGCGTTTATGGTCACCATAGATCGTGCGCATCTGGCCGGGCCAGGACTCGATCAGGCACAGATTGCCGTCGGTCACGCCTTCCAGCACCTCTCCGTCATTGTCGACCAGTTGCGGCTGCACGCCGAAGAACGGCCGCGTGGCCGACCCCGGCTTCAAGTTGGTAGCTCCGGCCAGCGGCGTAATCATGATGCCGCCGGTTTCCGTCTGCCACCAGGTATCCACAATCGGACACTTCTTCTTGCCAACGGCATTGTAATACCATTCCCACGCTTCCGGGTTGATCGGCTCACCCACCGATCCGAGCAGCCGCAGATCTTTCAGCGTTGCACGATTTACATAATCGTCACCTGCCCCCATGAGAGCACGAATTGCGGTTGGCGCAGTGTAGAAAATATTGACCTTGTGCTTGTCACATATATCCCAGAACCGGCCGGCATCAGGATAGGTCGGCACACCTTCGAACATCAAGGAGATCGCGCCGTTGGCCAGCGGCCCATAGACCACATAGCTGTGTCCGGTCACCCAGCCAATGTCAGCGGTGCACCAGTACACCTCGCCCGGGTGGTAATCGAACACATACTCATGGGTCATCGACGCCCAGACAAGATAACCGCCGGTCGTGTGCAGCACACCTTTGGGTGTCCCGGTAGAGCCTGATGTATAGAGAATGAACAGCGGGTCTTCCGCCTTCATTTTTTCGGGCGGACATACCGGTTTGGCCGCAATCATGGCCGAGTGATACCAGATATCGCGACCTTCGGCCCAGCCGACCTGGCCGCCGGTGCGGCGCACCACCAGCACTTTCTTCACCTTGAAGCCGGCCTTGGTGGCAATCTCGATAGCCTTGTCGGTATTGGCTTTCAGCGGGATCGGCTTGCCGCCGCGCAAGCCTTCATCAGCGGTCATCACAAAATTCGACTTGCAGTCGACAATCCTGCCCGCCAGGGCATCAGGCGAGAACCCGGCAAACACAATCGAATGAATTGCACCGATACGCGCGCACGCCAGTATCGCGTAGGCCGCTTCCGGTATCATCGGCATGTAAATGGTGACGCGGTCACCCTTCTTCACACCGTTCGCCTTCATCACATTGGACAGCCGGCAAACCTGTTCGTAAAGCTCATTGTAGGTGATCTTCTTGTCGTCATAAGGATTATCACCCTCCCAGATAATGGCGGTCTGGGTGCCCCGCTTCTTCAAATGCCGGTCGACGCAGTTATAGCAGACATTGGTCACGCCGTCTTCAAACCACTTGATCGATACATTGCCGGTATAACTGGTATTCTTGACCTTCTTGTAAGGCTTGAACCAGTCAATGCGCTTGCCGTGCTTGCCCCAGAACTTGTCAGGGTCCTTTACCGACTGCTTGTACATTTTCAGATAGCCGTCATTGTCGATGAGGGCATTCTTTTTCCAGGCGGCCTGAACCTTGTATGTTTTTTGTGACATGAGAACTTTTCTCCCTACCAAGTCATCAGCGTGCGCGAAAGTTTCTTACATTATGCGAACTACCTTGCCCAAGGGCAATGCGTCTTCCGTTCTAGATGAGACCGGTTCATGAGGCGGCATCAGGCAAGTCTCCAGACCTGACTGTTCTTGATCTCGGCATCCTCAAGATCGCGGGTGACCGGCACCTCGTAAGACGCGCATGAGACAAGCCTGTCGCGTGGCAGGTATGACCGGCCGGGATCTCCTATCAACACGTCCGTCTCCTGCCTGACCGCCGATTCCAGCCAGACCGCAAGCCTGTCTGCGACAGACCTTTCGTAGAACAGGTCACCGACCAGAACCACATCAACATCCGGCGGAGGTATGTCCAGCAGGTCTTCACCACACGCCGTGACATCGACCCCGTTGGCCGCTGCATTTACTCTGACCGCCTGCAATGCAAAACCATCGATATCAGCCGCCATCACACGCACAGCGCCCGCCTTCATGGCGGCAATTCCGACCAGCCCCGAGCCCGACGCCAGGTCCAGCACCTTCTTGCCACATACGATTTCCGGATTGTCAAGAATGTAGCGGGCAAGTGCCTGCCCGCCCGCCCAGGCAAACGCCCAGAACGGCGGCGGCAAGCCCATCTCGCCCAGTTCCTCTTCCGTCTTCTGCCACAGCGGCAGCGCTTCATGGGCAATGTGCAGGGCGATTTCCGGCACCAGCGGAACCGGCATCAATCGTGTATTCGCAATGATGAAATCGTGCCGGTCAACAACGCCGCTCATTTGCTGAGAGGTGGTGATGTCAATCCGCCCATGCGGCACACTTCCACCCATTCGTCCAGAAGCACCGGCTGAACCGACAGGCGCATGGATGTTACCAGGGACATTTTCTCAAGCTTGGGATTGGCTTTCACATCAGCCAGTGAAACCGGGTTGGGCATATCCATGACGGCCTTGACATCCACGCATTCCCAGCGCTCGTCGTCGGTCGTTGAATCAGGGTGCACCAGTGCACAGACCTCGCAGATCCCCACGACGTTCAGGCCCTCGTTGGAGTGGTAGAAGAAGCCCAGGTCACCCAGTTGCATGGCCCGCATATTGTTGCGCGCCTGGTAGTTTCGGATGCCGTCCCATTCTTCACCGGCATCGCCTACTTCCTTCAGCATGTCCCATGAGAATTTGAACGGTTCAGATTTGAACAACCAGTAGGCCATGATCCCTCATTTCAGTTTGTCATACGTTGTTTTTCAATCATGCTCGGCCCGCAGCGGGCGCGACATGAGTTGGGTTATTTCATCGTCCACATTTGCACCCTCGCCGACAATCCTCGCAACAGCTTCGCAGACCGGCATCTCAACATCGTGGGCAGCGGCCAGGGCACACACCACACCTGCCGTGTGTACACCTTCCGACACCGCGGTACGCGAGGCAAGAACAGCCCCAAGGTCCGCACCCTTGCCGAGCTCCAGGCCGAGCGAAAAATTTCGCGACTGAGGGCTTGAGCAGGTCAGTGCCAGATCACCGAGCCCGGACAGGCCGAACAGGGTTTCCGGTTGCGCCCCGAGCGCATCGGCCAGCCTGCGCAGTTCGGCAAATGACCGCGCCAGCAGCGCAGCCTGGGCCGATGCGCCCAGACCCTTGCCGGCACAGATACCAACCGCTATCGCCAGCACGTTCTTCACCGCCCCGCCGATCTGAACGCCTTTTACATCGCCGGATACATAGACCCTGAATGACCGGTTGCTGAGCGCATGGGCAATTGCCGAGGCCTGCTGTGCATCCGCACCCGCCAGGGTGATGGCTGTGGGCAGGCCGGCGACCACGTCGGCTGCGAAGCTGGGACCTGACAGCACAAGCGGCTTCAGATCTGAACATTCGTGAACCACATCTGTCAGAAACCTGTTGCTGTCGCGCTCGAGCCCCTTTGCCGTGATGATCAGCGGCACCTGCTGATCGACATGACCGACCAGCGCCGAGACGACCTGGCGCGTCGCCTGCGCCGGCGTTGCCAGGATCAGCAGGTCGCAGCCGGCCGCATCGGACATATTGGCGCTCACCTGCAGGTCGCCCGGCAATTTGTGGCCCGGCAGGTATCTTTTGTTCTCCCGGTCAGCGGCAATGGCCCTGGCAAGATCCGCAGACCGGCACCACAAGGTGGTCTCGAGGCCGGCGCGCACGCACGTTGTCGCCAGCGCGGTTCCCCATGCCCCGGCACCAATCACAAAGACGGAGGAAATCTCGTTGGCGGTCATGCCTTGACCCCGGCGAACGGCTGCGGCTGCGCATCGGCATCCAGAGGCCAGCGGGCGCGCGCCGACAGGGCAAACCCGTCACCGTCTCGCCTGACGGCGTTCTCCAGCCCGGCCCAGGCAATCATCGCCGCATTATCGGTACAAAGCGCAACCGGCGGCACACTCAGGCTGAAGCCCGCCTCGGCACAGGTGCGTTCCAGTTGGTCACGCAATGCCAGGTTGGCGGCCACACCTCCGGACGCAACCAGCACCCGGTCGCGTACATCGGGATGCAACTCCTGAAATCCGGCCATCGCCCGCGCCACACGGTCAGCCACCGCCTCGCAGGCGGCCAGCTGGAAACCGGCACAGATGTCGGCCACATCCGCGGCTTCAAGCGGCTGGATCGCCGTGGCAGCCTGGCGAACCGCGGTCTTCAGGCCGGAGAACGAGAAATTGCAGTCGTCGCGACCCTTCATCGGCACCGGAAACTTGAAGCGTCGGGGATTGCCGTCTGCCGCGGCCTGTTCCACTGCCGGCCCTCCCGGATAACCCAGGCCGAGCAGTTTGGCTGTCTTGTCGAACGCCTCACCCAGCGCGTCGTCGATGGTGGTGCCGAGGCGGGTATAGTGACCGATATCGTCAACGCTCACCAGCTGGGTGTGACCGCCTGAGACCAGCAGGATCAGGTATGGCGGGCGCAGTCCTTCAGTGAGACCGGGTGTCAGGGCATGGCCTTCCAGATGATTTATGCCGTAAAACGGCTTGCCGGTTGCAAGGGCGATGGCCTTTGCCGTCATCAGGCCGGTCAGCACACCACCGATCAGGCCGGGCCCGGCAGTTGCAGCGATGCCGGACAGATCTTCATAACCGCAGTCTGCCTCGCTCATGGCCTGGTCAACCAGCCGGTCAAGATGCGCCAGATGCGAGCGCGCCGCGATTTCCGGCACCACGCCGCCATAAGGCGCATGCAGCGCCGTCTGCGACAGCACCACGCTGGACACGATCTCGCCCGACCCGTCCGGCCGGCGGGCCACGACGGATGCTGCAGTTTCGTCACACGAAGTTTCGATACCCAGCATTAAGTGCGTTTGTTGATTGTTGACGCCAGCCAAGCTACAGACCTTCCTTCAACCGTCCCGGGCCTTATATAGTGCCTGATCTATCATACTGCCCAATCGATCCAGCCTGTAACACCGAAAGTAATCCGCTTGCAAATCGGCCCCATCAGAATTGGCACCAGAGGTTCCCCGCTGGCCCTGGCGCAAGCCCATGAAACACGTGACAGGTTGTGCAAGGCGCATGATCTTGATCCTGAGACGGTTGAAATCGTTGTCATTTCGACAACCGGCGATCAGGTTCAGGACCGGCCGCTGGCAGAAATCGGCGGCAAGGGCCTGTTCACGAAGGAACTGGAAGAGCAGTTGCACGATGGCCGCATCGACATGGCGGTGCATTCCATGAAGGACATGCCGGCAGTACTGCCGGATGGCCTGGAGATATGCTGCCTGCTGGAGCGCGAAGACCCGCGCGATGCCTTCATGTCGCCCGTCGCCAAGTCCATTGCCGACCTGCCGGAAGGAGCCACCGTCGGATCCTCGTCGGTGCGCCGGGCTGCGCAACTGCTGAACATGCGACCGGATCTTCAGATCGTGCAGTTCAGGGGCAATGTGCAGACACGCCTGCGCAAGCTGGAAGACGGTATCGCGGCGGCCACGTTCCTGGCCTGTGCCGGGCTCAACAGGCTCGGCATGGCGCATCTCATGACCTGCGCCATTGAACCGCACATCATGCTGCCGGCCGTGGCGCAAGGCGCCATCGGCATTGAGATCGCCTCGGCCCATGAGCGCTCACGTGCATTGCTTGAACCGCTGCATCACCGTGATACCAGCATCTGCATCGAGGCGGAGCGTGCATTTCTGAAAGAACTCGACGGGTCCTGCCGCACCCCATTGGCCGGCCATGCAACCCTGGCTGACGATGTGGTGTCGTTCAATGCCATGGCGCTGACATTGGATGGGCAGAAGGTGTTTACTGCCGGCCGCACAGGCAAGGCGAGCGAGGCGGGCCGAATGGGGCTTGATGCTGCGGAGGAAATCCGGGCGCTGGCCGGTGCAGACCTGGTATCGTGATGCACCTGATCGTTACCAGACCGCGTGCGGATGCCGACAAGCTGAAATCCCGGCTTGAGGCAAACGGTCATACGGCAACGGTTGCTCCCTTACTCACGATCCGCAACGATGACAAGGCCACCATTCCTGACACTGACTGGCAGGCAATAGCGGTTACCAGCGCAAACGCCCTGACGGCACTGAGCAGCATCGCTATTCCGAAAAACCTGAAGGCCGTCCCCGTGTACGCGGTTGGACCAGCATCTGCCAGGCTTGCCGACGATCTGGGCTTTACCGACGTTCGGCAGGCCGCCGGCGATATGATTGCACTGCAGGACCTGATGAAACAGCAACTGCAGCCAGGCCGCGCGCCGATACTCTATCTGACAGGCAAGGTCAGGTCCGGTGACCTGGCTGCAGGCCTGGGGGCGGACGGCTTCAATGTCGAACGGGTCGAGCTCTATGAAGCCGACACCGCTGCACAGTTGCCATCGCGCGCCAGGCAGGCTATTCGATCCGGCAAGGCCGATGGTGTTTTGCTGTATTCGGCACGAACCGCCGATACCTGGCTGCAGCTGATCGAGCAGTCCGGTCTGCAGGTAGCAGCCGCCAGGCTCACACATTTTTGCCTGTCACAGGCCGTGGCCGAAAAAATCCGCTCAGGACTCGACCGCAATGTTTCAATTGTTGTATCCGGCAATCCCGATGATGATAGTATGCTGGAAGCGGTGGAAGAAGCCGCAGTAACCCAATCGAACGACACTGCTACGCCGGGGAAAGGCGCAACCATGGCAAATCGAAAAACACCGGCGCGCAAAGCCAAGAAGCCGGCGCGGCCCACCGTGATTGATGCCAAGGCCACGGAAGTCAAACCTGACGAGACCACGAAACAGACCTCCACGCCGGCAGCAAAACCAGGCGCTGCTGCTGACAAATCGGCAGCCGGGAAGACAACAGAGAATTCCAAACCGGCTGAGCCGGCCAAGACCACCGGCGCGGGCAAGGATCAAACGCAGCAGGCGTCAACAGGCAAGGCTGACAAACCACAGCCAAAAGGCCCGTCCACACCTGCCAAAAAACCGTCCGGCAAGGGCAAGCTCATAACCGGTGTGCTGATCGCAACATTGCTGGCAGGCGTTGCGGTGGGCGGATACCTTTACCGTGAACACGGCGACCGGCTGTTCGGCAGCACCGCGCCGGCAATCGATGTCGGCGCCATTGAAGGCCAGGCGCTGGAAGCCATCGGAACGGCCAATTCGGCATCTGAAGCGGCCGGCACTGCCCTGTCACAGTCCAAGGCGCTGTCCGACAGGATCACCGGACTTGAAGGAAAGCTTGCCGACGCCCAGGCCTCTGCCGCCACACCCGACACCGAAACCATGGCGACCATCAATGCGGCGTCGGAACTGGCTGGTTCTGCCAAATCCGAGGTTGCGGCACTGTCTGAGAGGACCGGCAAGATCGAATCCGGCATGGCGGAGGTTCGCAATTCCGTTGACGGTCTCAAGACAGCGTTGCAGGCCGCCGCAAATTCCGGCGGTGGCGCAGGACAGGCCGAGGTGAATCTGAAATTTGAGGAACTGGCGCAGCGGATCTCGGAATTGGAGACAACACCTGCGCAGGCGGCCGACGACAAGCTTGCCGGAGAGGTCGCAACGCTTCGCGACCAGCTCGGCGCCGCAACTGCACGCATGGAAAAACTGGAGGCTCAGATTGCAGCGGCACTTGCCGCCTCGAAGGCCAACACTCAAGCCCCCGTTGCGCCGCAGCAGCCGGCTGTCGATACGACCGCCATCGCCGCGCAGTTGGCGGCCCTGTCGGATACCGTCAATCAGGGCGAACCCTATCAGGCAGAACTGAGCGCGCTGGAGGAAACTGCGAGCCTCACCCTCAACCTGCCGGCCCTGTCCGCCAACGCAAGCACCGGCATCAAACCTCTGGCTGAGTTGAAACAGGACCTTGCCGGACTGAAGGCCGAAATGGATGCGGCACCGGCCTCTGAAGGCCCGGCTGCGGAAGCCTCTTCGGGATGGTGGAATACGCTCACTAGCAAATTCTCGTCGGTTGTGAAGGTTCGCAAGATTGACGGTGCCGGCAACTGGACAGAGCATCTGGCGGTTGCCATCACGGCGCTGGACACAGGCGGCCTCGCCGCGGCTATCGCCGCGCTGAACGCCGGCGGCGCGTCGGCGCCTGACCCTATTGCAGCCTGGATCGTTGAGGCCCGCAAACGCCTGAACGCCGATAAGGAGCTGCAGAAACTTCCACAAATCATCCTGGGCCAGTTGCCGGCCCCGGCTCAATAGTACGCGGCGGTATTAAACAATGATTTCCTTGCTGGTTCGCTTTGTCCTTCTGATCGTTGTTGCGGCCCTGTTTGCCTGGCTGGCCGACCGGCCGGGTGACCTGAAGCTGCGCTGGCAAGGATATGAACTGGAAACCTCGTTGATGGCCGCGATCATCATCATGGCTGGCCTGATCCTGGTTGTGTGGATCACCTGGTCGCTGCTGATGTGGCTGCTGGACAGGCCCGGCGCGTTCGGCGGCTGGTTCAAGTCGCGTCGTCAGCGCAAGGGCAAGCAGGCCTTGTCGAGCGGGCTGATCGCTGTTGCATCCGGTGACAGCGAGGCGGCCCAGGCTCATGCCAGAACCGCGGCCAGCATCATCGGCGATGACCCGATGGTGAAGCTTCTGGACGCCCAGGCATCCCAGATGCGCGGCGACAATGTGCGGGTGCGTCAGTTGTTTGAGGACATGGCCGAACAGCCGGAGACCCGCCTGCTCGGCCTGCGCGGACTGCACACAGATGCCGTGCGCCAGTCGGACATGAAGCGTGCCCGCGCGCTTGCCGAAGAAGCCGTGCGCATCAATCCGAAAGTGTCGTGGGCCGGCAAGGCGGTTCTGTCCTACCAGTCGACCAGCGAGGACTGGGCGGCGATCTCGCGCACCATCGACATCCAGAAGTCCGCATCACTGATCGACAGGTCAACGGCCAACCTCAAACACGCCGTCGTACTGACGGCACAGGCCATCGAAGCCGAGGCCAAAAACGACGACGACGCCTATGACCTGGCCTTGCGCGCTCACAAGCTCGACCCGTCACTGGTGCCGGCAGCGCTGATCGCGGCACGCCATGCAACCGAGGCAGGCAGCCTGCGCAAGACAGCCAGGATCATCGAGAAGACCTGGAACCTGACCCCGCACCCAGATCTGGCCGACGCCTATGGCCACGTCCGCAATGGTGATTCCGCTCTGGACAGGCTGAAGCGCATCAAGTCGCTGGTCGCCAAGTCCGGTGGCATTGAAGGCGCAGTTGCGCTGGCCACTGCCGCCATCGATGCACTGGAATGGAAGACCGCCCGCGAGGCGCTGAGCGCCTATGCCCACGACCGGCCGCAAGCCCGAATTTGCGGACTGATGGCCGAGATCGAGGAAGGCGAGTTTGGCGACAAGGGCCGAGCGCGAGAATGGCTGGCCCGGGCCGTGAGGGCACCACGTGATCCTGCCTGGACCGCCGACGGTCATATTTCCAGGACCTGGTTGCCTGTGTCACCGGTATCCGGCGAACTCGGCGGGTTCAAGTGGAAGGTACCCGTCGAGGGCATCGCCTACGAAGAGCCGGATGTCGAGGCGGGCGAAGACGACGACATCGTTCCGGGCGACGATGCCATTGCCATCACCACGCCGGACAAACCGGAAGACGAACTGAACGAGGAGGTCATCGCCCCAAAGACCGACGTGCCGGTCGAGGATGTACCCGCAGAGGCAGACGAGGCTGTGGAAGTCGCAGCGGAACAGCCCGCCGGAAAAACAGCGGATCCCCCTGTCCCGGAGCCTGAGGAAAAGCCAGGAGAAGAAACATCTGAACGAGCGGTCGAGGAACCGGATGGTGAACCACCCGCACCGGACAGCGAAGCCGAAGACAAGACGGACGAACCGGAAAGCCCGGCAGAGCCGGACGAGACCGATACCGAAGTCGACAACTCGGGAAAGGACGCCGGGAAGCGGGAGGAGGCATCCGTCTTCGCCCGCCAGCCCGATGACCCCGGCCCCGAGGACAAGGCAGGCAGGAAACCGGAAAAGACCTGGCTTTGAGTGTTGAAAGATCAACCGCTTCGCGCTATTGGTCGCGCCG
>JBPCVV010000315.1:0-8152 GCA_051010195.1 Anderseniella sp. | reverse complement strand
CTGGCGACAATGTGTCGTTTGAAGTCGAACTGATCACACCGATTGCGATGGAAGAGAAGCTGCGCTTCGCCATCCGTGAAGGTGGTCGTACCGTCGGTGCAGGCGTCGTCGCCGGCATCATAGAGTAGGTCCGAAAGCCGGATTTGCTTGAACACAAACAGGCGTGGAGCCATATCCGGTTCCGCGCACCCGGTTTAGGGGTGTAGCTCAGTTGGTAGAGCGGCGGTCTCCAAAACCGCAGGTCGGGGGTTCGAGACCCTCCGCCCCTGCCACCGGGAAACCAAACAGACTGCGAGCCTGAAAGGCTGGCGGAAAGAGTGAAACAGGAATATGGCCAAGACCAATCCGTTTGAGTTTTTTCAGCAGGTCCGTCAGGAAACCTCAAAGGTTACCTGGCCCACCCGGCGTGAAACAATCATCACCACCATCATGGTGTTGATACTCTCCGCTGCGGCCGCTCTGTTTTTCCTGGGCGTGGATGCGGTTTTGAAATGGGTTGTCGATCTGATCCTTTACAGATCCTGAGCAGGTTGATCGGCGGGAGTGCAATATGACGAAGCGGTGGTACATCGTCCACGCCTACTCGAATTTCGAGAAGAAAGTGGCGGACTCAATCAAGGAGCAGGCGGCCATCAAGGGCCTCGGCGATCTGTTCGAAGAGGTTCTGGTGCCGACCGAAGAGGTCGTCGAGATGCGCCGCGGCCGCAAGGTTCAGTCTGAACGCCGTTTCTTCCCCGGCTATGTGCTGGTGAAAATGGACATGACCGATGAGGCTTATCACCTCATCAAGAATACACCGAAAGTGACCGGCTTTCTGGGGCATGACAACAAGCCTATGCCGATCACCGAGGACGAGGCGACCCGCATTCTGAGCCAGGTTCAGGAAGGCGTCGAGCGCCCGCGGCCAACCATCATGTTCGAGGTTGGCGAACAGGTACGTGTTGCCGAGGGCCCGTTTGCGTCCTTCAACGGTCTTGTCGAAGACGTTGATGAGGAACGCGCCAGGCTCAAGGTGGCAGTTTCGATCTTTGGCCGGGCAACCCCGGTCGAGCTGGAATTCGGTCAAGTGGAGAAACTTTAAACGGTTTCAATGTCTTGACCGTGTAACGGTGGGAGGCCGACAGGTGTCGCAACCTGAAATCCGGACCACTAACCTCTAAGGCCTTGCAGCGCCGTCAAGCGGTGTGAACAGGCGAGGGAAATGTAAAATGGCGAAGAAAGTTCTCGGCTATATCAAGCTGCAAATTCCGGCCGGGCAGGCAAACCCGTCCCCGCCGGTGGGCCCCGCTCTTGGTCAGCGCGGTTTGAATATCATGGAATTCTGCAAGGCGTTCAATGCCGCAACCCAGCAGGCTGAACCAGGATCACCGATCCCGGTCGTGATCACGGCTTTCCAGGACAAATCTTTCAGCTTCGAGATGAAGACACCGCCCGCGTCGTTCTTCCTCAAGAAGGCGGCAAAGATCAAGTCCGGACACTCAGAGACAGGCAGGGGCGACTTTATCGGCAAGGTGACGCGCGCCCAGCTGCGTGAAATTGCGGAAAAGAAGATGGTTGATCTCAACGCACGCGATCTCGATGCGGCGGAAAAGATCATCGCAGGTTCAGCCCGGTCCATGGGCCTGGAAGTGGTAGGATAAGTATCATGGCAAAAAAGGGAAAAAGATATTCCAAGGCTGTCGATGGTATCGAGCGCGACAAGGCCTACAGCGTCGACGAAGCAGTAAAAATGGTCAGGGAACGCGCAGTGGCTAAGTTCGATGAGACCATTGAACTGGCCATGAACCTGGGCGTTGATCCGCGCCACGCTGACCAGATGGTTCGCGGCGTGGTTGCCCTGCCGGCAGGCACCGGCCGAAACGTTCGCGTAGCCGTTTTTGCCCGCGACGCCAAGGCTGACGAAGCCAAGGAAGCGGGTGCGGATATTGTCGGCGCGGAAGAGCTTGTCGAAAAGGTTCAGAAAGGCGACATCGATTTCGATCGTGCCATCGCGACGCCGGACATGATGCCGCTGGTCGGCCGTCTTGGTAAGGTTCTCGGCCCGCGTAACCTGATGCCGAACCCCAAGGTCGGAACCGTTACCCCCGATGTTGCCGCAGCCGTCAAGGCGGCCAAGGGCGGGTCGGTGGAGTTCCGTGTCGAAAAGGCCGGCATCATCCATGCCGGTGTCGGCAAGGCGAGTTTCAAGGAAGATCAACTGCTTGAGAATGTGAAGGCATTCATCGATGCGGTCTCCCGGGCCAAACCATCAGGCTCCAAGGGTACGTATATCAAGCGTATTTCAGTTTCGTCGACAATGGGCCCCGGCCTGAAGATCGACGTAGCGTCCCTGTCCGGCGAGTAAGTCGGACAAAAAAGGACGCGCAAGAGTTACCGTCTGATCCAGAATTTTCTTTTTGGGTCAGGTGGTTGGGCCAGGCAACTGGTCCAAACCTGTCCGAGATTGCAGGCGTCATGTCTGATTGGCATGACTTAAACGCCGAAAGTACGGCAGCCCGCATGAGATAGGTGTTCAAAAGGTTTTGGCTGCAAGTAACTGTTTTACAGTTGTTTTCAGCAAATTCGGTTTGAACCCTCAGTGATCCGGACCGCCAATGACTTCGGCGGCGAGGAGGACAGGCAAGTGGAGTGCCGTTTGTGTTCAGGTACTGCATCTCGCCTTAAAGGCTGGTTGCAGCGCTGTTTGAAGCAGACGGCTTCGTGCAACCGCCCGGACGTCAAAAGCCGGGCAAACTGGAGAGAGCTAGTGGATAGAGCAGAAAAAAAGACGCTCGTCGCTTCGCTCAACACCGTTTTCAAGGAAACCGGTGTTGTGGTGGTGACCCACAATCTCGGCCTGACTGTTCCGCAGATCAATGACCTGCGTAAAAAGATGGCAGAGGCTGGCGGGGCAACGAAAGTTGCCAAGAACCGTCTGGCAAAACTTGCTCTTGAAGGCACTGATGCCGCCGGTATCACCGACCTGTTCACGGGTCCAACCATGTTGTCCTACTCGGATGACCCGGTTGCAGCGCCGAAGATCGTCGCAAATTTCGCCAAGGGCAACGACAAGCTTGTCGTTCTCGGCGGAGTTCTGGGATCTACGGTTCTGGATGCCAATGGTGTCAAGGCACTTGCTGACCTGCCGTCGCTCGATGAGCTGCGGGCCAAGCTCGTGGGTATGATTCAGACGCCGGCCACCCGCATCGCGGGTGTTACCCAGGCGCCTGCGGGTCAGCTCGCGCGGGTCATCGGGGCCTATGCCGACAAGGGAGAAGCGGCTTGATTGGCCGTGTCCAAACACTGAACTGGTTTAAACCGTAAAACGAAAGACGAAAAAATGGCTGATCTTGCTAAAATTGTTGACGACCTGTCGAACCTGACAGTTATGGAAGCTGCAGAGCTTTCCAAAATGCTTGAAGAAAAATGGGGCGTATCCGCCGCGGCTCCTGTTGCCGTTGCTGCCGCCGGCGGCGCAGCCGGCGGTGAAGCTGCCGCAGAAGCCAAAGACGACTTTGACGTTGTTCTCGAAGCCATTGGCGACAAGAAAATCGAAGTCATCAAGGAAGTTCGTGCCATCACCGGCCTGGGCCTGAAGGAAGCCAAGGACCTGGTTGAAGGTGCCCCGAAAACCGTTAAGGAAGCTTGCCCGAAGGCAGAAGCCGAAGAACTTCAGAAGAAGCTCGAAGCTGCCGGTGCCAAGGTCTCGCTCAAGTAAGCGGTACGACGACAAAATCCGGCGCGGGAGAAACCCCGTTGAAGGCCATCACGGCCTGGCAAGGTTTCTCCCGACCGGTTCTGCTCTCCGGAAAGATGCGGTTTGCAGAACATAGATGTGAGGCGTTGGGGCGGTTTTCCGCGCGGTCTGTTTCGGTTCTTTGTCAGAACCGAATTTCAAAGACCGCCCGGCAAGCCGCCGCTCTGGCTTGATTGAATTGCTCTACGCCCATCCCCGGGTCCAAGAGCCAAAATGCGAAGGAACAGAAATGTCGCAAACGTTTATTGGCCGCAAACGTATTCGCAAATTCTTCGGCAACATTCATGAAGTTGCCGAGATGCCGAACCTCATCGAGGTGCAGAAGGACAGTTATGATCAGTTCCTTCAGGTGCAAGACCCTGAAGGCGGTCGCCTGGCAGAAGGTCTGCAGGCGGTGTTCAAGTCAGTCTTCCCGATCAGCGATTTTTCGGGTCAGGCGATGCTGGAATATGTCACCTACGAGTTCGAAGAACCAAAGTACGACGTTGAAGAGTGTCAGCAGCGAGGCATGACATTTGCCGCACCGCTCAAGGTGACCCTGCGCCTCATCGTGTTTGAAATCGATGAAGACACCGGCGCCAAGTCCGTCAAGGACATCAAGGAGCAGGACGTTTACATGGGCGACATTCCGCTCATGACCAAGAACGGCACCTTCGTCGTGAACGGCACCGAGCGCGTGATCGTGTCCCAGATGCATCGTTCGCCGGGCGTGTTCTTTGACCATGACCGGGGCAAGACCCATTCTTCCGGCAAGCTGCTGTTTGCCGCGCGCATCATTCCCTACCGCGGATCCTGGCTCGACTTTGAATTCGACGCCAAGGATATCGTGCATGTCCGCATTGACCGGCGCCGCAAACTGCCGGTGACGGCGCTGTTGCATGCACTCGGCATGGACGGCGAGGAAATCCTGCATACCTTCTACAACACCGTGACCTGCACGTCATCGAAGGACGGATGGCGGATGCCGTTTGACCCGGACCGCTATCGCGGCGTGAAACCGACTGCCGACCTGGTCGATGCAAAAACCAAGAAGGTCGTTGTTGAAGCCGGCACCAAGATCACCCCGCGCCTGGCTCGTAAGCTGGCCGAAGAAGGTCTGAAAGAACTGTTGGTCGACGACGAGAGCCTCTATGGTCACTTCGTGGCCGATGAGCTTGTCGATGCAAAAACCGGTGAAATTCATGCCGAGGCCGGTTCAGAGATCGACGAGGCCTTGATGACCGGGTTGAAGGAAGCCGGTTACAAGGAACTGCGGCTTCTCGACATCGATCACATCAATACCGGCGCCTACATACGCAACACCCTGATGGCCGACAAGGTCGAAAGCTACGAGCAGGCGCTTGTCGACATCTATCGTGTTATGCGTCCAGGCGAACCGCCGACGCGTGAAACCGCTGAAGCCCTGTTCAACGGCCTGTTCTTCGATCCGGAACGCTACGACCTGTCATCGGTCGGCCGCGTCAAGATGAACATGCGTCTTGAGCTGGATGCGCCTGACACAATGCGCGTGCTGCGCAAGGAAGACATCATTGCGGTTGTCAAGACACTGGCCGAGCTGCGCGACAGCAAGGGCGAGATTGACGACATCGACCACCTCGGCAACCGCCGCGTGCGCTCGGTCGGCGAACTGATGGAAAACCAGTATCGCCTCGGCCTGATCCGCATGGAGCGCGCCATCAAGGAGCGCATGTCTTCGGTCGATATCGACACTGTCATGCCGCATGACCTGATCAACGCCAAGCCGGCGGCTGCCGCGGTTCGTGAATTCTTCGGCTCATCGCAGTTGTCGCAGTTCATGGACCAGACCAACCCGCTGTCTGAAATCACCCACAAGCGCCGCCTGTCGGCGCTTGGCCCGGGCGGCCTGACCCGTGAACGGGCCGGCTTTGAGGTACGCGACGTGCATCCGACCCACTATGGCCGGATCTGTCCGATTGAAACACCTGAGGGCCCCAATATCGGCCTGATCAACTCGCTGGCCACATTTGCCCGCGTCAACAAGTACGGCTTCATCGAGACGCCGTACCGCAAGGTGATCAAGGGCAAGGTGTCAGAAGACGTTGTCTACCTCTCGGCGATCGAGGAAACCAAGCCGCACATCGCGCAGGCAAACGTGGAATTGACCAAGGACAGCAAGTTTGCCGAGGACCTGGTTCTGGTTCGCCAGCACGGCGAGGTGATCACGGTGCCGGCGGAACGGGTTGACTATGTCGACGTGTCGCCGAAGCAGCTCGTTTCAGTGGCTGCGGCCCTGATCCCGTTCCTGGAAAACGATGACGCCAACCGTGCTCTCATGGGATCCAACATGCAGCGCCAGGCCGTGCCGCTCGTGCGTACCGATGCGCCGCTTGTCGGCACCGGCATGGAAGCCGTTGTGGCGCGTGACTCAGGTGCTGCCATCACGGCACGCCGGTCAGGTGTGGTGGATCAGGTCGATGCAAAGCGTATCGTTATCCGGGCTACCGAGGAGACCGACCCGACCAAGTCAGGCGTCGACATCTACACGCTGTACAAGTTCCAGCGCTCCAACCAGAACACCTGCATCAACCAGCGCCCGCTGGTTCGTGTCGGTGACCGGCTGAAGGCCGGCGACATTATCGCCGACGGCCCATCGACCGACCTCGGTGACCTGGCGCTTGGCCAGAACGTGCTGGTCGCGTTCATGCCGTGGAATGGCTACAACTTCGAGGACTCCATCCTTCTGTCCGAGCGCATGGTGCGTGATGACGTGTTCACATCGATCCACATCGAGGAATTCGACGTCATGGCCCGTGATACCAAACTCGGCCCTGAAGAGATCACCCGCGATATTCCGAACGTCGGCGAGGAAGCCCTGAAGAACCTCGACGAGGCCGGTATCGTCTACATCGGTGCCGAAGTGCACCCGGGCGATATCCTGTGTGGCAAGATCACGCCGAAGGGCGAAAGCCCGATGACGCCGGAAGAAAAACTTCTGCGCGCCATCTTCGGCGAGAAGGCATCCGACGTTCGCGATACATCCCTGCGCCTGCCGCCCGGTGTCGCCGGCACGGTTGTCGAGGTGCGGGTGTTCAACCGCCACGGCATCGACAAGGACGAGCGTGCCCTGGCCATCGAGCGTGAGGAAATCGAGCGTCTCGCCAAAGACCGCGATGACGAACTCGCTATCCTTGACCGCAACTCCTATGGCCGTTTGTCTGACTTCCTGAAAGGCAAGCAGGCTGCCGGCGGACCGAAGGGTCACAAGGTCGAAGGCAAGATCACCGAAGCCATGCTCGATGATGTGCCGCGGTCTCAGTGGTGGCAGATTGCCCCGTCCAACGAAAAGGCACTGGCGGAACTTGAAGCCATGCGCCTGCAGTACGACGAGTCCAAGAAGCGTCTTGAAAACCGCTTCCTCGACAAGGTCGAAAAGCTGCAGCGTGGCGACGAACTGCCGCCGGGTGTCATGAAGATGGTCAAGGTCTTTGTTGCCGTGAAGCGCAAGATCCAGCCGGGTGACAAGATGGCCGGCCGGCATGGCAACAAGGGTGTGGTGTCGCGAATCGTTGCCGATGAAGACATGCCATACCTGGAAGACGGCCAGCCGGTGGACATCGTGCTGAACCCGCTCGGCGTGCCAAGCCGGATGAACGTCGGACAGATCCTTGAAACCCACCTGGGTTGGGCCTGCCGCGGTCTCGGCAAGCAGATTGGTGAAATGGTTGATGCGTACCGCGAAAAGCAGAATGCCAAGGCGCTGCGCAAGGAAATAGAGCATATCTATGGTGAAAACGAAGAGATCGCTGCGCTGGAAGACGACGATCTTGCTGACCTGGGTGACTCACTTCGCGGCGGTGTTGCCATCGCAACACCGGTGTTTGACGGAGCAAAAGAGGAAAATATCTCCGAACTTCTCGAACATGCGGGCCTGAGCACGTCGGGACAGGTAACCCTGTACGACGGTCGCACAGGTGAGCCATTCGACAGGCAGGTGACAGTAGGGTATATCTACATCCTGAAACTTCACCATCTGGTTGATGACAAGATCCATGCCCGTTCTATCGGTCCTTACTCGCTCGTTACCCAGCAGCCGCTGGGCGGCAAGGCGCAGTTCGGCGGACAGCGGTTCGGTGAAATGGAGGTGTGGGCGCTCGAGGCCTACGGCGCCGCCTACACGCTTCAGGAGATGCTGACCGTCAAATCGGACGACGTCGCTGGACGGACAAAGGTCTATGAAGCGATCGTGCGCGGTGATGACACATTCGAAGCGGGCATACCCGAATCGTTTAATGTCCTGGTCAAAGAAATGCGCTCGCTCGGCCTCAATTTCGAACTGGTGCATGCCCAACCGCAGCAACAGGCGTAACAGCGACAAAAAGTCCGCGATCGTGAGCACGGTCGCGGGCGCCATGACACAGTGCGCAAGCAAGGCAGGCATCGCGAGATGCCGACAGG
>JBPCVV010000314.1:0-6369 GCA_051010195.1 Anderseniella sp. | reverse complement strand
GCCGGGGGACCTGATCCCCGGAGAGGTGGAACTCGCCGAGGAATTCGGCTGCGCCCGCGCCACGGTCAACCGAGCCTTGCGCGACCTTGCGGAAGACGGGCTGCTGGACCGCAAACGCAAGGCCGGTACCAGGGTGGCCCTCAATCCGGTGCGCAAGGCGACGGTTGAAATTCCGGTTATCCGCCAGGACGTGGAGGCCCGCGGCAAGGCCTACAGCTTCGACATACTGGAGCGCAAGGACCTGAGCCCTTCTGTCATTCTGCAGCAGCAATACCGCCTGGCAGACACTACTCCCCTGTTGGGATTATGGACATTGCATCGAGCCGATACCGATCCGTTTGTCTATGAAGAACGCTGGATCAACCTGGCAGTCGTGCCTGACATCACCAAAGCTGATCTTGAAACACTCAGCGCCAATGAATGGCTGGTCCGCAACACGCCCCTGTCTCGCGGTGAATTTACATTTTCAGCCTGTAATGCAACGGCGGGAGAAAGCCGGTTGCTGCAGTGCCAGCAGGATGCCGCCCTGTTCGTGGTCAACCGCACCACCTGGGTCATGGATGACCCGATCACAGCGGTGCGGCTTGTGTACGCACCCGGATTTTCAATGAAAACAAATGTTTAGCTGATATTGCGCTTGACCAGATCGGCATAAAGCTCGCGCAGTCTGCGGGTAACCGGTCCAGCACCGTCCTGGTCGCCGATTTTCACCCCGTCCAGCGAGGCAACCGGGGTCTGGGCGCCGAACGTGCCGGTCAGAAACGCCTCATCGGCCGAATAGGTATCGACCAGCGAGTAGTTGCGCTCAAACACCGGAATTGCGTGTTCCCGGCACAGGTTGATGATATTCTGCCGGGTGACGCCGTTCATGCAATAATCGCCGGTGGACGTCCACACTTCGCCCTTGCGCACGATGAAGAAATTGCAGGCATTGGTGGTGTTCACGAAGCCATGCGGATCCAGCATCAAGGCTTCGTCCGCCCCCATGCGTTCTGCCTGAAGGCAGGCGGTCACGCAGTTCAGCTTGGAGTGGGAGTTGTACTTGGCGTCCTGGGCCATCGGGGCGCCGCGCACCTGCGGCACGGTCACCAGTTTGAGGCCATGGGCCTGGACTTCCCTGTTCGGCCTGGAATGCTCGATGATGATGACCACGGTCGGACCTGAGCGCGACAGCCTGGGGTGCTGAAACGGCTTGTCCTTGATGCCGCGCGTGACCATCAGCCGGCAGTGGGCGTCGGTGACCATGTCATTGGCGGCGGCTGTGCTGGTCAGTGCGTCCAGGACGCCGGCCCGGTCCATGCCGATGTCAATGCCGACCGCCTTGCAACTGCCGAACAACCGGTCCATGTGCTCGTCGAAGAAGGCCCATTTCCCGTCATAAAGCCGCATGCCCTCCCACATCCCGTCACCGAGCATGAAGCCTGAATCATAGACCGACACCTTGGCCTCGTCGCGGTGCACGATGTCACCGTTCACCCAGATCTTGATGTCGCGATTACGGACATCTTCTTCTGTTTCGTGGCTGTGATGGCTGGATGGCGTGTCATTCATGGTCTTGTTCCCGATCATTGTATGCGGCACACACTAGGATGACGGTACAATCACGGCAACAGGAGTGAAATGACGATCACCGCCCACGAAATCGACCGCCATATCGCACGGCTACACAGCAATGGCCGATTGCGGGTGTGGTCGCTGATCATCACCTTCTTCGGTGATGCAGTGGCGTTGCGCGGCGGCCGCGTCGCCCTGAGCACCCTGCAGGACGCCATGGGGTTATTGAACGTGGAGCCCGGCGCCGTGCGAACCGCGCTGTCCCGGCTGGCCGGTGAAGGCTGGGTCGAGCGTGAGCGCGAGGGACGACTGAGCTTCTACAAGCTGACCGACCAGGGACACGCCGCGTTCGATGAACCGACCAAACGCATCTATGCAGGGGCAGCACCGGGATGGAACGGGAACTGGATCGTGGCAATCCAGGCGCAAGACAAAGTCTCAGAAAACACAGCGGCATGGCTGCGCGACCGGGAATTTGTCGCCGCGGGTGGTAAGGCGTGGCTCAAGGCCGGAAGTGATGCCGGCGATTGGCCGGACGATCTGCTGGTAATCTCCGGAACGGGTTCAGACCTGCCCGTGCCGCTGCTGTCCCTGTGGAGGCTTGACGATCACGCCGCCCACTACTCCGCCTTCATTGCTGATTGGCAGTCTTTCGGCGCGCCGGACGACCTGTCGCCCGGAAAATGCATAGCAGCGCGTACCTTGCTGATTCACGACTGGCGGCGCATTGTATTGCGTGACCCGGGCCTGCCGGACGTGCTGCTACCGGCCGACTGGATCGGCAACGACGCACGCAAACTGGTCCGGCAGACATATCATGAGCTGCTGACCGGCAGTGAAAACTGGTTGAAAGCCAATGGCTTACCGGTTCAGAGCAAGTCTGAGGCCCTTAAACAGCGATTTAACGTGTTACGAAATATTGCTAATTGAATGTATTTTTGTTACGAATAATGCCCAACATGGAGGACGCTCATGTATTCTCAAGGGTTGATTGGCGCCGACAGCCACACAGAAGAAACCAAAGAGTTTCTCGATGCTTTTCAGGAGCGCATAGACGCGGAAGAAAAAATCGAACCCAATGACCCGATGCCGGAAGGCTATCGCCGCACGCTGGTGCGTCAGATCGGTCAGCACGCGCACTCAGAAATTGTCGGCATGCTGCCGGAAGGAAACTGGATCAGCCGCGCCCCGACCCTGAAGCGCAAGATTGCACTGCTGGCCAAGGTGCAGGACGAAGGCGGACACGGGCTCTATCTTTACTCCGCCGCCGAAACACTGGGTGTATCGCGCGAGCAGATGACTGAAGAACTGCTGTCGGGCAAGGCGAAGTATTCCTCTATATTCAATTATCCGACACCGACCTGGGCCGACATCGGCGCCATTGGCTGGCTGGTCGACGGCGCGGCCATCATGAACCAGATCCCGCTGTGCCGGTGTTCATTCGGACCCTATGCGCGCGCCATGATCCGGGTGTGCAAGGAAGAAAGTTTCCACCAGCGCCAGGGCTATGAGATCATGATGCAGCTGGCGCACGGCTCCAAGGCGCAAAAGGACATGGCGCAAGACGCGCTGAACCGCTGGTGGTGGCCGTCGCTGATGATGTTCGGCCCCCATGACGCGGACAGCGAACACGGTGATCAATCCATGGCGTGGAAGATCAAACGGTTCAGCAACGATGCGCTGCGGCAGAAGTTCATCGACGCGACGGTGCCGCAGGCCGACTTCATCGGTCTCACCATGCCGGACCCGGAGTTGAAGTGGAACGAAGAGCGCGGTTCCTACGACCACGGGCTCATCGACTGGGACGAGTTCTGGCGGGTGGTCAAGGGTGGCGGATGCATGAACCGCGATCGAATTTCCGCCCGCGAGAAGGCATGGGAGGATGGCGCCTGGGTGCGTGAGGCGGCACTGGCCCACGCTGAAAAGCGCAGGGCGCGCAAGGTGGCCGCAGAATAATGAAGACCCATCGCGCCATGCCCGTGCTGCAGGTATCCGACCTGATGGCCTCGGTGGACTTCTACAACCGGCTCGGGTTCGCAACCAATGGTATCTGGGGCGAACCGGAAGCCTTTGCAATTTTGCAGCGCGGCAATGTCAGCCTTGCCCTGCAATTGCTGAAGGCGGAGAAAATACCGGTGAACACCCACTGGGCGGCCTATATCTATGTTGATGATGCCAGGGCAGTGCACAAGGAATACCAGGCCGCAGGTATCGAGATCGCCCGGCCACCGGAAGAGACTTTCTATGGCTGCCTGGATTTCGATGTCGCCGACCTGGACGGACACCTGCTGGCATTCGGCCAGGATCTTGAACCGCAACCGCACGGTCCCGGTCTGGGCGCTGAAAAGGGCAAGGGATAATGAACGAAGACACACATATCGCGGAGCTCAATGTTGCCTATCCCAAGTTCCAGGTGAACGACCGGCGCTTTGCCGGGTTTATCAATAATCTGGACCGCATCAATGCACTGGCCGAACGCTCGCCCGGTTTTGTCTGGCGGTTGAAAGATGACGCTACCGGCAACGCTATGGAGTTGCAGGCTGGTGACGATCCGGCGCTGATCCCGAACCTGAGCGTCTGGGAAAGCGTGGAAGACCTGGAGCGCTTCACCTTCGGCACCGTTCATGCACAGATCTACAAGCTGCGCGAAAACTGGTTCAAGCCGATGCAGGAGCGCCATTTCGTCATGTGGCGTGTGCCGGTGGGCCATCAGCCGACGCTCGCCGAAGCCATGGCGAAGCTTGCGCAGATCAACGCGGACGGCCCATCGGACGACGTGTTCGGCTGGGAAGCCATGACAAATTTGAAACTATGGATGGAGAAACGCTGTGCCTGATCAAATGACACCCTTGTGGGAAGTGTTTATCCGGCCGCGCAACGGCCTGCATCACAAGCATGTAGGTTCGCTGCATGCCGCCGATGCCAACCTCGCCATACAGTCGGCGCGCGACGTCTATACCCGGCGCGGTGAAGGCAACTCGATCTGGGTGGTGCCGTCGGCGCAGATCGTGGCGTCGGACCCGTCATCGGGCAAAGAGATGTTCGACCCGGCAGATGACAAGGCCTATCGCCACCCGACCTTTTACGACATCCCCGATGAAGTGGGGCACATGTGATGAGCGGACCGGCTATCTCCCACCCGCCCCTGTTTGAGGCCGTCCTGCAACTGGCCGATGACCACCTGATCCTGGGCCACCGGGTCAGCGAATGGTGCGGCCATGCGCCGATGCTGGAAGAGGACCTGGGGCTTGCCAACATGGCACTGGACCTGCTCGGCCAATCGCGCGCGCTCTACGCCTATGCCGGAGAAATTGAGGGCGCCGGCCGCAGTGAAGACGATCTCGCCTTCCTGCGGCTTGAGCGCCAGTACCAGAACTGCCTGCTGGTCGAGCGGCCCAATGGCGATTTTGCCCATTCGATCTTGCGTCAATTGTACTTTGCCGCCTTCATGCATCCGTTCTGGCAATGGGTATCGGCCAATTCGACCGACGAAACCCTGCGCGGCATCGCTGGCAAGGCGGAAAAGGAAATGGCCTATCACGTGCGCCATTGCGGCGAATGGGTGGTGCGTCTGGGCGATGGCACCGATGAAAGTGCCGGGCGCATAAAGGCGGCAGTCGATGCGCTGCACCACTATACCGACGAGTTGTTTCAGGGATCTGTGGCCATGGCGGCCTGTGCCAAGGACGGCATACTGCCGGTCGCTGAAAGCCTGCGGCCGGCCTGGACAGCCACAATCACGGACGTGTTTGCGCAAGGCCTGCTTGAGGTACCGGAAGTGGCATATCCGCAGACTGGTGGCCGGGTTGGCGAGCACACTGAAGACATGGGGCATATCCTGGCTGAGCTGCAGTACATGCAACGCACCTATCCCAACCTGCAGTGGTAATATCGATGTCCAGCCCAGCCAAAAACCAAAACCTCAATGTTGCTGGCGCCTGGGCGGCAGCGGCAGCTGTACCGGATCCGGAAGTACCGTGCGTGACCGTGGCTGATCTCGGCATCCTGCGTGACGTCGCAATCGAGGACGGCGTCGCGGTGGCCTATGTGACGCCGACCTATTCCGGCTGTCCTGCGGTGCTGGCCATCGAAATGGCCGTTGAAGCGGCCCTGCTGAATGCCGGTTTTGAAGCACGCATCGAACGGGTCATGTCACCGGCATGGACAACAGACTGGATCACGCCGGAAGGCCGCGAGAAACTGCGCGCCTACGGTATTGCCCCGCCGGTCAAGGGCAGCAGCTCGAAAATGGCGTTGTTCGGCGAAACCGTCATCAACTGTCCGCGCTGCGGCAGTGCCGATACGCAAAAAGTCTCGGAATTCGGCTCCACGGCGTGCAAGGCGCACTACACCTGCAAGGCGTGCGCGGAGCCGTTTGATTATTTCAAGTGCATCTGAGGATCTCGCAATGGCCCAGGATCAATTTCACGAACTGACAGTTTCCGGCACCCGTCCGCAAACCGACAAGGCAACGGCGATCAGCTTTGACCTGCCTGACGTGCTCAAGTCCGAGTTCGCCTTCAAGCCCGGCCAGTATCTCACCGTGCGCGCCAATCTGGGCGGCGAGGAAGTGCGCCGGTCCTATTCGATCTGCTGCCGGCCCGATGACGGGCTGGAGATCGGCGTCAAGCATCTGGAAGGCGGCGTATTTTCAAGCTTTGCACAAGGGCTGAAGACAGGTGACCGGATCGAGGTGATGGCACCGAAAGGACGTTTTGTAGCTGAGACCGGCGGCACCCATGACTACCTGCTGATCGCGGCGGGCTCCGGCATTACCCCCGTACTGTCCATCGTCAAGACCGTGCTGCAGGACGA
>JBPCVV010000313.1:0-12612 GCA_051010195.1 Anderseniella sp. | reverse complement strand
TAGAAGCCGAGCAGCAGGTCGCGGGTTGCCTCGGCGATCCGGCGATTAGTGTCGGCGAAACGGAAATTGGCAACCTCGTACTGTTCGTTGAAGCGCAGCATTTCGGCAAGCCCGTGGGGTATCTCCTTGATACCCATGCGCGTGCCCAGCCCGCGGTAATAGAGGAACCAGGCCCTTTGCTCCTTCTCGGTCATTTGCCGGCGCCCGAAGCGGTGCAGCCAGCGGATCGGCTCGCAGATAAAGGTCGACAGCACATACAGCATGTCCTGATTGTCGATCTTGAAACGTCCGTGCATGGCATTCATGCGGGCAATCGATTTCTGGCCCTGCATGCTGTCGAGGCCGTGTTCGATGGTCTCCGCGAGCAACAATTCGGTATCGTCATAGCGCTTGCGTGTCCGGGTTTCGAGTTCGCCGGTCTTCGCCAGCAGGCCCGATATCGACGGGATGGCATATGTCCGGAACAGGGCGAACTCGAGTGCCCGCTCGATATCCCAGGAAAATTCATAGGCGTACAAAAGCCGGGCGATGTCCTCGAAATCTTCTTCCGCTTCAAGCGCAAAGATCCGGTTCGCTGCCGGTGACCAACGCTGCGGGGCCGATGTTGGTTTTGAGAGGGGATGCTCCATGCGGGTGAGGTATTCCTTGCTGTGAACATTGGTTTGCCCGAACTCGCTCGATCCAGGGGAATAGGCCACCAATGTGGCTGAATTCGCGGCCGTTCGTTGTCACCAGCGTCGCAAGGATAGTGGTTTATGCAAGCCAGCGCCGTTGTTCTTGAATCTGGGCATTCGCGATCTGTTTGCGGGCGAAGTGACCCGTTCCCGGCCGCAAAGGCTGATGGCGCTCACCGGCCAGTCAGAACGCTTTCGCGACAACCACAATCTCGACGAGATATCCCTCATCAAGATCCACCCCGACACAGGCGCGCTGCGGCCAGTTTTCCTGCGAGCCTATCCACTCACCCCATGCCATGTCCATCGCCGGCTTGTTTCTGATGTCGCTGAGATAGACGGTCGCCTGCACCAGGCCGGACTTTGCGCTTCCGGCCTTGGTGAGCAGCCTGTCCAGCTCCTCAAGGGTGTTGCGGGTCTGCTCTGCAATGCCGTCTGCACAGTGCGGGTCGGTGGCAACGGCATACACCAGTCCGTCTGACGCCACCGCGCTGCATCTGCCCTTGTTGCCCTCCGGGTATCGCTTCACGGCAACGGTCCTTTTGCTCAGTGACGAAGGTGTACTGGAACCAGCGCGATCTCTACACGATGTGACTTGGCTGCGCCACATCGATCGGGAAAAACAAAACTGGCGGAGTGTTTCCACTCCGCCGGTCCACTTTTCGGGATTGTCAGCTAGGCGCTACTTCACGCGATATTCTTCCGGTGCCAGCAGCAGGAAGTCATTGTCTTCGCCTGACACATGACATTCGTGGCAGAACCCGACGCCGGCCGAATTTGTCGCCTTGGTGACGCCCATGGTGTTGCCACCCGGCAGGATGGCCGCATAGCGCCAGTCGGACGTGTCGGCGTTAAAGCCCCTGGTCATTTTCTCCATGATGAAGAGCGGGCCCAGTTTCGCCTCGCCGTCCTTGCCCACCGTGAAGCTCGGCTTGGCCATCGTTGACCCGATCGGCACCGCCTTGATGTCGTCGAACTTCTTGTAGGCGTTCAGGCCGATTTTGTTGACCAGGTTATGCACCTGGCGGTTGCCATGGGTGGCACTGGTGTAGGGCTGTGTGGTGACCAGGGTGAAATCAGTCCACCTGGTTGCAGCCCAGTGCTTTCCGCCCGTCCAGGACTTGGCCATCACAGGCTTCAGGCAGTCATACAACGCCACCGCTTCTTCGCTGGTCAGCTCGACGCTGGCAGCGGCTGCGCATGGATTGCACGGGTTACACGGGTTGCAGGCCGCCTTGCAGGGATTGCAGGGGTTACACGCCTTGGCAGCCGCACATGGATTGCACGGATTGCAGGCTTTCGCCGCAGCACATGGATTGCAGGGGTTGCACGCCTTGGCAGCCGCACACGGATTGCACGGGTTGCATGCTTTTGCAGCAGAGCACGGATTGCACGCCTTGGCAGCTGAACATGGATTGCAGGGGTTGCAAGCCTTTGCTGCCGAACATGGATTGCAGGGATTGCAAGCTTTTGCGGCCGCGCACGGGTTGCACACCGCTGCGGTCTTCAGCCGTGGAACATAGCAACCGGTTGGCGCCCCGCCGGCTGCTGCTGAACACGGATTGCAGGGGTTGCATGGGTTGCAGGCACCGCAGGCAGCCTTGCAAGGGTTACACGGGTTGCAGGCCGATGCCTTGCACGGGTTGCACGGATTGCAGGCTTTTGCTGCTGAACAAGGGTTGCACGGGTTGCAGGCTTTTGCCGCTGAACAAGGGTTGCACGGGTTGCAGGCCTTGGCCGCCGAGCATGGGTTGCATGGATTGCAGGCTGCCGCCTTGGTTGCAGCACACGGATTGCAGGGATTGCAGGCTTTTGCCGCGGCACATGGGTTGCAGGCTGCTGCCTTGGTTGCAGCGCACGGATTACAGGTCGCCGCTGCCGTGCGCGGCTCGCTGACGGTGCCGATTGCAACCACACCGGCAGTAAGGCCGAGCGCAATCGGAAGTGCTGCAGCGCTTCGCATCAGGTTGGATGTGAATGACTTCATTGGTTTCCTCCTTGAATATGCCGGTGCGACATAATGAACATTACGGCACTGTAATGTGCACAGCGGCCACACCCCAGTCACGATCAAGGGCAAATGTCTCAACTTGCCGTGAACAAAAAACCGCCGGCCACGCAAATGACCGACGGTCTTCGCTGGAGACTGCAGGTTTATCGAAACCTGCAGGATCAGCTCTGACTGGTGATGGCAGATGCTATTCCTTGGCCGCCGAGCATGGGTTGCAAGGATTGCAGGCTGCCTTGGCAGCAGCACACGGATTGCAAGGATTGCAGGCCGCCTTGGCAGCAGCACATGGGTTGCAGGCACCGCAGGCAGCTTTCTTGGCAGCCTGGCATGGGTTGCATGATGCATATGCCGGAACATCACTGACAACCGGCGACAGGACAACGGCACCGGCAGCAAGACCGAGGACAACAGGAAGAGCCGAAGCGCCTGACAGAAGTTTGGATTTATGCATTTTCATGGATGTATTCTCCGGTTTGGGTTTTG
This sequence comes from Anderseniella sp., assembly GCA_051010195.1. Taxonomy (GTDB): domain Bacteria; phylum Pseudomonadota; class Alphaproteobacteria; order Rhizobiales; family Aestuariivirgaceae; genus Anderseniella. The sequence goes on along the minus strand of JBPCVV010000313.1, from coordinate 9,444 downwards.
CCGACATGGCGTTTTGGATGAGACCCGAAATCAACCATAGCGGCGGATTGTGACCATTGCGGTCAAACTCAGCACATGGAATCTCAATTTGCCGTGAGGCTCGCGTGAACCAGTCGGAAGCCCACCAGGATGTGTTTGATATTGTTCGGTCGTGAATGCCGGGCTGCAGGTCTGCATACGCCGCATCCACTGTCGTCCCAGGAGCCGCCCTTGACGATGCTGCGTTGCGCAGATGTTGAGGTTGATGTCCACTCAAACACCTGCCCGGCTGGATCACGCAGTCCATACGGGCTCGCGCCGTCGGCGAAACTGCCGACCGGCATGGTGGTGAACGGCCCCTTGTCATGGCTGTTCAGCAAAGCCGGATTGAATGTATCGCCCCACGGAAACCGGTTGCCGTCCGGTCCGCGTGCTGCCTTTTCCCATTGCTGCTCTGTTGGCAACGACCACTGCTTGCCGGTTTCCGCACTCAGCCATTCGGCAAACGCCTCTGCGTCCTGGCGAGACACCATCACGACAGGATGCTGCTCGCGCCCGGTCGGCACCTTGCCCTCTTGCCAGGCAAACTGCCTGGTGCGCTTGTAGGGATGGACCAGCCGGTAGCCCTGCCAGGTCTTCCTGTCCACATCGGGAACCCGGTGTCCGGTTGCGCTGACAAAACGGGCATAGAGCGCATTGGTAACCAGTGCGCGCATGATGTGAAACGCTGGCAGGTCAACCCGTTTTCTGGCCAGTTCTGATTCGTACCATTTGTTCTTGCGGGTGACAGAATGACCGTACGCCGCCTCATCCAGCCGGTAGGCCGCTTCGCGTTCTTCCCGGTCGGACCCCTGTATGAACGCCCCGGCCGGTATGGTTATCGTGTCGATATCAAATGCCCGGGCAGGGTGTGCCGCCAGCAACACAAAAAACGACAGCAGCGACACAATGCCGACCCGGCTGATTGCAGGGGCCGGGCGAAGCGTCATGCCACGTTGCGCAGGTCGGCAAGCGCTTTTTCAACCGCCGCTATCTGTTTGTCGATATTGATGTCCATGATCGATGTGATTTCCAGATCGCGATCTTCGTAAACATCAATGCCGGGTTTCATGGCTGCCCACTGCTTCATTGTCTTGTCGCGCTCGACAAGCAGTTTCTCGATCTGTGGCCGGAACAGACGCATCAAAGAGCTGAGTGCGCGGTTGGTGGCAAGGCATGGATAGGTCAGGTCCATCTCGTAGTGGTCGAGCAGCGAAATAACATCTTCTGCCGCATAGAACGTTTCGTCGGTGACCCAGCGGTTGGTAGTGAACAGTCCGATCGGGTTGCCTGGCCGATCCATGGACACCGCAACAAAGTGTGTCAGTGCATCTTTGCCCTCGGGGCGTTTCGCCTTTCCCTTGTATGGAACCGGCTCGATGCCCTTCGGCATACCGGCAGCTCTCAAGAAAGTGTGGAAGTGTCCGTGCTCGCCGGAGTCCGGTCTATGGGCATGATAGTAATACTGCGAATGGGTCTGGTCATCGTACACATCACCTTTCGGGTAATGGTCCAACTCATAGAAAGTTCCCTGGTTGGCAAGACATTGCCCGACCATGTTCTGGCTTGACTTGTTCAGCACCCTCAGCATCTCTTTCACGGTGCGCCCGGCTTCAGCCATCTGCTCCAGCCGGCTGCGCGGCAACACGCCAAGATGTTGTGCCGTTTCAAACTGCATATTCTGTATCGTCATCATGCACACACTATTACAGCAACTGACGGCAACCGCAAAAGCCTGTCGCGGTCCAATTCAAGTGAAAGTGACAAACGGTGATCAACTTGTGGTGCAACCGTTTGATGTCTTGCAACCGAGACTCTACACTGATCCATGAGGATGTCCGAGCAGGGCAATCCGTATCGTTAATTTGTACGTTTCCTGTTTGGCGGCGACAGGATGCATGGGGCAGGGCATCGCCATTGCTCATGCTGTTGAGGGAGACACTGATGACTGACTGTTATTGTGGGCGGGCTGATCGTTTGAGCAAGGGAAAGAAATTCATGTGGTCACGGCTCCTGAAACTCGCTGCAGCGCTGTGCATAGTGAGTGCCGGCCTGGCCGGACCGGTACCATCAACAATTGAGCGCGCATACGCTGCCAAGGGGAACGCGGCTCCTGACGCAGCCACGACCCGGCAGGCAATCATCCAGATACTCAATACCAAGGACCGGTTACCCTTGCCGATCCAGAAGGTCCGCAAAACCCTGACCAAGCATTACGTCGACAACAACGGGCAGATATTCTGGGTCGGTACAAGCCGCATGACCCCGTTTATCCAGCGGCTCGAGTTTGCTGACGACGACGGTTTGAGGCGTGCCGATTACCCGGTGGATTATCTGATCGGGCTGCGCGATCAGATTGATCCGTCCAACCCGTTGGCGGCCGCCTATGCCGAAATCGCCTATTCAGCCTTTTTTCTCGGTTATGCGAGTGATCTGGCGACGGGCCGTGTCATTCTATCCAAGATTGATCGCGACCACTTTCAGAAACCCCGCAAACTGGACCTGCTGGCATTGCTTGAAGGAGTGGGTTCGGCGCGCAATCCGTCGCAATACCTGAACACCGTGGAACCGCAAAATGCCCATTACCGGGCGCTTAAATCCTTGCTGCGCCAGTATCGCAACATTGCCAGCGAAGGTGGTTGGGGAACAGTTGACCGAGGCAAACCCCTGAAGCCCGGCATGGAAGATCCACGTGTATTGCAGCTTCGTGCACGCCTGGAAAAAACCGGTGATGTTTTGCCGCGCCAGGTCGAGGATCCGATGCTGTATTCGCCGGACCTGGTGCTGGCGACCGAACAGTTCCAGAAACGAAACGGCCTCGACGCCGACGGCGTCATTGGGCCCGGATCGCTGTCCATGCTCAATGTCACCGCCGAGGAGCGGATGCGCCAGATCATTATAAACATGGAACGCTGGCGGCATATGCCGCGTGACATGGGTGATCCCCATCTGATGGTCAATATCGCTGCTTTTGAACTTTATACATACGAAGCCGGAAGCCTCATCGAAGCCCGTCCGGTCATGGTTGGCAAGAACCGCCATCAAACGCCGATCTTTTCCGATGAGCTTGAATATGTGGATATCAATCCGACCTGGACGGTGCCGTATTCGATCGCAACCAAGGAGATGTTGCCGAAATTGAAGGCCAATCCGGGCTATCTCGGCAATGATTTTGAACTTCTGGCGGGTGGCCAGTCGATCCCGTTCACGTCAGTGAACTTCAACAATTACTCGCGCGGTGATTTCCCTTTCACCATCCGGCAGAAGCCCAGTGCCAAAAACGCACTTGGCATCATCAAGTTCATGCTGCCCAACCGGCATGCAATCTATCTGCATGATACGCCTTCGAAGTCCCTGTTCAGTAAAACCCAGCGCGCATTCAGTCATGGTTGCATCCGGGTCTACAAGCCGCTGGAGTTCGGAGTGTCGGTCCTGAGAAACGAACCCGGCTGGACTTTGCAGAAATTGCAACGGGTGGTTCAGACCCGGAAGACCACCCGTGTCCGTCTCAAGCAGAAGGTGCCGGTCCATATCGTTTACGCCACAGCCTGGCGGGGTGAAGGCGGTTCTGTGGAGTTTCGCAAAGACATCTATTCCCGTGACAAGAAACTTTACAACGCCCTGTTCGGCAAGCCGTCATCCTGAGATCGGTTCGGCAGTGAACGCAAAGGACGGCGTTGTGGGTTCCAAGCAAAAGGCCCGCCAAAATGGCGGGCCTTGCAAGTTCTGAACGTTTGTCAGGTTAACGGCGAGCCATCTGTACTTCTACAGAGCCTGCGCCAAGCGGTTACTCGGTGCTTGTTGAGACACCCTCCACCCGTGCTGCCTGCAAATCAAGAGGCACGGCAAGGTACTTTTCGAGGCCTGTCAATTCCGGTTTCGCGACTGGGGCTTGTTTGACCTCTTTCACCGGTTTGATCTGGTTCACGGGTTTGACCTGGTTCACGGGTTTGATCTGGCTGACCGATTTGATCTGGTTTGCCGGGCTGATCTGGTTTGCCGGGCTGATTTGCGCGCTGGTGCTCGGTGCCGAAGGCAGAATGCGGTCATAATACCTCTTCGCACCGGTCGCCGCGGCAGGCTGGATGTAGCCGACGGTCTTCGCAACCTGAGGCGTGGCCGGCTTTTGCGGACTGATGGCAGTGGCATTGGTGACCTGAACCGGTTTGCTGGTATCGCCGCCGGGCCATGTCAGCATGCCGGAAAGCGATGCACTAGCCAGCCTGGCCTGCCGCTCAATCTGATAGCCCAGTTCCGGACCGTACAGGCCCAGCGTAATTCCACTGGAAACGCAGGTGATGCCGACAAATGTGGCAATGGCCATTTTGGCCAGGATACTGGTCGGCTTGTGGTTGCCGGTGGGTCGCCTCATGCGCTGCGCCCGGATGGCCGCAACCGAGAAATTGGTATTGCCCGGGCGGCGTTTGTGTCCGGCCGGGGTGTTACGCTCTTCTGACTGATCGCCCAACAGGTTTTCCTCCATGGCTGGTATGCTGGCCGACAGGTCTTCCTGTTGCGCGGCTTCGCGTTGGCCGTTCTCCTGGGGGAACATGCGCGGCGTGCGCAAATCCCGCCTCTTCCGTTTGCGGCGAGGTGCTTCAAACTTCGCTTTCACCTGAGGCTTGACCTCCGGCCGTCCGTCAATCCGCCTGATGATCGGGCCATCGTCGTAAGGGTCTGCTTCCTCCGCGTCCCGACGCGGAGGTTCAATACGAAACGCAAATGACATGTCTTGGCTGCGGGGACGAATTTCTTCACTCTCGGGCTTGGCGCGCACAGCAGCCTGCGCATTATCCTGCGCATCGTCACTGGCTGCATCATTGCCGACGAGGGGGTACTCGGCGCTGACTGACATTATCAGAGTTTCCCTAAATCCAATAAGAGGGCCGTCCCTCAGCCTGCACTTTAGGGCCGATAAAGACCGCAATATGATAGGTATAAGGCAATTTTGTGCAGGCAGATCATCAGCTTGCGGCGGTTCTGGCATGCAGCAGATGAATATCTGGCGCTTGTGCGGTGGTGTGAAAGCTCTATTAGTTTGGGCTGACGGCTGACCAGGCCAGCGCTCAAAATCCAACCTAAACGAGGCAATCAGATTGCAAACTATCGTTGAACCATTCACCCACATAGCGGCAGCCCGAAACGGGCTGATCGTGTATCCTGAGGGCACAGATGCCCGAATTGTCGAGGCTGCCGTGAAATTGCAGAAATCCGGGCTTTCGCGCGCAATATTGCTAGGTAAGACAGGTGCCGTAGCGGCAGTTTTCGACAAGCTGAAATTATCCTCGGACGGTATCGAAATACTCGACCCCGAAACCTCATCCGAACTGGTCAGCCTGCAAGAAAAACTGCTGCAGAAAAAGCCGGACATGGACCCTGAAAAAGCGGCTTCGATGGTGCGTGATCCGCTCTACTTTGGCGGCGCCATGGTTGCTTCCGGCACAGCGGATGCGATGATTGCGGGTGCCGCAAATGCGACGGGAAAAGTGATATCGGCGTCGCTGCGCACTGTCGGCCTGACCCCGGGCACCAGACGCCTTTCCAGCTATTTTCTGATGTCGGTGCCGAATCATCGTGGGCAGGGCCGCAAGGACTTCCTGTTTGCCGACTGTGCGGTGAACATTGACCCGCCAGCGGAAGACCTGGCGGAGATTGCCATGGCGACCGGCAGGACCGCCGCGAAACTTCTCTCCGAACCGGCAAAAATAGCCCTGCTGTCATTTTCGACAAAGGGAAGCGCTGCTCATGACAGCGTGACCAAGGTAACCGACGCGCTGGCCATCATGCGCGAACAGGCGCCTGATATGGCAGTTGATGGCGAATTGCAGGTTGATGCGGCCTTGGTGCCGTCTGTTGCAGAGCGCAAGGTCAAAGGCAGTGCCGGTGTGGCAGGTGATGCCAATGTTTTGGTGTTCCCGGATCTGAATTCGGGCAATATCGGTTACAAGCTGGTTCAGTACATGGGCAATGCTGATGCCATTGGGCCGTTTTTTCAGGGCTTTGACAAACCGGTGTGCGATCTGTCGCGCGGCTGTTCCGTTGACGACGTGATGTCGGCTGCAGTGATCCTGATGGCGACGGCCTGACGGACCACGCTCTAGATCAGCGACTTTGCCAGGCCGAGCACGGCGAGCAATGCCAGCAGGCTGATCGCCATGCGCCGGAAATTTTCCGGCGCCGTGGACACGAATTTCCGCCCGCCCAGCCATACCCCGGCACCCAGCAGCGGAATGCACAGGGCTGCAGCCACAAAAGTATCGCTGGAAATGACGCCGGCATACCCCAGGATCGGCAGCGCCACGATGTCGATGGCGCACAGGTAGAATATCAAGGTAGCGCGAAATACGCTTGCGAGCAGGTTTTGGGCGGTCAGGAACAGTGCAACCGGCAACCCGCCAATAGCTGCCGCATTGGCCAGCCCTGATACGATACCAACGCCGACGGTGCCGGCAGTGCCCACTTGCCGGCGCAGGCTCCAGCCGCTCAGCAACGCCGTGCACATGATCAGAATCCACACGGAAATGATCATGCGGAGCAGGTCGGTATCCAGTGAACTCAGAAACCCGATCGACACCGGCATGCCAATGGTTGCGCCGACCAGCAGCCAGCCGAGCAGCGGCCTGTTGACATCCTTCAGCACAGCCGGCGCCTGGCCGGCGGTTGCCGCGATTTCCAGCACCATGACCACGGGCACAAAATTCAGCGGGTTGGTAACCAGGGCTGATGCCGACACAACAAGTGCGGAGAAGCCAAATCCGGAATATCCACGGATGTAAGCTGCACCGAACACGGCCAGGGTCATCCAGGCAAGTGGCCACCCGGCGAGATCAAACGGGACTGGCATCGGCTATCCTTTCAACATGCGCCGCACATGCTGTGCGATAGCCAGTTCTTCGTTGGCCTTGACGATCCACACCGGGCAAGACGCATCCGGCGGTGAGATTTCTGTTTCACCTGCCATGTTAAGCTGATTTGCAATTGCTACATCCAGCCAGTTCAAATGATTGACGATGCCAGCGCGCACGGCGGCGGCGTTTTCTCCGACACCGGCGGTGAATACCAGTCCGTCAATGCCGCCAAGCGCGGTGATCAGGGAACCTGCATGGCGCGCTGCCCAGTAGCAATAATAGTCTATCGCTGCTTTTGCCCGCGGGTTTTCGCTTGCCAGCAGGTCGCGCATGTCGCCGGAAATGCCGGACAGGCCCAGCAACCCGCTCTGGCGATACAGCAGGTCTTCAAGCTCTGTCAGGTCCAACCCTTCATCCCGCATCAGGGCAATGAGCACGCCGGGATCCAGAGCGCCGGACCGTGTCGACATTACAAGGCCATCAGCAGTCGAATACCCCATGGTGGTGGCAACGCCCACACCATCTTTGACAGCCACCATGCTGGCACCGGAGCCGAGATGGGCAATCAGCAGGCGCCTGGGCAGCGGCCGGCCGGTAAGACCGGGCAGGGCGGCAACGACATGTTCATAGTTGAGACCGTGAAAGCCGTAGCGATGATAGCCTTTTTCATGGAATTCCTGCGGTATGGGGAGGCGCACATCGGTTTCCGGCTGATTGGCATGAAACGCAGTGTCAAAGCATGCCACCTGCGGCAGGTCGGGTGCCAGTTCCCGCATTCGGCGCAGGGCGGAAATGCCGAACGGCAAGTGGAGTGGTGCCTTGGATCGCAAGGTGTCCAGGTTGGCGAGCACCTGTTCGTCCACCTGCACCGGAGCAGTGTAGATGTCGCCGCCGTGCACAATGCGATGCCCGCTGCCGGCAAGCGTTTCCGGTCCGTTGCCGTTGTCACTGAGCCAGGACAGTACGGCGTCCAGGGCCTTGCCGTGACCGGCATCCCGGGACAGCAAAGGCGCTTCACCCCGGTGAGCAGTGCCATCCTGCCATCTGGCGGCAAAGCCAGGCGCGCTGCCCAGGCCATCAACCTGACCGTGAACGATCACGTCAAGTTCGTCTCCGGAGAACACCGCAAACTTGAGCGACGATGAACCGGCGTTCAGCACCAGAATATTTTTCATGTCTTGATATCAACAACCGCGGGTGAACGTGGGTATTTAATCTCTTTGAACAGCCTTGTCATGATGCCCTAGTTATCAGTAACAAATCGCGTTTGCGCAACAGGCGCGACCGGCTTGCCGCCCTGGCTGGATACTCTGGTTTGCCAGACCATGGTCTGGCGTCCCATATGCCCGGTGCGCCGTGCAGACCACTGATCGGGTTTTGACCTCAACTGTAGGCAGGAATACCAAGCAGATCACGGACCTTCGGCACCTGGTCAATGGCCCAGCGCACCTGTTGCTTGTCATGTCCGCTCATCTGGGCAGGATCCACGCTGTTGCCCAGCGTCAGGCCGGCTTCTATATCGCGCAGTTGCTGACGCAGTATGGCGGACAGCAATACCTGGTGAGCCTCGATCAGGTCATTGATGACATGGGCCGCCTCGACACCTGCCGCGCGCACTGCTTCGAAGCGCGCGGGCGTGGACAACTCGGAAACACCGTGCCTCAAAGCGAGCACCCGCGCGGCAGAAAACAGCGGCATCAATCCGGCGCGTTTCAAATCGACCCGCCCGTCTTCGAGCTTCCATTTGCCAAACCAGCCCACCGGCGAGGTAAACTCCCCGGCTCGCATTTGCATGGCATTCAGGAACCCGTGCGCGTTGTGGGCGGCACCTACGGCGTCCGTTCGCAAACTGTCCAGCAGAGCGCTGTCACCGTGTACCGCTTTGGCGTCAAAGAAGATATCGGCGTGGAGAATATCTTCGGGCCGTGACTTGGACAGCCATTGCGCCACCACATCGCGCCAGTGCCCGGCGTCCATCCGCCATTCGCTGTTGGATGCCATGATGCCACCCTTGCAATGGCTCACTCCTGCGTCGTTGAGTGTATTGGCCACTATTGTACCCAAATCGGCGAACCACAGATCGGCATCTCCGCCCGGGTCTCCGTTGTCAAATACAATGGCATTGTCCTGGTCCATGGCCAGCAGGCTTTCTCCACGCCCGCCTGATCCCAGTACAAACATTGCATATGGTTGCGGCGGCGGACCCTTGCCTTGCAATGCCATTGCCGCTTCACCCAGTTCACATGCCCGTTGGGTCAAAGAACGCAGTTCCCGCGATATCACCGCTGCGATATCGCGCGGGTCCACGTCTTCCGATACCAGCGCGCGAACAACCGTGGTCAGGCGCGCCCAGACTTTGCCGAGCGCATCGGTACTCATCGCCGTATCAATGTCATGGCCCAGCGCCACCGCGGTGTCTGCACGCTGTTTCAGCAGGTCACGGGCGCTGAGCGCGCCCACCAGTTTTCCGTCTGTGCCGGTAACACCGAGATGGCGAAACCCGCGCCGGGCCATCAGGGAAATGGCGCGGTAGACGAATTCATCGGCGGCAACTGTGACCAGAGGAAAAACCGCAAAC
>JBPCVV010000312.1:0-3168 GCA_051010195.1 Anderseniella sp. | reverse complement strand
ATGAGGATCTGCAGGCCAACGCGGCCGACCTGTTTGATGTCGTCGGTTCCGGTGCAGTCAAGGTTGAAATCAACCAGACCTACAAACTGTCGGATGCCGTCAAGGCCCACCAGGACCTGGAAGGCCGAAAGACCACCGGTTCGAGTGTGCTGGTGCCTTAATTTCACATCGCTCCCGCAAGCAGGCTGCGCCTGCGCGGAATAAACAACCCTATGAAAACCTCAGGTTGCCGGGCAGGCCTGTGACTTTCGGGACAATTTTTGCCAGGTGTCGGTGCATTGGGTGTTGGAGCACAGGAACTGTGCCAGCGCAGGCGTTGAAATGGCATGGGCCAGATTCAACGGACGGCCGTTGGCGTCAGACAAAGTGCTGACCAGCATACCGGTCAATTGACCCTTGTCGTCAAACAGGGGACCGCCCGACTCACCCTTTTTGGTGGCGAGGCGAAGTTCGATGGCATCCGGGTATCCAAAACCGCTGTATTTGACGGCCCGCCCGAAACTCATCGAGTTTACCGAGCCGATGCGGGCAGTGTCATTGCGCGCATGCGGTTTGCCGAGTGAGAACACCGGAGCGCCGCGCTGCATGCAATGGTTGGCAGATGGAGTTACTGGTGCCGCGCTGAAACCGCGCAGCTTTATCAGGGCCATGTCGTTGTCGGGCTTAACGGCGATCACCTTGCCGGCATAGATGCGTCCATCGGATGCACGTGCGTCGACGGAGTTACCGCTTTTCACTGCAACGTGTCCGGCCGTCATGATGATGCCGTTTGTTACCACAAAGCCGCTGCCGGAGGTCAATGCATCGGGAGAGCCGGTAGCTTTCGAACCGGCGCGTTTTTGCTGTTCATGAACAACCAGGGTGACATAGCTCGGTCCGGTTCGAGCCTGCAATTGCTGAATGTGGCTGGATATGACGCCGCCAGCCGGCTCGGCTGCCGCATCGACATCGATCGTGCGGGGCTCAAGCAGCGCCTGATTCGTTTGGCCCCCTACACAACCTGCCAACAGCAGCAAAAAAGCTAATATGCAGTATTGTTTCGGCACAAATGACCCCAAATGGAAATAATAGAGACTCCGAACCCTATCATTACAGACTCAGCCCGCATCCGGCTAGCCCAATGTCTGCAACACCAAGGCGAATATGTGGCTGTTTTGGCCGCGGCTCGATTGCAGAGTGGTTCTCGGGTACTTTTTTTCGAAAGTGTTGCAAATTAGACACACCTATTGGCGCGTGTTACCAGGGCCATCGAACCCAATTGCTGTGTCTCAGCCGGCAATCTGGCGACGTGCAGTCACAAGGCTTTGAAATTGGAGGCCTCGACCAGAATCGAACTGGTGTAAGCGGATTTGCAATCCGATGGATAACCACTCTCCCACGAGGCCATCGTGGCGGACATTTCGTGTCCGAGCGGCGTCTTATAGACGACCCTGCACCGGGTGACAACGCCTGCTTTCAGGCATTGATGCGGGTATTTCAGGCGGCGTAGTGGTGCATCGAACTACAAACAGGCTTGGCGAGAGGGCCTGAGTTGGGTATGCAACCGTTGTGACCACGGGTTGTAACAGCGCCGTGGACTGGAATTTGGCGGTTTTCGCCGATTGAGGGTCAGGAGTCAGCATGATCGACTACGCTATAGCGCGCGAAAACATGATTGAATCTCAGGTTCGCCCAAATGGCATAACCGACGCCCGCGTAATCGACGCGATGTCGGAAGTGCCGCGCGAGGTGTTCGTGCCTGAGGACATCAAATCGCTGGCCTATATGGACGAAGATGTGCCGCTGAGTGTTGGCAGCGACGGTCGGAAGCGCCACCTCATGGAGCCAATGGCGTTTGCCCGCCTGCTGCAGGCCGCGGTGATCCAGCCAGACGAATGTGTTTTGGATGTAGGCTCTGCTGCAGGGTATTCGTCCGCCATACTGTCTAAACTGGCGCAGTTGGTGGTTGCGGTCGAGGAAGATGCAGATCTTGCTGAAGCAGCCAACCAGAACCTGTTACGCCTGCAGATCAACAATGTTGCCGTGTTCAACTCTTCCATGCATGAGGGCCACCAGGCGGAGGCGCCCTATGATGTCATTGTCATCAACGGAAGAGTCGGGCAGGTTCCAGACGCATTGTTGTCGCAATTGACCGACGGTGGACGTCTGGTGGCGGTTGTGGGTGAAACAGACACCGCAGAGGTGCTGGTCTACACCAAAGCAGGAGATGTGACTGCGCCCAGGTATGTCTGCGATGCCAGTATTCCACTGTTGCCGGGCTTCGAGAAGGCCGATCCCGGTTTCATTTTCTAGCGGGGCAGCCAACTGTCGCAGTCTCGACGTTTTTACTGGGTATTATCCGTATTTCAGTTAGAGTGGGGGCTGGCATACGATTCTTGTGTTAGTATTGTCGCGTGTGGGACTTTATTGCGGTTGATGAGACGTGTTAATGTTTCGTTAACCGCGCAACTCCCATAACAAGCGGGGCAGATTTGTCAGGGGCTCGACTGTGGGTTATTTGAAACGTCCAATGCTGAAACTGCATGCCAGTGCGCTTGCCCTGGGCCTGGCAGTTGTCGCAATGATTGGCCAGCCCGCATCGGTCAATGCAGAGACCATCGCGTCGGCCCTGTCGAAAGCTTACGTGGGAAATCCGCAGCTCAAGGCCGACCAGGCACGCCAGCGTGCGACCGACGAACTGGTGCCCCAGGCGAAGTCCGGGTGGCGTCCGACCGTGACGACCAACACGGAAGTATCAAAAGTTTACGAAGATAGGCCGATTTCAGGTACAGGTAAGTCGGATTTTTCGAGCGGCAGATTCAACATCATTTTGTCACAACCGGTTTTCGATGGTTTTCGGACCGAAAACGTGTTGCGCGAGGCAGAAGCCACCGTGCTTGCCGGCAACCAGAACCTGCTGGCAGTGGAACAGGAAGTCCTGTTGAACGGCGCCACGGCGTTTATGAATGTGATCCGGGACCGTGAGATCGTCAATTACCGCCGCCTCTCGGTGGAAAATTTCGATGAACAGCTTCGCGCCGCCAAAGCGCGTTTTGAAGTTGGCGAGGTGACCCGGACCGATGTATCGCAAGCGCGGGCGCGGAAATCAGAGGCAAGGGCAGAACTGGCTGTCGCAATCGGCAATCTGCAGACATCGGTGGCAGACTATGTCCAGGTCATCGGTGACAA
>JBPCVV010000311.1:0-3329 GCA_051010195.1 Anderseniella sp. | reverse complement strand
GGACTCAGACTACGGTCGTGAAACTTCTGGTTGGCGGTTTATGCTGAGCGCCCAGTGTGTACGGGCGTGCAATCATTTTGAATGCTCCACTGCTCAAAGCGAGAAGAGCAGATTTGCCCTATCGTCGCGCCGGCCCGCATACTATTGCCCTGCCTCACCGGGAGAACTGCGGCATGCTCACGTCTTTCATCCAGATTGGCCACGCACCCACCGATTCGTCACGCGACCGGCGCGTCAAATCGATTTTCGCCATCGTGATGATTGGCTTCACGGTCTTCATCCTCCAGCTTGTATTGTTCGAGGATCGCACAGTGCTGGAGCTTGTTCTCGATTGGGTCGGAATCCTCGGAACGCTAGGCTCGCTCGCGCTACTACAACTGCGAAAGAGGACTGATCTGGCGTTCATTTTTGTTGCCGGAGTCGAGTTGTTCGTTCTGGCAGCTTTGCTGCTAATCATCGGCAACCGCAACGGCGATCTGTTCCTGCTTCCAATGATCCCCCTATTTGCCATCGCACTATTGGGTACCAGAAGATCACTGCCCTGGTTTGCGGCAACCTTCATGGTCACCTTGGTAGCTGTCACAGGCGGTGCAATTCTTCCGGAAATCGCTTCCTCGCTTCATCGATCCCAAATAAATCCAGAGGGGTTGCTGTTCCACGGTCCGGCCCGAGAACTGCTGACCAAGGAACAACTTATGGGCTTCCTCACCGGCCTAACGGCAAGTTATGTGGTGGTTTTTTCGGCATACTCCGCTCTCGGTCAGGCCAATGAGCGGATTGAAAGCCTATTGCTCAATATGCTTCCTCCGAGTATCGCCGCACGACTCACCGAAGAAACGGTTCGGAAATTGCGGGAGGATGGTACTGGCATCGCCGATGAGCATAGCGAGGTCACCATACTCTTCGCGGATATCGTCGGTTTCACAGACCTGGCAGCCAAGACGACACCCACCAAATTGATATCTATCCTCGACACCGTGTTCACGGAGTTCGATCAATTGGCTGAGAAACACCAGGTTGAGAAGATCAAGACTGTTGGCGACGCCTACATGGCCGTTTGCGGCTTGCCTGAACCAAATCCTGATCACGCGAAGCATGTCGCCGACATGGCCCTGGAAATGCTGGATACGGTGAGACGGTACCGACAAGTATCCGAGACGGTCATTAGTCTCAGAATTGGCATCAACAGTGGCACCGTCGTCGCCGGCGTTATCGGTCGAAAGAAGTTTGTCTATGATCTGTGGGGTGACGCTGTAAACATCGCAAGTAGAATGGAAAGCCACGGCTTACCCGATGCAATCCAGGTTGCTGCTGCCACCCAAGAAGCTATCGAGAACACACACGAGTTAGAACCTCTTGGCAATGTCGAGATCAAGGGAAAGGGTCAGTTGCCAGCTTGGCGCCTCCTTGGACGCAAGGCAATGTAATACCTATCTAGCGGTGACCGAAGTGTCGACATCTGGCACTTTTCATTCATTTGTCGGGCGTCGCTGACCGAACAATTGAGTTGGATGTCGATGGCAGTTTTGTCCGCATTGCCGCCATCTACAATTGATGCCGCGGGCAACCGCAGCGAATGTCCTCAAACAGGTTTGCGGATTTACTAAGTTGAATGTCGGCAAAGGGGCGCGAGTGACGACGGCATAGGGCGGGGAGCGGACATTCGCCGCTGATAGGCGGCACTCTAAACACGTTCATTTTCAACCTGGAGCACTAAAATTCCCGAAGTTTTGAGCAAGGGTTTTTCTGGCAAAAAGTCAACATTTCTACCTGCACAAGATCAGCGGGCTTTGACGCTCCCGCCGCATATCCACTCGAATATGTGACGAAAGAAATATTGAGCATCATTTGACGCGGTGACTTCTTGGTTCCGCCAGTTTGAATGGTAGCGTCGATAATTTCCCGGCATTCTGCGTTGTGAACAAGATGGTGTCCAACATCGCCCATATCCTGAATGGTGTCATAGGTATCCCAGCATTCAGGATTACGATCAGTATGGTTCTTGATATCGCACGTTGCTTCCGTTGCGGCATTGGCATCGACGGCATAAGTGCAAAAAGGAATGATTAGGGAGATGAACAATTTACGCAATTTGACCTCCTTGGAGCGTTTGTTCCGAGACCGCCACTAAAGAGTCTGACACGGCAATTCTACTACTCTGAAATGTGCAGGAATTCTAGCAGCCTATAGACCAAGCATTGGTCGGCAATCTATTGTTCGGAGCTCTTCCAGACGCGTCAAGGCCGTGGGGCGGCAGATTCCGAGGTCTGCGTTGGCCTCGAAGCTGACGTCCGAGCGATCATGCCGACAATCAAATCAATGGGCGTAGCAAACGGCAGCTATGTGGATAGGCTGTGTGAAAAAGCATTGCCCTGCCGGATCCGTGAACCGGCTATGTGCTCTATCAATTACCGGACCGGATTGATGGCGCTAATCACCCACGACGAACTGTCCATCACAATCCCCCCGGCAGACTGCGTTTGAGCGTTTATTGCTTCACTAAGTGCTGCCTCAATCTCTACGCGCTTGTTTTCACCTTCCTCTCCAGCTTCCCTAAACACCTCACCGGCTGGACCAAGTGCCAATTGAAAATCGATCGCATCTTGAACGTCGTTGCCGACTACCACCTGGGCATCGACCCGACGAAACTCAATCTCCTCATAACCTGCTGCCTTCATCATTCCCCGAACCATTTCCTCATTGGCCATGGAAAATGGGCCTGGACCACAAGTTTGGGCATCTTCGCCTGGCGGCGGGAGGAACTTGAGGACAACTTCCTTGGCCATTGAGAGCCATGGATTGTCAACTCGATCACGCCACACAATATGCACCATTGTGCCACCTGGTTTCAGAGCCAGCCGCATATTTCGCATGGCCGCAACGGGATTGGTGAAAAACATTGTGCCGAAACGAGCAAACACGAAATCGTACTCATTCACAGGAAGCGCAATCTCTGCATCACCCCTCTGAAAGTCGATGTTCGCGATACTCTTCTCTTCTGCATCGTTGCGTGCATAATCCAAAAATGCATCGCAGCAATCGATCCCAACCACATTGCCCTTTGGCCCGACCAAGCGCGCAAGTTTGATCGCTGTATCGCCAAATCCACAGCCGACATCAAGCACCCTATCGCCTTTTCGAACCGGGAGCGCCGGGAAGATAGCTTCGCTATGCTGGGTCAGGCCATCTACCAGAACGTGCTTGAAACGAATGAACTTCGGCGCAAGTACCTCGTTCCAAAACTTGACGAATTCGGTGTCTTCAGTCGCAATAGTTGGCGCACTCATTTCGACTATCCTTGCTTCAAAGCTGTTTTACATACCCGTCGC
>JBPCVV010000310.1:0-4597 GCA_051010195.1 Anderseniella sp. | reverse complement strand
TGACAGCTTGATGTCGCGGCCCTGCGCTGCCATGGCTGCAAGGGTAAAGCGCAGCGCGTCTGCGCCGTACTCTTCAATCAGGTCCAGCGGATCGATGACATTGCCCTTCGACTTTGACATCTTCTGGCCGTTCTCATCGCGCACCAGCGCGTGAATGTAGACCGTGTCAAACGGCACCTGCGGCGACCCGTCCGGCTTTTTCATGAAGTGCAGGCCCATCATCATCATTCGGGCGACCCAGAAAAAGATGATGTCGAAACCAGTGACCAGTGTACTGGTAGGATAATAGCGCTGCAGCTCGTGCGTGTTTTCCGGCCAACCCAGTGTCGAGAACGGCCACAGGGCGGACGAGAACCAGGTATCGAGCACGTCTTCATCGCGGGTCAGCTTGACCCGGTGACCGTAATGGGACTCAGCCTGTTCTTCGGCCAGCGCCTCGTTTTCAGCAACGAACACGGTACCGTCTTCGCCGTACCAGGCCGGGATCTGGTGTCCCCACCACAATTGTCGCGAGATGCACCAGGGCTGAATGTTGCGCATCCATTCGAAATAGGTCTTGTCCCATTGCTTTGGTACAAACACCGTATCGCCCTGCTCAACCGCCTCGATGGCGGGCTTGGCCAGTGTCGCGGCATCGACATACCACTGATCCGTCAGGAACGGTTCGATCGGCACGCCGCCCCGGTCGCCGTGCGGCACCATGTGAGTATGAGGTTCTATCTTCTCCAGAAGCTGCCTCTCTTCGAACATGGCGACGACCTGCTTGCGCACCTCAAACCGGTCCTTGTCATGCAGCGCGGCGATTGTGGCCCTGAGTTCGTCTGTCTCCGGCACGCCGGCGAGGAAATCCTCATTGCCGTCCAGGACGATGGTCCCTGCAACGTCCATGACATTGATCCTAGCCAGGTCATTGCGCTTGCCAACTTCGAAATCGTTGAAGTCATGCGCCGGCGTGATTTTCACCGCACCGGAACCTGCTTCCGGGTCGGCATAGTCGTCCGCCACGATCGGAATCAACCGGCCAACCAGCGGCAGCACGACATTTTTCCCGATCAGGTCCTTATAGCGCTCGTCATCCGGGTGCACGGCAACACCGCTGTCACCGAGCATGGTTTCAGGCCGCGTGGTAGCAACAGTAATGAAGCGATCCTTCTCACCCTCGATCGGATATTTGAAATGCCAGAGATTACCGTTGATCTCGATCTGCTGAACTTCCAGGTCGGAAATCGCGGTGAGCAACTTCGGATCCCAGTTCACCAGGCGCTTGTCCTTGTAGATCAGGCCATCCCGGTACAGCTGCACAAACACTTTCAGGACAGCCTTCGACAGGCCTTCATCCATGGTGAAGCGCTCTCGCGACCAGTCACATGATGCACCGAGGCGGCGCAGCTGGCCGATGATGGTGCCACCGGATTCCGCTTTCCAGGTCCAGATTTTTTCGACAAACGCCTCCCGGCCAATATCACGGCGACCCGGTTCCTGGCGTTCCATCATCTGCCGCTCGACGATCATCTGGGTTGCGATGCCCGCATGATCCAGGCCCGGCTGCCACAGCACATCCCTGCCCCGCATGCGTTCAAACCGGCACAGAATATCCTGTACCGTATTATTGAGGGCGTGGCCCATGTGCAACGAGCCGGTCACATTGGGCGGCGGAATGACAATGCTGAACGGATCGCCATCTGGTCTCTGGTTGGCGCGGAAGGCGCCGGACGCTTCCCAGGCCTCATAAAGCCGGGCTTCAATATCAGCGGGTGTAAAGTGCTTGTCGAGCATGGGTGTACTGGAATCTGTTCTGGAATTGTCGGTATGTAGCGCGGTTAAACACTACGCGCTCACGACTTGCAACAGGTCCGCACCAATGAGCGGCGCGATCAGCGCCGGAGCCCGGTAATCCTGGCAATTTCCTCGCGCACCGCCACTTCGACAATCGGGCTGAGATTGTCGGCCAGCCATTCTTCGATCATCGGCCGTATCATAGCCGTGAACGCTTCCTCACTCGGCATGGCTGCCGCCACCTGGTCCGGCAGGTGCTTGTCGATCCAGATGACCAGTTCCGGCTCAATGACCTGGCGGATCATGGCCTCAAGCTGCAAACTCGGCTCACCGTCAGTGTCATCGAATGACGTATCCATCTCAACAGGTTCATCAGCGTCGGCTTCAGATTCGGCTTCAGGTTCGACATCCGTGTTGATCGCCTCGTCGATCTCATCCTCAATGGTGACATCCCTGTCGCTCACCAGCGGGACTGCCATGTCCTGATGTTCCTCCGTGTCAGCATCCGGTGGCACGACACTGACCAGCGGGGTCTCCAGTGACCAGTCACTATAGTCAGGCGTATAGGAAACGGTTCCCGACGACATATCGCCGGTGATGAACTCATCCACATACGCCTGCTCATCGGCGACACTCGACCGCAATCCAGCGTCCGATTCCGTCTCGGGGTTCGCTTCACTTGCGTCATTTGACTGCAATTGCTGTTGCTGATCACGCGCACGCGCTTCTTCCTGGCGAACATCTCCGCCAAGCAGGCTGGCCATCGACCGGCTGGTGCCGGACCTGGTCCTTGATTTCAATGATGCGAGACGATTTCGTAGGGACATGTAACTCGGTGAGGTCTCCAGCGAATGACGATAGCGGTACGGGTTGGTTGAAACATAGCCCGGACCAGGCTTTTCGTCACCCTCTGATGCATGCGACGTCGCAATATCTGCCGTGACATCAGAATCCGCCTGCACATCCTCCGCCGGCGCAGCGACCAGACGCGGTGCTCTTGGCGCGCCAATAGGTTTCAAAGAAGCGTTGGCAGCTGCAGGCATATGATTTGCCGCATCGGTTTCGATCGCCTCCCGGATGGAAGACAATAGCTGATCGACAGATGTCCCGTCCGGCGGTTTGCTGTCCTGCTTGCCCATGGTCTGCATGCGATTTTTGAAACAGTTCTGTGAAAATGACGCCAGATTATCGACTTGTAAGCGCCGCCGCACAAGCCCGAGTTCGCCGACTCGGCAACTTGTCGACAGATTCTGCCACAAAACTGCCATAAATTAATTTGTGATCACCTGCCCGCCACCCGGACATTACCGGCAGTTGCCCTATTCGTACGTATTGATCCTTGCACCAAACGCCTTGTCGCGAACATCTTCGAGGTTATCGCGTGGGTCATAAATGGGAACCGACAGTCTCAGGTCTGCCGCCGTCATGCGCCCTATCGCCGCGACAACCTGGTAACCGGCAACAATCCTGTCCCGCCGGGCATTGGCCAGGCCAACCAGTGAAGTCACCAGTTCATCCTGCGCATTCAGAACATCGAGCGTTGTTCTGGTTCCAACCTGGGCCTCCTGGCGCACACCGTCCAGTGCAACACGGTTGGCTGCAACCGCGTCTTTGGCCGCGGCGATGGTTGCCGCTGCAGCCTTCAGCAGATGCCATGATGTGACCACCCGCTCACGAACCAGACGGTGGGCATCCAGAACTTCCAGCCTGCGTTGGCTGGCCGTTTGCTTTGCTTCGCGTATTTGTGAATAGACCCGACCGGATTGGTATATCGGGACGGATAGTGTGCCTCCAATAAAGCCCGTTCTGGATCTCCCAAGCGAATTTCGTGAATTATTGTCAATCTGATAACCAGCTTCAAAATTCACCTTCGGCAGCAGGTCTGATTTTCGCACACCGATGTTCGCCTCAGCAGCTGCCTCTACATACGCTGCTGCCAGGATTTGCGGATTTGTTTCCCCGGAAATTTCGATTGCGGTTCGCAGGGTTTTCGGCACCCGGGGCGACAGCGGCGGGAACTTCAGACGGCGCGGTTTGTCACCGATGACCTGGACATAGTTTGCCACCGATGTCTGCAGATTGCCGATTGCGACAGCCAGTTCTGCCCTTGCCTCTGATTTCCGCGCCCGCGCTTGCGATACATCTGTCCGGGTCACCTCGCCAACTTCAAAACGCGCTTCGGCGGCGCGAAGCTGTTCATCGAAATTTTCCACCGAGAGACGGCGGTAATTGACGATCTCACGGTCCCGGATCACATTCATAAACGCCGTGGCGCCGTTCAACAGGACTTCCTGTTCCACTGCCAGCAGGTTCTGGTTGCCGGCACTCACGGTGGCTTCTGCCTCGCGCAGGGAGTTTTCTGACTGAAAACCGTCAAACACCGGTTGGGACAATATGATCTGGAAACCGCCATCCAGAAAATCGGATTTTCTGTACGCGTTCGCACCTCCGACGGTTGATCGTCTTCCCTCATATGATTTTCGTATGTCGGAATTTGTCGTCACGGTCGGACGCCACCCGGACTTCGCCTGAGGCACCAGTTCATCGGTCGCGCGCTGGCGTGCCTGGTCGGCCTTGAGCTGCGGATTTCCCACATATGCTTTCGACAGGGCCGACGCAATGGTCTCTGCATTGACCGATGTGGACTGGCCAATCATTGCGACAACTGCCACGCCCACGGCAAGCGCGCTGGCATGCAGTCTCAGCATTGGACGTTTCAAATAACCCACAGTCGAGCCCCTGACAAATCTGCCCCGCTTGTTATGGGAGTTGCGCGGTTAACGAAACATTAACACGTCTCATCAACCGCAATAAAGTCCCA
>JBPCVV010000309.1:0-19233 GCA_051010195.1 Anderseniella sp. | reverse complement strand
GAATTTGGTTGTACGCAGCCATGAACAAGGTTGCCCGGGCGCCGGACAGGCGCACCGTCTGCTGACCGGGAAACTTTCCGGTCACGTCTTCAGCCAGGAAGTCAGCGGTTGTGCACCCGATGTCGGCCGCTACCGCGCGAACGGTTGCTTCGGCGTAGGCGGCAGACGGAAGCAAAAACAGCCACGCGCTCGCCAACGCTGTGATGACAGGTCTTGTTGCGAAATCAGGCAGACAGGCACGGCGATGGGTTCCCAGACCTTTCGGACTTGGCATGGCAGTCTCCAGTGCTGACAGGGTTGGTGTGCTACCGCAGGCCGGCTTTGATAAACGATTGCCAGCAAGCCCAAATTGAGCCGAGTGCGACTATGAACGCCGCCACGGCTATCACCAGACGGTGCCACTTTCTGACAATGGTTCCGCGCGCCTGCTTGTATATTGCGTCTTCGATGAGCGTATCAACATAGGGCTCTAGTGGAATGAGCTTATGTAGCCGCCTGTTCTTTTCTTCATCGCTGAGTTGGGCGACTTCTTCTGGTTTCATGCTGAAGTCCGCCTTTTAGCGAAAGTGTTAGTGGAGGGTTGAGAGACAACATTTGCGCAATGTGAAGTTGCCGGCGCTCCAGCCATTGCGTTTGGCACCAAAGCCCGCTTGACCAGCCCCAACGAAATCAGGCGGGGTCTTTGTAATTCGTTGCTTTTCCATGCGCCGACCACCAGGAAACGGTGCAACAATGACTGCATGCTGGGTCAAGTCAGGTGGTGCGCCAGGTTGTTTGAAGTCAGGCGATCTGACAATTTCTATGGTTTCTTCGCCCGCACCAAAACCAAAAACATGTGCCATGCGCGCATAACTCTGCGGTCATCAGACAATTTCACTTACTTTGTGGTCAGAATTTTGGAGCTACCTTGGTCCAGATCATTAGACGATCCTTTCCAGTGCCAACGTTCAGTCTTTCCCGTTCAGCGTCAGATACATCGTCATATTCAAACTGCATACCTTCGCTGTCTTGCATGCAGGTGATCAAATCCGAGCCGAATTGACGGAAATGGTCATGCTGTCCAAACTTCGCGGTTCGTTCCTCATCAGATGATAGATGTTCTCCGCCCTCTTCAGTGAGTTGCGACATAATTGGGCCTGGCAGTGAAAAAATCATTTGCCCAGATGGCGCGAGCAAACGCTTGAATTCTTCGAGGTGGTCACACCAATGCCCCGGCAAATGTTCGAGCATATGATTGTGAAGGATGTAGTCAAAATAGCCGTCTTGAAACACTCGCAAGTCATCAGGAAGCGTCAGACACAGTCTTCGCACCCATTTGTATCGGGTTGGATGAGGATCTGACGCAAGATAGTTCAAAGAGCTGTTGCGCTGGAAAGAAGGAGCAAGAAATGGCTCCGGCGCAAAATGTATCACATTCTTTTGGTCAACCGATCTTGCGAACAAGCCCGCCCTTCTACAAACCTCGTAAAATATCCTATGGCGTTCAAGAGATTTACACTCACCGCATTGCGCGAGGGGCCTATTGTTGAAATCAACAAACTCTATGTTCCCGCAAATGTTGCATTTGGGCCTCTTAAGAAAAGACAACATTAAACACCTACGCTATGTGTTGAATTTCTTCGTTGCATTGTTCATCAGGTTCACTTTTTTGAGAAAGTCAATATACTGAAAAATTATGCTAACGCCTTCATGAAGAATGGAACATCTGTCCCTGCAGCAATGCAGAGATACAACACGTCCAAAGTGAAAGCAGTACCATCATCAGTGAAAAACCCAATACGCAGATCTTCCGTTTGGGCCTGAGTTTCATCTGCTGTGATTGTCAGAAATGTCCACTCGGTATCATCAAGCAAAACTGTGCCGTATTTGTCCGCACTTGAATAAAAGCGCCAGCGTATGGTCTTTGTCCCAACCTCACCATTTTTCACAATAGCTTGAGCGGTGTAGATACTCTTCATGGGAGCCAACACCCTGCCAGCATAGACAATATTCGAAGAAGTATTGGGCTGCGTGATACGATGAAACCTGTCGTAGATTCCCTGCCCAGATTGATCTAAGCCAGATGCCCCATTGTAGCTGTAGACCGGTTTCGATGCTGCAGTAACCGCAGCAAAATCACCATTGGAGACTAGGTTAATCGCGCAGTATGGAAGCACACCAAAGTGACGATCTCCGCGCCATAAACTAATTTGACCACGCCCCATAACAGAAAGATCGCGGTCAAGCTGGTTGTTTCGTATGTTTCCATGATGGCAATTGGGCATCACGTTAATACGGGTTTTGCCTCTATCGATTGTCCATACTGGAACATCTTCTTCCGTATCAAAATAACACCCATCAAACGTCATTTCTATATTGCCGGATGTATTACCTGCACCCAGTGACCATAACGCAACATTGTAGTAGGACATGTCACAAGATCGGAACACAAGGGCTTGCACATTGACGTTCGCAGTCAATTCAATTGCATAATCTTTGCTTGTAGTGAAATTCTGATTGGCACTTCCCCTGAAAGTACAACTGTCGAAGGCGTTCGCATTCCAAGGTCCATTGTTCCCCGCAAAATCGACTACCTGCAGTTCGCACCTGCTGAACTTGTTCCAGAAGCTCGAACTGAATACGGTGCCGGCCGCAGCGCCGAACTCTACTACCGAAATCCGGCAGCGATCGAAATAGCTGAACCAGCAACCCTGCATCTTCAACATACCTGTCGGCATGTCCAACCCCACCAGTGACATGGATTTGCAACTGTCGAGAGTGATTATCGGGGTTCCGGTAAATGACGCGCCGAATGCGTTCAATTCAAACCTGCCCGGACCATTCGTATTCTTGGTCAGGGTCACAGTGCCGAGCGCATAGCTTCCTGGCGGCACGACGACCTGGCCGTCATCACCCACCGCGTCACATGCCGCCTGCAGGGCCGTTGCATTGTTGCCTGCTGTTTCAGTCACAGACATGCCAAAGCTCAGCGCATTCACTTTCCCGACCGTAAGGTCGGCCAGTTCCCACCAGGCCCCGTCATTCGACTGGATCTTGCCGGCGTGGGACGGTTCCGAAACAACCCGCCGGTACGGCGCGCCGCCGCCATCGCCGACGGATGAGTACCCTGCTATACGAACCAGGTTGACGTTGCCGGCAATATCAGCGGCCGCCAGATCCGCCCTGGCATCGTAGTCGATATCGTCAAACGGTGTAGGTGTCTGATCGTGTTTCGACCAGTTCCCGGCGTAGGTCAGCGCGGATGCGTCATCCGTGGTTGCGACAATATTGTCGCCAACAGCAAACTCGATGCCGTCCACCGTGCCGGCACCGGAAACATGATAGAACCAGCCGGTCTGCGCCACGCCGGCGCCGGGGAACGTGCCGGCCGATGCGTGCCAGTTGCCTTTATAGACCATGCCGTCAGACAACGCGGCAATATCGGTTTCCATCTGATCCAGATTGACCGCCTGGGTGACCGTCAGGTGGCCGACTTTGGTTTGTTCGGCATCGCTGAAGGCATTGGTATCTGCTTCTGCTTCATACAGCGCCTTGACCTCGGCACCGGTCAGCACGGTGGACGCCAGGTCCTGCCAGGTGATGTCGTCGGTACCGATGACGATCGGGTCACCAGATGTGCAGTACCACGACCCGGCGCCGGATGCCCCATCGTTAACCCGAACCTGTGACCCCTCGACCAGATCTCCGGCATCCACACAGTCACTGGTGCGTTGCCAGGCATCGGCGCTGGCCAGGTAGATGCCGTTCTGTGAGGCATCAGTCTGGTCTTTGACGAGAATCCGATCATCGGTCACCAGTGTCACCGTATCCAGCGTCTGCAATCCGGACAGAGTGACATTCACGGTGGTGGCAACCCGGCACGGCACCTTTTGCGAGATGGTGGCATCCTGGCCATTGGGTATGGCGCCGGCACCGATGCCCGAGGTCCTGTCAGTTATGATCGATGGCATGAGTTTACCCTGTCAGTTCATGGAAAAGGCCGCTCACACGAACGGCCCGGACACAAAAGTTATCGAGCATTGGTTGTTGACGAAGCCCAGAGATGTCTAGGCGGTGTCGGGTCCACCAGCTTGCTGCTGCCGGATCGGCCTGTTTACCGCCGCTGAGTTGAGCAACTCGCCAATACGGCCGGACGTCTCACGTAGCAGCGCTGCGGATCTTGAGACGGAATAGGCGATCACATCGTCCGTAAACTCGCCGAATTGCTGCTTGATGCCGGCGTACGTCTTGCGAACTTCATCGGTCATTTCACTGTCTCGCACAGATGATTTCCCGAGCAATGCCGAGCCGATTTCCATGGCCCATTCTTCCGGCACCGGCGCGATCGACGTCCTTGCAACGCCAAGTGCTGACTGCGTGGCCGTCATCTCACGCACCAGCGCCTGAACCTTTTGCGGCGACGTGGTGAGCGGGTTCTGCGCTTCAGACAGCGCCCGGCGCACAGCGGGAATGCGCAGGGCTGCGCGCGCGGGTTTGTCTCTTCGCTCGCCCATGATCTCGTTTGCGCGCCGTGATATCCGGTCATGGGTCCTCTGTTCGCTTGCAACGTTCTCGCCACCCGTTTGAGGCCTGTACGCTTCAACCAGATCCGTGATCTGCGCGCCAGGCAGGCTCGGCATGTCTTGTGTATTTGCAACGATATCTGCTGCATCCTGCCTGGTTTCAAGCCATTTTCGGTGTTTTTCCGGCCCCAGTTCCCTGAGCATATCTTCCGGGTCAATATCGGTGGCCTGACCGGTCGAATAGGCGGCGCGAATATCCGAGCGCGCACTTTGTGCAAGCTGCCAAGCGCGGGTTCTGTCGCTCAGAGCCTGTTTTGCATCTGCCCGTTCGACTTCACGGCTGGCTGTTTCAAACAGCCCAGCTCTCTGTTCAGGTTCCAGCACGTCGACCCACCATGGACGCTGGGTTAGCCGTTCTGAGGACTTGCCGTTTTCATCGCGCACGATGGCAGCCTGTTCGAGCCTGATCTGCTCAGGCACGCCGCTGTGTTCATCCACACCGGTTGCAATGGCCGTCGCAATTGCTTCCACATCGCCAGATTGAACTGCTGTCACTACATTGTCCGGCAACAACCCGGCACTGTAACCAACGGAAACCAACGCTGTCTGGACATGCGGCGCCAGCCGGCCGAACACTTTGCCGCCAACCTGACCGACAACGCCTGAGCGAACCTCTTCGACACGGCGCTGCAGGTCCCGTTCCGCATCGGCACGGTCAATCGCCACGCCGGGCGGTATCCTTGCGACCGTTCCGTCTTCGCGGGTGATCGTGTCAGAACCGTATCCAGCGCGGTTTGCACCGTCTTCCCAATAGGGTGTCGCGCGAAACCTGTACAATTGTCTGATGAGCATGGCCGGGTCCGATTGTTCGTCTTTCAGTACCGATACGGCCAGAGACGGGTCCTGCCTGGTCAGCTGTAGTGTTTTCAGCGATGCATATTGCTGTGCGTAACCAACGCTGCGGCCGGCGGCTTCCTCGGTCGAGATGATACCGGTGTCCACCATGTCCTGCAGAGAGGCACGCACACCGCCCATGACCGATTTTGCCTCCTCGTCGGGCTGCGATGCCGCAAGCTCCACCTGCTGACTGAGAGCTTCTTCCGCCCTGGTCCTGCGCGCAATCATGCCCGCCTCGCGAGCCTGCCGGTCAATACTGGCACCGACCTGATCCAGGTCGTCCTGCATCTCGGCGACGAAGCGCCGCCGGATCTCAGGGTCTGAAATGACCCCGGCCGCCTGTTTCTGCAAACCGCCCGCGCGGGACTGATAGGTCCTCACCCAGTTATCATGGTCCGGATTGTGTTCAGGCGCATAGGTTGTCCGCTCGGCAAGCAGGCTTGAGGCCCACTGCGATCGGGCACTTGCCAGTTCAAGGGCCGCCTGTTGCCGTTTAACCTTTTCCTGTTGTCGTTCCCGGTCCTTTTGGCTCTTCGCGACATCAAAAAGCTGATTGCCGGCGTTCTGGATAGCCGGGCCCACAAAATCTCGCGGTGCCTTGATGATTGCGCCAGTTGAGCGTGGAACGCCCTGGCGCAAGCTGTCTCGTGTCGGAATACGGGGCATGGACTATCTCGTCGTCTTGTACAGGTTGCCGGCAAACCGGCCGGCTGCGCCTATGATTGAGCCGGTCAACGCACTGCGGCCCTCAGTACCGCGTGCTGAAGCACTGGCATAGGCTTTGTTGCGTCGGGTATTGCCCTGGTAGAGTTCCAGCATCGAGTTGTAGTTGCCTTGCTGCTCAATGCCTCTCATCAGGGCGGTAACCGAGGCTTCATCTGCCCCGCCACCTGAAGCTGCCGACACAGCACGCACACGGGAAAGTGCAAGTTCCTTTTCCCGCTTCGCCTGCATGGCCCGGCGTTGGCCGATGGCTTTTTGTTCATCGCCCCGGACTTTCAGTTGCCTGGCTTCGGCATCGGCGCCCGCTTTGGCCTGCAGTCCTCCGTACAGTGTACCCGCAGCACTGAGCCCGGTGCCGAGCAGGCCAAGGGTGGACAGGGCGCTGCTGCCGGCCGATGCGCCAGCCGCGGCCGTGCCTACAGCTCCCGCAGAGGCGGCCGAAGTGCTGATTGCGGTTGTGAGAGCGAGGAGTGTTTCTGCCATTTCAGTATCCTGTTGCCGTGCCGGATCTCGCCCGTATCGCGAAACCCGAGCCATTCAAGCCATCTCGATCCATTGAGTTCCGACCTGTCCTCGATCGTGTAAAGTTCGCTGCACACGGCTTGCGCTGCCCTGACCAGCCTTACGGACCAGCGCCCGATCAGCGCCTTGTGCGCCTTGATCCTGCCATCGCCTTCAAAACACACCCAGGGACGGTTTTCATCACCCCAGACCACCCATCCCGCACCGATGACATCGCCGGCCTCGTCTTCAGCAATGACGCCGATGAACCAGACCGGCGCAACGATGCGGCAGAACTTCTGGACATCGCGTGGCCTGGCTTCGCGAACCGTCAGCATCAATTTGCCTCCATGGTCAGCGACAGACTAAGAACCGTGCATGGCAACGGCGCTTGACCCGCGAGGCACAGACGGGTGTCGGTGTCCCAGGTGCCGGGGATGCAGTAGGACTGGGCGTCGTAGGCTTCCAGTACCGTGTTGGCATCAAGCGTCTCGCCCTTGAACGACAGGGGCAAGTAGTCCATGGCGTCGAATGTCTGGCCTGCCCTGATGCCCCTGACGTGGGTCCTGTACAGGATCGGGGCCACATCCCTGAGCGTCTTGCGCCGCGACAAAGGCGCGCCGTCGCGAACCCCATAGGCCAGCTTGGCGGAGCGCCATTGCCAGCCATATGAAAGCCCCGCCACGACCGTGCCGCTGACCGGTCCAGGCAGAACGATCTGCCCTGATGAAACAGTGAACGTTGCCGGCTGATCGCCGTCCATGAGCGCCTTACCGGCCGCCCAAACGACCACCTGCGCACCTTCCAGGTGCGACAGTCCGGGCATCGTATCGGAGGCGGCCAGGGTTTGCGTCACATAGCTGTCGGCCATGTTGTTGTCATCGCCGCCCTGGGCCTGGGTGTCGTAGGCCAGCCGCTCCACATAGCGCCTCGTGCCGCCATTGATTGCGCGCCTGACCACCATGAATACATCGTCGTCTTCCACGTTGGGCAGCACCGCCACGTCCTCGATCAGGCCGTCGGTCTCGAACGTGAACCAGGACAGAACGTCTTCCGAACGCTCATAGGTCAGCATGGCGCAGGTCCCGTCATTGAGCACGAACCAGATGCGGGTGTCGGGCTGGCGCTGCACAGCCAGCAGTTTCACCCCGGCATCCAGGACCGTGGGATGAAACCGGCTGATTTCCGTTGCTGCATAGTCTTGAGCATCAATGGTGTAGGACAGATCATAGGCACGCTTTCCCGAGCGCTGCACGAATATCGCGGACCGGTCGATCTTGACCGCCTGCACGTCGGCTGAACCTTGCGTGGAGGCATCCTTGATGGAGAAGTTGGAT
The DNA here is from genome assembly GCA_051010195.1 of Anderseniella sp. GTDB lineage: Bacteria > Pseudomonadota > Alphaproteobacteria > Rhizobiales > Aestuariivirgaceae > Anderseniella. The sequence goes on along the minus strand of JBPCVV010000309.1, from coordinate 11,273 downwards.
GGTGTCATCGGCTCGTCAAATGATGACGACCGGCCAACCGGTTCCGCGCCGGACGTGCCGATGCACAGCCTGGCAAGACCGAGTACCCATTTCACCGCATTGACGGCCCCGGTGGCGATGGACCGGATCACCGGGCCGCTGTCACCTTCCTCGTCCAGGTCGAAACTTTCAAAACCGTCGGAAACCGAACCGAATATCTTGTCAGCCCCGCCCCACCAGAGCCTGCCCTCAAATAGCCCGACGGCGGAAGGCCAGCCGCGCAGGGCGGAGAACTGACCTTCCGACCAGTCGTTGGCGACCTCGCTGGCATGGATTCTGGACATGACTTCATAGCCTGCAGACGTCGGCGAGTTGATGCCGGTGATCAGCACATAGCCGTCGCCACCGCCACCGCCGGAATACGTTGCTGTGACAACAGCCGTGCCTGACGTGTAATCATCGGAATTGAAGCCCAGCCTGCACAGCACAACCGTGTTTGCCGAGCCAGGTGTCCTGGTGATGTCCTGGTTGCCGGTGTAAAACTCGACACGCCGCCAGGTTTGCCCGTCGTCTTCGGAGATCTGCAGGCCGATCCTGCCGACCCATGTGCCGGAAATCGAGATGACGACATCGCGCTCCCTGGTATTTTCGTTGGAGCCGTCGGAATCGATGTCATACTTGGAGTTGCCAGACACCCGAATTGTGTCTGTGTATCTGTCCGGTCCGGATAGGGATGCGCCAACAACCGTCTGCTGGTGCGATATCCGGAACACCGAGCCGACATGGCCGGACTTGAAGAAGGGTGCCGATGCAGTGAGCGTCCCGTTCCCGGTTCTGGCATCAGGCGTGAGTGTCAGGTCTGCTGTCTTTCCCCTGAACGGTCCATCCACGAATTCATACTCGGTCAGGGACCATGAGGTTTTCGCCCGGCGCTCAATGCGCATGGGCTTGTGCGCCTGATCCGAGGAGGTGACGAAAATGACGTCACCGGACTGGGCATATCTGAGGTTGAACAGGGCTGCAGCCGGCCACGACGTAGCCAGCTCCATAGTGCCGGCGGCCGCAATGGCGACATTCGACACTACCCGCGTCGCCTCGCTTTCACACGAGAACTGTATGTAAAACGTACCCACGGTCGGGGTGAAGCCAATCGAGTGAAAGCCCGACTTCAATTCGGTCTCGCCAACATATTCATCACCACCGTCGGACGACCCGCAACGGAATTTGACCGGGCCGCGATCCACGGTGATCTCAATGGCATGTTCCACGTTCTGATCACCACCGGACACGCTGTCAGACCGCTTGGCGAGTGTTGTTCCACCCCTGTCCGGCGTTTGCAGGGTCAGCACGCCACCGGCAATCGCCGATACGCCGTTTCCCGTTGTCGTCAGTGTCCAGCCGGCAGATGACAAGAAGTCGCCATTGATGATGGTGGTCGACACAGCAGCGCGCGAAACAAGCTCGCCGTCGACCCTCACCCTGAGCTTGTGATCGGACACCTCCACCAGGGCAGTGTCTTCAGCTGAAAAGACAAACGGGATGTTCCTGGCCTCACCGTTGCCATCTGTCGAAGACAGGTAGGCCAGTCCGGGCCGGGCGGCCATTGGGCCGATGACCCGTGGAAAACAATTCTTCATCACCTCCGCGGAAATGCGCATGCGCGACAGGTCAACACGGCCCAGGGCCAGCGGCGACACCTCGCCACCGTTCATGGCGAACAGATAGGATTTTTCGCGCATCACGCCCGCCTGTGGTCAAAGCTTGAACGGCGACCTGCAAACCGGCCGGTGATCCAGCGCCCTACCCTGCCCGCCTGTGCCGGCTGCTGCAGGGCTTCATAGGTGTTGGCCTTGCCAAGTGCGTCCTGCTTCAACCTCATGAGTTCGCCACGCAGTTCAGACGAACCGCTGAGCTTCGGCACAATGCGACAGGCCAGTTCCGTGCACGCGGCCTCGGTCAGCCGCTCCGGCCATCTGGCCAGGTCGAGACCGTAACTGGAATCCTTCGATGTGTAGCGCAGATACAGCGGTGTCACATCGGACCACAGGTAGCCGCCTTCGATCAGGTAGGCCCGGCCGTCTGACTGGTGGTCCAGCGGCGGGTCCGGCGTGTCTGAAGCAGAAACCGTGTAACGGCGCACAAAGTCTGACGGCACATCATGGGCATACGCATACCCGAAGGCCGGCGTGACGCTGTCATTGACGGTGATCCGGGCTGTGCGCATGGCATGGGTCCAGAAGCCTGCCTCCATCAGCGATTGCAGCATCGGCGCATAGTGAATGTCGCACAACCTGCGGGCTTCGTTGTTTTCGCTCAATGATGTCACAGGTGTCTGCTTGCAGTGCAGTATGGCGCGCTGATAGATCTTTAGCTTGGTGGTTGCCATGATTTCAGGCCGCCGCCTTGCGGTTCATGGCCCCGAGATGGATATCGAGCGCGCACTCCGCGTCCACCCTGCTGGTCAGCCCGGCGAACAGGACGATACCGTCCGGATCAACTACGCGCCAGCCGTTCTGGCCATTGGATTCGATGGTGTGCAGGCCGCGCAGGCGTTCGATCTCCGGCTGACCCAACGCCTTCACGTCGTATTCCACATGCCGGACCACCGCAACGCGCAGGTAGTTGCGCCCGGCTTCCAAGACCCTCAGGTCGGCTTCCCAGCGCAGGCGTTGATCGATGCAGGTCAGCAGGGATTTTGGCGTCACCCGGGCTGCATGATGGGCCCAGTAGGACGGCTTGCAGATATCGTCAAGATTGTCGCCGTCAGGTATCTGCACCATGAACCTGCTTTCAACATGACTTGCCTGCTGAAACACGCTGGGGCCGTTGGGGCAGGTTTTGACGAAAGCCGCTGCATCCGTGGCAGGCGAGTTCGATACGGGTTTTTTGGCCATTGTTGAGAGTATCCTTGTGGTTGCAATGCAAACGGAGCGTGGCCCCACCAGGGAACCACGCTCCATTTTGAAAGGTTGTGTATGTCTTGTGTTCAGGTGCCCGGCGTATCGGGATCAGCCGACGGTCAGCTCGGCGGCAGCCTGTATTGAAGCTGGCCGCCGGCTCCCGGCGGTTGCTGCCTCAGATTGTCCAGCACGAACCGGTCGGTGAACGTGCCGGCGCTGGTGTGCATGGTCATGTTGGCAATCGGGGTCAGTTGCGCATTGGTAAGGCTGTATTCCACTTCGACGAACACTTTTTCAACATCGCCTTCGCGCAAACCCGGGCGCCTTGGCTTGGTGAACGCCCAACGATTGGTATCTATGACGAACTGCGCCAGGGAGGCGGTCGAACACCCCACAGTGCCGAGGCTGGGATACCCGGTTATGCTGATTACAATACGCCTGCCCGTGCCCCTTTTCGATACCTTACCCTGGGCATGGCTGACGTGACACCGGGTGGCAGCCGGGAAGCCGTCCAGGGTCAGTTCATAATATCGTTGTTGCGGCGGGTATCGACCGGCGTTTGCGGGCGATCCGGCGGTTGCCGGTGGCGGCTTTCCGGCAAAGTTGCCATCGTTGCCGGCGCCGGCGACGCTGGCCGGTGTCTCGTCATCGCCGAACAGCGACAAGCCGGAAGTTCCACATCCGGCAAGGGCACCACACAACGCACAGACAAACGCAAATTCCAAAACTCGGTTCATGGAGTCGACTGTGGAACAGACTGACACAACACGCAACGGCATTTGTAGGATTCAACCACAGATGACAGCACCAGCAAGCGCATGTAAGGCTCCCAACCCGATACCAATATTCAAGCAATGCTCCTGTGGCTGTCCGGCCCGGCGATACGCCGGACCGGGCATAGGCTGTTGAGCCATCAGGCCAGGATCGCCGGTGACAAGGTGGCTGCACCACCTACTGTTACCGTGGTCACGACGTGTGTGGTTGCGCCGATGGTCGCGGTGGTCTTCACATAAATCACCACGTCATTGACCTTCATGCCCTTGGCGGCTCCATCGGCGATGAAGTCGGCGGCGTCCACATCAGTATGAATGTCGGTGCCATACGCCAGCCAGACTTTCGGCTGGTCGCCCACGCTCGGTATCACACAGTTCCATTGCTCGGTTACATAAGCCATGTGTTGTCCTTTCCGTTAAGACGCCACAATGGCGGAGCCATCATGTGTCATTTGCACGATGCCGGTATTCTGAAGCAGCTTGGCCTCGTGGTAGAGGGAACAGCGCGACCAGGACAGTTGCTGCTTGTCCTCGTAGCCGATGGCCACGTCCATGCCCTTGGCGTCAGCGGCATGACCGACGGCGTTGCGGTGATACATGAAGCATAGCTCCGAACTGCTGCCGAGGCCGGCAATCTGGTTGGACACGATCCACTTCACACCGAGCCACTCATACCAGCCCTGCCCCATGCTCGAAGCGGTCTTGGCATCCATGGCATTCCAGCCGGGATAATTCACCGCAGGCTTGACGGTAACGAAGTCCGCGCTTGAGAAGGTCGGAATGGTCATCAGGTAGGCCAGGAACGCCGGCGAGATCACCGCAAACACATTGCCGTCCCACGGAACGCCATTATTCATCAGATATGTGGTCGCCTTCTGCACCATGGTCAGGGACGCGGTCGCCGTTGCCCCGGTGGTGATGGTGCCTGTTTCAAGCTGTGCCAGGATGGCGGCGTCGATGTCGCGGTTCAGGACAGACATGGTATTGATCTGCATGATTTCGCGCTGGTCGCCCTGTGACTGGAAGATGTTGAATCCGGTCATCTCGATGAGGTCGTGCTTTTCCTTCAGCGTCACCGTGGTCTGGGTATTGTTGTTGTCACGCGCGGGGATCAGGCCACCGACACCGCGTGTCACCGTTGTGCCGGATGAATCGACGATCAGGAATGTGGCCTGATTGCCCTTGGTCTGGCTTTCCTTGGTGGTTGTGTCCTTGAGAAGCGATTGCCGCTGGCCAAAGGCCAGAACCATCTCTTCCCGGTATTGAATCATTGGGGCTGCGCCTGGCATGGCGTCCCTCCTTTATTCAAGTGGGTTGAATGAAAGCTTGGTCCTGAACGGGTAGCCTTTGGCAAAAAACCGGGATGCCCTCGGATCGACGAAGGGCCGGGTTCATTTACCTGCAGGGACGCGGAACAATAGCGGTTTGGTTTGGTCCTCGGGACCAATAAAACAACCGGGGCCGAAAACTTCGGGATGGCCGGGTTGAACTGTATGTCGGTTAAGGCGTTGCAGGCGGCGGCCCGAGGCCTGGCACCCATTTCACCCCGTCCGCGAACGGGTCGCGGCCGCCAAACGGATCATCTTCGTCAGGGATGACGGCCCAGTCGTCCAGCGTCAGGCTGGAAAACTCATCCTCAGCCATCTGGTGGATGTCGAGTTCATCAACGCCGGCAAAGCTGGTCTCGGGATCGGACTGCTCATTGCGCGGCCCGCCGAGCGTTTTTGCCAACAAGTCGCCACGGCCCGGTTTGAACTGATTATCCTTATTGATCTCTTCATAAACAGAGTCGCGACTCGATGCTCCTGTGTTGAAGGAGAAGGACACAAGCGCATCAAACTGATTTTGCATCAGGGGTACCTTGACCGCTCTCATTACCTGTTTCTCGTGCTTTCGCAGATCTTCCCGCAGGAATGCTTCTGCCTGTGCTTCGGTAATGATCATTCCCGGAACTACATTTGGGTCATCGTAGTGGCCGTATCCGATTGTGAGTTTCCCCTGTTTTTCAACATCCTGCGCATCGAGACGAAGCGTCTCATAGTTCTTGATGAGGTCGATGCCGGCCTGCGAGGTTCTCATGCTCATGCTTCGTTGCTTTCTGAGGTTGCCGGTGTCGAGGTGACGATCCAGGCGCCCGATGGAACAGCGAACGCTGATGTTCACCAATGGGTCATGCAGCACTGGGTTGAAAGACACACAATGCCAACAGCGCCGTGTTTTTCTCAAAGTGGCAGGCCGAGCAACTGAATTCTCAGCGGCTATCGCCTACCTCCTGTTTTCCAACAGGTTGCTGTACTCGACATCCAGGCCTTCGCGCTTGTATTTCGAATAGTCGGTGGACATGACTTTGCGGATCTCTTCGATGCGGGCCTGCACATTGTGACCGGCAGCGGTTTCGCCGGCCTGCAGCACGGTACCGCCTTCGGACCGGGCCATCTGGTTTATGAACCTGTTGAACTTCGGATCATCGGCCAACCTTAAACCTTCCGGCGTGCGCGCGGTCACGAAGGATTGCCATCCGTCACCGAGCCGGTCCTGCATGAACTGGGCATTCAAGGCGATATTCTTCTTGTAATCCGCACCCCAGTCCACGCGCAGGGCATCTTCGGTTTCTTCCTGCCGCATGGCATCGGTCTCCGCCTGGCGCTCCATCTGTTTGAGCGCCACGTTATTGGCCACCGACATGATTTTTTCAGCATGATCCGGCAGCATGTCCAGCTCATGAAACGTGCCGCGAAAGGCATCGATCGATGCCTTGCCGAATTCGTCCAGGTCCTCATACTTGCCGTCCAGCAGGATCGGTACATCATAGTCTTTCGCGGTTTCGGGAATACCGTGTTCGATCCGCCACTGCGCCAGTTGGTCCGGCGTCGCGTCAAGGCCGGGCTTCAGCTTCATCTCGCCGGAGCGAATGCGCTTCTGGGCCGACAACAACGCTTTGCCAACCGCATCAGGCGACGTGTAGCGCTCCAGCAACCGGGCTGCCCTGGCATCGCCATTTGCCATCTGCGTCCGCCAATCGTCCGGCCAGGCAGGCTTGCTTGTACTTGTTTCTTTTGCACCGGATGCAGGCGTTCCCGGCGAACCTGTTGCCACTTCGTCATAGAGCGAGGTGTCCTTGCCGTTGTCCGACCAGGACCGGGTCCTGTCCTGGAGCCTCGCTTCCGGTGCTGCGTCTTTCCCGGTGGCATCCTCAGCCGTCGTCCCTGCATCCGCGGGCGCACTGTGAATTTCTGACCCGTCCTGTTTCATCTACGTTTTCTCCTGGTTGGGGGCGGTAGGGGTGATCAGGGCCTCCTGGATCATCGCGCCCACATACCGGCGGCCTTCGCCAAAGGCGGACAACCGTTCGCTGTGTTCATGGAAGGTCAGTTCGTAGTAGCCGCAAAACCGCCTGACAATGACATCCAGCGCCATTTTTTGTTGATCCTCGTTGCCGACACCGCCCCCTAAGCTCTTGATTGCCATGACTTCCTTGATTGTCAGGTCGAGCGGCCAGCTATCACCAAGCGGTTTTGGCCCCGGGGTGGGTTTTGCTGGCATTACCGCATCCCCGCCTTGGCGACCCGGGCCACCACATCGGCGAGCTGACCGGCTTCCGCCATGGCGTCCCGGCTCTGGGCTGCCTCGGCAATTTCAACCTGCGCGGCCTCGACTTCCGGATCATCCTGCTTGTGCATCCACTGGGCCGGTGCGATGGCAATCATGGTGTCACCAAAGGCCTTGGTCATATTGAACCGGGCCGCGATCTTCGGGTCGGCGCTTGCTGCAGCCTGCGTCAGTTCCAAGGCCCGGCTGAAGGTCAACGCCAGGCCATCGCGGCGGGCATCTTCAATCGGATTGTCATAGGTCCAGTCAAATTCACGACCGTCGATTTCTTCAGGCCGATCTTCTTCGTGTCCCAGCCAGCCCATATTAACAGCGACTTCGTAAGTCAGGTCGAGCACCCGGCCGTTGCGTTCCGGTTCTGCCGGTTCGATAATCGGCTGCGTGGCGCGCTGGAACTCCTGCCAGCGCCGTTCGACTTCCTGTGCCGTCATCTCTCCGCCACCCACCGGCAAGAACAGCTTGTTCAGATACCAGGTTTCGCCGAGTTGCTGGCGCACAGCACCATGCAGTGAAACACCAAGCTCCGGCACCTTGCCCAGGTTGACCGGCCGGATGGCATCGCCATTGCGCTCATCATAGTTCTTGTCCACCCAGGTAATGCCGCCGGGAAACAGGTTGACCGGACCCAGGACCACTTCGGACTGGCCGACCAGGGGCGGTTCAACAGCATTTTCACCGGCCTGCATGATCGACCATGTCATCGACTGCATGGTGCGCGCATCAGGCGTAGAGATCACCGCACACGGCGAGATCGCGTACGGCGAACCAGACAGGCGAAACCAGCGGCTTACCGCGTAGCGCAGTTCGTTGAGTTCTTCTTCAAACAGGATGTCCCTGGTGTCTTCGCAGATATAGACCGATACCCAGTCCTTGCGCGCCGATTTCGGCTTATCGGTAACGTAGTAGGCGTCAATCGGCATCGCCACATGCAGGCACTGCACTTTGTCGTCGGGCGACCTTTTCAGTTTGTCGGTTATCTTTTTCGGAATCGTCCAGCCGGCCTCCTTCTTCGCGCACAAGTGCGCCACCTTCATCCTGAAGCGGCGGTAGACCGTATCCACCTCACCATCAACGTCCTCGGCCCAGGCACAGTCGCGCAGGTGCCAGGTGCGATACAGCATGCCGGAGCGGTCGGAACGCGGCTCGGCAGACGTTACGCAGTTGCCGAAGGTCACATACTGATGGTCGGCCAGGGCCTGGGAAGATATGAACTGGGATTTATTGTCATACAGAAGCGCGCGCATGCGCTTGTCAGTACGTTCATAGTGGGCACGGATCGCCTGTTGCCCATTGGCTTCATCGTCACGGTCCCTGCCCTTGAACCACTCGCGCCCCTTGGGCCGCAGTACCGAGCCCAGGTAGTTGCCGAAATCACGGCGATACAGTGCTGGCGTTGAGTCATACAGGTTGGCGGCAAAACCGTCATCATTCCTGCTTGTCGTGAAGTCGGCGTGCTCCGGAAAATGCAGTTCAGCCACTTCCTGCCAGAACGAATTGAGCGCCTGCTTTGCAGAAAAGGCTGACGCCGCCATGGCGCTGAGGCGGCTTGCGCGTTCGGGCAGTGCCATCAGGCTGTCCCGCCAAGGTTGGAGCCGGAATAGGTCTGGCCGGAGTAAATGGTTGCATCGCGCCCACCGCGTTTCCTGCGCCGTTCACGCACCCTGTCTCGCGCCGCAGCCTTGCTGGCAAACGAGCCCGGGTCAGGTATCTTGCTGATCGCAACTTCCGGTATCTTGGGCTTGAAGATCGAACCGATCGCCTTGATGGCCTTTGACATTGAGAGGCTCCTTTGTTGGTTGTCGAACAGCTTCTGCGCCAGACTCTTCGTGTCCGGCGGGCCGTTCTCCGACCTTGAACAACCGTTGTGATGAATTCCTCCGAAGCACGGAACGTGCTGAGGCAAGGCCGACCGGCCGCCGCACGAAGTGCGCCCTAGCGGAGGAGCAGCCGACAGGCTGCTACCGTGAGCGGAATAAAACCAAATCCGCAACGCTCTTCATCGTATCGCTTATGCACATGGGTTTTGCGGTTTTTTGTGTAAGCAGGTCAATGCAAGCAGCAGGTAACGGCACGATTGTGTTGTTTGATCCACTTTCAAATTATTGAAATAGTTAGATATTTCTGCCCATTCAGACCGCCGAACCCATGCCGCAATTGTCATTCTCGGGCTGGTCCCGGGGATCCACCCTTACCGTCCTCTCCTGGATGTCACCGCCCGTTGCGGGAGATTGCGCGATCTGTATCCACCTGCCCGCCTGTGGCCTGTTGCCCAATGAGCCATGACCACGGCATCGCCCCGGTCGGGTGACCGGCCAATGCGCTTCTTCAGCTCTTGCTTATCCTCGATCTGGATTTTCGCCCCCGGCACCACCTTGTAGGTCGGTGCACACAGGTCGCTTTTGAGTTCCGCATCTCGTGGCAGGGCGATCTGGCCGCCATAGTCCGGGTCCAGCGCTTCGCGTAGCGCCCACCAGGCGGCCGCCCTGAGGTTCAGAAATCCCAGCGTGCCGGACTTGTCCCGCCCGGGACCTGCTGCGGCACCGTTGAACTGGGTTGGCGACAGGGTCTGCTTGAGATGATCATAGGTCGACCCGCCATAGCCGCCGCCCATATCGAGCACGACTTCTGCCCCGTCGCGAAGCTGCATGAAAATCAGGCCCGCCACACTGGGGCCGTCATGGGTATCAACGCCCTTGTAGACTTTGAGCCTGGCGAACCAGCCGCCATGGCGGGCAGCCAGCACCGTCATGTCGCTGCCGCCCTGGGCAATATCGACACCCAGTGCGGTCATGGCAGATGACGAACCGGCTTCATGCCAGCGGTCCATGGCGGCGTCCACCCAGCCTTGCGGGATTACCTGGAACGGCTCATCGCGCTGGCCGATGGTAAAATCGCCCTCCATCATGGCCTCGCGCATGCCCGCCGGCAATGCTGCCAAAACCGAGGCATAACCACTTTCTTCCAGGTCCGGATTGTCGGCAAGTTCAGCAGGAATGAAGGTGCGCGATTTCGGCTGCACCGGCTTGCCCTTGTTGTCCAGCAACACCTGGCCATCGATCTCGACCGGGCCGGGACCGTCGACTTCACAGTCCTCGCCCCTGATGGTCGTGAACCAGCGCAGTTCACCGGGCAGTGCCGGGTTGGGGTGATCCGGCATCAGCCAGGGCGCCCAGCGCCGGTTGATCCACATGCCTTCAGGTGTCACCGGCGGATTTGAAGCCGCCACCACGCGCACCCGTTGCCCCTTCAGCGTCGAGCGTGCCCAGGCGATGATGAAGGTGTATTGCGCCTCCAGGAAATTGGCCAGTTCGTCAAAGCCGATGAAATCCTTCGGCGTGCCCTGGTACTTTGCCCGGTCATTGAGGTGCTGACAGCCGCCCAGCATGATCAGGCCGGGTTTTGGAACAGCACGCCGCCAGACGCGCTTCTGGCTGTTGTAACCGTCACGATTGCCCAGAATTTCCTCCAGGCGCTGTTCCAGGCCTTCAACCTCCTTGTCGAGGCGCCTGAGAATCAGGCTCTTGCGATGCGCCGTCAAGGCCAGGCCCAGCAACAGATCGGTCTTGCCGCCGCCTGCCTCGCCCCCGTACAGCAACTCGTCAGCTTCGCAGTAGTAGGCGTCCGTCTGCGGGCCCGGATTGGGTATCCAGGCCATGTCCGCAGTGCGCTGCATGACCTCGCGGCGAACCCATTCGACTTCTCCCGGATCAGCCCGTCTGATGCGCGCCAGCAATTCGTCCAGCAATCCGGTCACTTAGGTCCCCGCGCCTTCGGTCCTGGCTGCCCGGTCAAGCACGAAGGCGATGCGGCGAGCCATTTCACGGTCACAGACAACAGTCTCTTCCATCACAGTTTCCGCAGACCCGGCAAGATCGGCATCGCCGATGTTCTTGCCACCCCACCTGGCGATGGTTTTCATCCAGAAAATCTGCGCGCTCACCGTGCCGTCGACAGCGTTCTTGTACAGGCTGCCGGCAACGGCTGCGTTGGCAATGTCCTTGCCGTTGTTCAG
>JBPCVV010000308.1:0-10013 GCA_051010195.1 Anderseniella sp. | reverse complement strand
AGCACCCGGCCTGTGGACTTGTCCGCTGTGGCCAGCAGGGCGCGTCCCTTGTCGCGCAGGCGTTGTGAATACTCCAGCGTGCGCAGTTCTTCGGCCAGGGAGATACGGATATTGGAATCCGAGCCGACCCCGAAGCGTCCGTTTGCCGCTGCATAGCGCACGCCGTCAAAAATGCCGTCTCCGAGACTGGATTCGGTGATCGGACAAAGCCCCACGACCGCGCCTGTGACGGCCAGTTTCGTGGTCTCATCCGGCGTCATCTGGGTGCAGTGGATCAGGCACCAGCGCTCGTCGACCTTGTGGTTGGACAACAGCCAGTCTACCGGTCGCTTGCCCCACGCTGCCTCGACTTCCTCGACTTCAGCCACCTGTTCAGCCAGGTGCATGTGGATCGGCGTGTTTGCGGCCAGCCGGTCGGCGAAGTTCAGCCCGTCGCGGCTGACGGCGCGCAGGGAATGCGGCGCCACGCCGACAATGGTGTCCTCCGGTAGTGCCGTGGCCGCCTTGGCTGCGGCCTGTTGCAGCGTGGCGTATTTATCCGGCGTGTTGCCGAAACGTTTCTGGCCGGCGCCCAATGCACGGCCATCACAGCCGCCATGTTCATACAGCACCGGCAGCAATGTCAGTCCGATCCCGGTCTGCGCGGCAGCGGCGCAGACTCTGGCGGACAGTTCAGCCACATTGTCATACGGCGTCCCGTCCGGCTGGTGGTGCAGGTAATGAAATTCGGCAACTGCCGCATATCCTGCCTCAAGCATTTCCATCTGCACAAAAGCCGTGATCGCCTCGACGTGATCGGGGGTAAGCTGGTCGAGAAACCGGTACATCAATTGCCGCCAGGTCCAGAAACTGTCAGACGGGTCGGGGCCGCGCGCCTCTGTCAGGCCGGCCATGGCGCGCTGGAAGGCGTGTGAATGCAGGTTCACCGGCGCCGGCAGCAATATACCGGTGCGATGGCCTGCCGGCCCGCTGTCCGGCTTAACCGAGGTGATGGTTCCGGTGCCGTCGACGCTCACCAGCACATGGTTTTGCCATCCTTCAGCGGTGAGTGCGGTTTCAGCCCAGATCTGCTGCATGAATAGGTTTCCGGCATTGACTCATAATATGTCTGCACATAATATCATGAATGAGCAAACATACAAGGGTGCCGGCGTGTCATCTTCCCCGCAACTGCTGACAAATCTCAATCTGGCAAGCATGGTGGCCGGGGCTGAGCCTTATGGCCTTGCAAAAGGCGCCGCAATTGCCGTGGATGCCGGGCAGATCGCCTGGTGCGGCAGTCAAGCACGTGTCCCGGAACGGTTCGCCGGATGGCAGCACCAAGACCTTGAAGGTCGCCTGGTGACGCCCGCGCTCATCGACTGCCACACCCACATCGTGTTCGGTGGCAACCGGGCCCGCGAGTTTGAAATGCGGCTTGAAGGCGCGACCTATGAAGAGGTGGCGCGCGCCGGCGGCGGAATCGTCTCGACCGTTTCCGCTACCCGCAATGCCAGCGAGCGGGAATTGCTGGATTCTGCGCTGCCAAGGGTCGATGCCCTGCTGGCGGAAGGTGTGTCGGTGATTGAGGTCAAGTCCGGATACGGTCTGGATATTGACACCGAACTGGCCATGCTGCGGGTGGCGCGCATGATTGAAAACGAGCGCCCGGTGCGGGTGAAAACCTCTTTCCTCGGCGCCCATGCTGTGCCCGCTGAGTACAAGGGCAGGGCCGATGCGTATATTGACGAAGTGTGCCTTCCCGCCCTGGGAAAAGCTCATGCACAAGGCCTTGTCGACGCTGTGGACGGGTTCTGCGAGGGTATTGCTTTTATGTCTGCACAAATAGAGCGAGTGTTTGAAAAGGCGGGCGAATTGGGCCTGCCGGTGAAGCTCCACGCCGAGCAATTGTCCAATCTTGGCGGTGCAAAACTGGCAGCGGCTTATGGTGCACTGTCAGCCGATCACCTTGAGTACCTGGATGAGGCAGGCGTGAAGGCCATGGCTGACGCAGGCACGGTTGCTGTGATCCTGCCCGGCGCCTTCTACACGCTGCGCGAAACCCGGACACCACCGATCGAGCTGTTGCGCAAGCACAAGGTTGCAATGGCGGTGGCAACCGACTGCAATCCCGGCTCATCACCCATGACATCGCTTTTGCTGACCATGAACATGGCCTGCACCCTGTTCCGCATGACACCTGAAGAAGCACTGGCCGGGGCAACGCGCAACGCCGCTACAGCCCTTGGCCTGGCTGATACCGGCACCGTGGAAGCGGGCAAGCGCGCCGACCTGGCGGTATGGAATGTCGACCACCCGGCAGAACTGGCCTACCGCATTGGTTTCAACCCGTTGCACAGCCGCATCATCGCAGGTGCCGCGTCATGACCAGCCTCACTCTTGAACCGGGAAAAACCAGCCTTGATCAGTTGAAGCACCTGTATCGATCGGGAGCGTCGGCCATTCTTGATGACAGCGCCCGCGCGCATGTCGACGCGGCCGCGGCCCGTGTCGCAGATGCAGCTGGTGGCAGCGAGGCCGTGTATGGCGTCAATACCGGCTTCGGTAAGCTGGCGTCGGTGAAGATCAAGCCCGGCGATACAGAGACCCTGCAGCGCAACTTGATCCTGTCGCATTGTTCCGGCGTCGGCGACCCGGTCGCGCCTGGTATTGCACGCCTGATGATGGCGTTGAAACTCCTGTCACTGGGCCGTGGCGCCTCCGGCGTGCGCTGGCTGGTGATCGAACAGATACAAGCCATGCTGGCGAAAGGGGTGACCCCGGTTGTCCCGGCGCAGGGCTCGGTCGGCGCGTCAGGCGACCTGGCGCCGCTTGCGCACATGGCGGCAGCTATGCTGGGCGAAGGCCACGCCGAACTGGGCGGCCAGACGATGCCGGCTGCTGATGCCCTGAGCAAGGCCGGTCTCAAACCCATCACACTGGGGGCCAAGGAAGGGCTGGCCCTGATCAACGGCACCCAGTTTTCAACTGCTTTTGCACTGGTCGGGTATTTCGAGGCACAGCGCAATGCGGAGGCCGCCATCGTGGCGTCTGCGCTCAGTACCGATGCCGTCATGGGTTCGACTGCGCCCCTGCAACCGGAAATCCATACACTCCGCGGCCACCGCGGCCAGATTGATGTGGCGGCCGCCATCAGGGACCTGATGCAGGGCTCTGAAATTCGCGAAAGCCATCGCGATGGCGATACCCGCGTGCAGGACCCGTACTGTATCCGCTGCCAGCCACAGGTGACCGGCGCGGCCATAGACCTGTTGCGCCAGGCCGGCCGCACGCTGGAAATCGAGGCCAATGCCGTTACCGATAATCCGCTGGTGCTGTCGGAGACCGGCCTAATTGTGTCGGGCGGCAATTTCCATGCCGAGCCGGTGGCCTTTGCCGCCGACCAGATGGCGCTGGCCATCGCTGAAATCGGATCCATCTCGCAACGCCGCACAGCCGTTATGGTCGACCCGACCCTGAGTTTCGACCTGCCGCCGTTCCTGACCCCCGATCCGGGACTGAATTCCGGTTACATGATCGCCGAGGTCACCACGGCGGCTTTGATGAGCGAGAACAAGCATCTCGCCACCCCGTGCTCGACCGATTCGACGCCGACCAGCGCCAACCAGGAAGATCACGTCTCAATGGCTGCCCACGGCGCCCGACGCCTGCTGCAGATGAACGCCAACCTGTCAAACATCATCGGCGTCGAACTGCTGTGCGCCGCGCAAGGCGTCGAATGCCGCGCGCCGTTGAAAACAAGTGACAAGCTGCGCGCCGTGTTGGCCCGGTTGCGCCAGGACGTCCCGTCGCTCGGTACTGACCGGTTCATGGCCCCTGAACTGCAACTGGCAGCCGGCCTGGTGGCCGGCGGCGACATGTCTCTCGCTGCGGCAAGCGAACAACTGATTGATTGGAAGGATTGAGGTCATGACCACCAACCCGCGCCACAACCTGCGTGATGTGTATCCCGACACTGGCGCCGACATTACCGCGAAGTCCTGGCTCACCGAAGCGCCGATGCGGATGCTGATGAACAACCTGCATCCGGATGTG
Organism: Anderseniella sp.; assembly: GCA_051010195.1. GTDB lineage: Bacteria > Pseudomonadota > Alphaproteobacteria > Rhizobiales > Aestuariivirgaceae > Anderseniella. Next base: position 5,978 of record JBPCVV010000308.1, on the reverse strand, counting down.
GCGGAAAACCCGCACGAACTGGTGGTTTATGGTGGCATTGGCCGCGCGACCCGTACCTGGGCTGATTTCGACCGCATCGTCGCCTCGCTGAAATCCCTGGAAGATGACGAGACCCTGCTGGTTCAGTCCGGCAAGCCGGTCGGCGTCTTTCGCACCCATACGGATGCCCCGCGGGTCCTGATCGCCAATTCCAACCTGGTGCCGGAATGGGCCACCTGGAAGCATTTTAACGAGCTCGATCGCAAGGGCTTGATGATGTATGGCCAGATGACAGCCGGGTCGTGGATCTATATTGGCACGCAAGGCATCGTGCAGGGCACTTATGAGACGTTCGCGGAAGCCGGCCGCCAGCATTATGACGGTGATCTCAAGGGCAGGTGGATACTGACCGGCGGCCTCGGTGGCATGGGCGGTGCCCAGCCGCTCGCCGCAGTCATGGCAGGTGCGTGCTGTCTCGCGGTGGAGTGTGACGAGACCCGCATCGATTTTCGCCAGCGCACCCGGTATGTCGACGAAAAGGCGACAACCCTGGACGAGGCGCTCGACATGATCGAACGCTGGACCAGCGCAGGGGAAGTGAAATCTGTCGGTCTTCTGGGGAATGCGGCTGACGTGTTTCCCGAATTGGTGGCGCGCGGGGTCAAGCCTGACATTGTGACCGATCAGACCTCTGCCCATGACCCGGTCAATGGTTACCTGCCCCAGGGCTGGACCATGGCTGAGTGGCGCGACAAGCGCGAGAGCGATCCGGCGGCGGTCGAGAAGGCAGCGCGCGCGTCCATGAAGGTGCACGTCGCCGCCATGGTGGATTTCTGGAACGCCGGCGTGCCGACGCTGGATTATGGCAACAATATCCGCCAGGTGGCCAAGGACGAGGGCCTGGAGAATGCCTTCGCTTTTCCCGGCTTCGTGCCCGCCTATATCAGGCCGTTGTTCTGCAAGGGCATCGGCCCGTTCAGATGGTGCGCGCTGTCCGGTGATCCCGAAGACATTTACAAGACCGATGCCAAGGTCAAGCAACTGATCCCGGACGATGAACACCTGCACAACTGGCTCGACTTGGCCCGCGAGCGCATTGCGTTCCAGGGCCTGCCGGCCCGCATCTGCTGGGTCGGACTGGGGCAGCGTCACCGGCTCGGCCTGGCCTTCAACGAAATGGTCGCGTCAGGCGAACTGAAAGCGCCGGTGGTTATTGGGCGCGATCACCTGGATTCAGGTTCGGTTGCATCGCCCAACCGCGAGACCGAAGCCATGAAGGATGGCTCCGACGCGGTCTCGGATTGGCCGCTGCTCAACGCCTTGCTCAATTGTGCATCGGGCGCCACCTGGGTGTCGCTGCATCATGGCGGCGGCGTCGGCATGGGCTATTCCCAGCATTCCGGCATGGTGATCTGCTGTGACGGCACCGACGACGCAGCGCGGCGCATCGGTCGCGTGTTGTGGAATGATCCGGCCACTGGCGTTATGCGCCATGCCGATGCAGGCTACGAAACGGCGATCGACTGTGCCCGCGAGCATAAGCTGAACCTGCCTGGCATTCTGGATAAGTAAGTAATAATGAAGAGACCCACCATGAGAAGACGTGATTTCATCGGGACAGGCGCTGTCGGGGCCGTGGCGACGGCCACGCTTGCCACTCCGGCCTTCGCCACCGGGCTGCCAGAGGTGATGTTTATCCGCTGAAGACCGGCTATTCGACATGGGTTTGATATTCAGCCAAAATAGGGGTATCCAAGTGGAGAAATAATTGGTAATATTTTTTTACCAATTATGTTGACCCGCTCTGAGCCGCCGTGCGTTCAAAGGATTTAACGCGTGGCGGTGGTTCAACGAGCAGGAAGGATGACCTGATATGGAAATGCCGGTCCCGGACAAGGATGTACTGGAGCGCAAGGCTTCTATTGTGGCGCGGCTTCAGGAACTGCTCCCCGAAGAGGCTGTGATCTCCGATCCCAATGAGACCCGTGCCTATGAATGTGATGCGCTGACCGCTTATCGCTGCCAACCGCTGGCTGTTGTACTGCCCGGCAGCACAGAGGAAGTCGCCGCGTGCCTGAAAATCTGCCATGAGGAAGGCGTGCCGGTTGTGCCGCGCGGGGCAGGGACGTCCCTGGCGGGCGGGTCGCTGCCGACCGCTGACAGCATCATTATCGGCGTCTCGCGCATGAGCGCCGTGCTGGAAACCGATTATCACAACCGCTTCATCAGGGTTGAGACCGGGCGCACCAACCTGTCGGTGACCGGCGCGGTTGAAGAAAACGAGTTTTTCTATGCACCTGATCCGTCCAGCCAGCTGGCCTGTGCGATTGCCGGCAACATCGCGATGAACTCCGGTGGTGCCCACTGCCTGAAGTACGGCGTGACCACCAATAACCTGATGGGTGTCAGGATGGTCACCATGCAAGGTGACATCGTCGACATAGGCGGTGCCCATCTCGACGCCGCCGTCTACGACCTGCTAGGCGTGATTTGCGGGTCGGAAGGCCAGCTTGGCATTGTTACCGAGGCGACACTGCGCATTCTGAGAAAGCCGGAAGGAGCACGACCCGTGCTTTTGGGGTTCGATCGTTCCGAGATTGCCGGTGCCTGCGTGGCGGATATCATCAAGGCCGGCGTGTTGCCGGTCGCCATCGAATTCATGGATCGGCCGTGCATCCGGGCGACGGAAGATTTTGCCCATGCCGGATATCCGGATGTCGAAGCCCTGTTGATTGTCGAAGTGGAAGGGTCTGAGGCTGAAATCGTCGAGCAGCTGGAAAAGATCAAGACTATTGCCCGCCGGCACGACCCGGCGGAACTGCGCGAGAGCGCCAGCGCGGAGGAATCCGCTGCCATCTGGAAAGGCCGCAAGGCAGCGTTCGGCGCCATGGGACAGATCAATGACTATATCTGCCTTGATGGCACCATTCCGGTCAGCCAGCTTCCGCTGGTGCTGCGCCGCATGCAGGAACTGTCTGCCGAGTACGGTCTCGACGTGGCCAATGTGTTCCATGCCGGCGACGGCAATCTGCACCCGCTCATTCTGTTTGATGCCAACAAGCCGGGCGACCTGGAAACCTGCGAGGCAATGGGCGCGGAAATCCTGAAACTGTGTGTTGAAGTGGGTGGTTGCCTGACCGGAGAACACGGTGTCGGCGTTGAAAAGCGCGACCTTATGCTGACCCAGTACAACGAAGGCGATCTGGAAGCGCAGGTGCGGGTCAAGGATGTGTTTGATCCCGGATGGCTGCTCAACCCGGCCAAGGTGTTCCCGCTGATCACAACCAGGACGCGGCGCGAGGCAGCATGAAACCCAAATCGGAACACGAGCTGGCTGACACCGTCAGGGCGTCGGCGGCCAAAGGCACGGGACTGCAGATCCGCGGCGGCGGCTCCAGGGCCGGGCTGGGCCATGGCGTAACCGGCGAACTGCTTGATACCACCGGTGTGACGGGTGTTTCCCTGTACGAGCCCGGCGCGCTGACCATTGTTGCGGCTGCCGGCACACCGCTGGAGACGATCGAGAAGACGCTTGCCAAAGAGGGGCAGAGACTGCCCTTCGAGCCGATGGATCACCGCGCATTGTACGGGACCAACGGCAAGTCAACCATTGGCGGCGTGGTAGCGGCAAACATATCCGGCCCGCGCCGCATCCAGGCCGGCGCCTGCCGGGATTCGCTCATCGGCGTGCGCTTTGTCGACGGCGAGGGCACCATTGTGAAGAATGGCGGCCGGGTGATGAAGAACGTCACAGGTTATGACCTTGTCAAGCTGATGGCCGGCAGTCATGGCACGCTGGGCGTGCTCACCGAAGTCGCTTTCAAGGTGTTGCCCCTGCCGGAGGCAAGCGCAACCATTATTGTCGACGACCTTGACAACGACGCTGCCGGCGCGGCCATGAGTTCAGCCCTGACCGCGCCTTATGATGTGAACGGAGCGTCACATCTGCCGGCCAGTGCGCAACAGGGCGCTCGCACCTGTATCCGTGTTGAGGGTTTTGAAGGCTCTGTGAAATACAGGTCTGAAAAGCTCAAGGAATTGCTTGGCAGTTTTGGTGATGTGACCATTGAAACGGATCCGGCCAGGTCCGCCGGGCTGTGGCAGCAGATTCGTGATGCCGCGGTGGTCGCAGCCGGCAAGGGCGACATATGGCGCCTGTCCGTGAAACCGTCAGACGGGCCGAAACTCGCAAACCTGCTGGGAGGCGATGCGCAGGTTCAGTTTGACTGGGGCGGTGGACTGGTGTGGGCCCGTGTGCCGGAAGGCCATGATCTGCGAGCCGTCATGAACGGCATTGACGGCCATGCCACGTTGATCCGCTCAAGTGACGCGACCGCAAAGAAACTGGGTGTGTTCCAGCCGGAACCGGCACCACTGGCAAAGATCAGTGCCGGTCTCAGGACCCGCTTTGATCCGCATGGCATTTTGAACCCCGGCCGGATGGGATAAGCGATGCAGACCAATTTCACCATCGAGCAGATGAAGGACCCTGCGATCAAGCGGTCGAACGAGGTCCTGCGCACCTGTGTGCATTGCGGGTTCTGCACCGCTACCTGTCCAACCTACCAGGTGCTTGGCGATGAACTGGACAGCCCGCGCGGCCGCATCTACCTGATGAAGGACATGCTGGAAAAAGGCCGTCCGGCGGATGCCAAGACGGTCAAGCACATAGATCGCTGCCTGTCGTGCTTGTCGTGCATGTCGACGTGTCCGTCAGGCGTGCATTACATGCACCTGGTAGACCATGCCCGTGAGTATATCGAGCAGACCTATACCAGGCCATTGCCGGAACGGGTGTTGCGCTGGCTGCTGGTGCAGGTATTGCCCTATCCCGGCCGGTTTCGGCTGGCCATGTTCGGTGCCAGGTTCGCCAAGCCGTTTGCCCACTATCTGCCGGGCAGGCTGAAGGCAATGGTGTCGCTGGCCCCGTCCGACCTGCCGTCACCCAGTTCGATGGATCGTCCGCAGGTGTTCAAGGCGGAAGGTAAACGCCGCAAACGAGTGGCGCTGCTGACTGGTTGTGCCCAGCGCGCCCTGAATACCGATATCAATGAAAGTACGATCAGGCTGTTGACCCGGCACGGCTGCGATGTGGTTGTCGCCAGGGGGATTGGCTGCTGCGGCGCGCTCACCCATCACATGGGCAAAACCCGTGAAAGCCATGCGTCCGCGGCCGCCAACATCAACGCCTGGATGAAGGAATATCGCGGCGAGGGTCTTGATGCCGTAATCATCAACACCTCCGGCTGCGGCACGACAGTAAAGGACTACGGCCATATGTTCCGCAATGACGCGCTGGCCGAAGACGCGGCCATCATATCGAAGCTGACCATGGATATCTCCGAGGTCATGACAGACCTTGGACTGAACGAAACCAAGGTGCCTGACATGAAGGTCGCCTATCACGCCGCATGTTCGCTGCAGCACGGCCAGCAGATCAAGACCCACCCGAAATCACTGCTGAAGGCAGCCGGCTTCACCGTGCTGGAGCCTGCCGATCCGCATCTTTGTTGCGGTTCGGCCGGGACCTACAACATCATGCAGCCTGAGATCTCCGTGGAACTGAAAAAGCGCAAGGTGGCAACACTGGAAGCACTGACACCGGACGTGATCTCTGCCGGCAATATCGGTTGCATGATGCAGATCTCTAACGGCACCGGTGTTCCGGTTGTGCACACCGCGGAACTGCTTGACTGGGCCACCGGCGGACCGCAGCCGCAGGCCCTGGTGCAGCACTTTCCACTGGCTGCGGAATAGCTTTCTGCGCCGGTTGTAATCTTCGTCGAATCTGTCCTAGAGTGTAACGATTGGCATTCGTCTTGTTGGGTGAGATAAGCGGGATGGGTGTTGGTGCTGGGATTGTTTGTCGGCTTTTTAATCGATTGTTAAGGTTGAGACGCCGATGATGATTACCGGTTCTTTTCATGGGACCGGTAGGGCAACAAGCGGCGTTCAAGCTTCTAGCCTTGCAAGCAGACCGGGACGTTCCGGTTTGAACG
>JBPCVV010000307.1:0-6388 GCA_051010195.1 Anderseniella sp. | reverse complement strand
CCCAGGCGGCCGAGAACGGAGAAACTGTGTGATGCATCGAGAGTGAATTTAGCGTCAAAAACAGGCACATCCAGTTCAGTGCCGATACCCGAATAGGTGTAATCTCCCAGAATGCCGATGAGGAAATCATTGTTGAACTGATAGTCATAACCGCCTTCGACGGTGAACAAGCCACCTTCACCACCAATGCCGCTCAGGCTCAGAAGATCACTAAATCCGCCCGCATCAAGCGCAAGGCGATGATTGACGCCGCCATAGCCGCCACCTAAACCAATGTGGAAACCTGTCCAGTCGCCCGCCGGCATGACCGGCTCGGGTAAATCAGCCGCATAAGCGGTCCCGATTAAGGCAGTTGATGACAGAAAAACGGCAATAAGCCTGGAAAACGAACGGCCCATCGAACAAACTCCACTAAATACCCCCACTTACCAACGTGTTAACGTTTAGTTAGAACACGGACTTGAGGTCAAGCCGTTAGTGGCGATTTTGTGTCGATTTTCGAAATCTGTGACATATTTGCCACAGTTGGCGCAATTTCCGGTCATATTGTGACACTTTCCCGGAGTAGGTGCCGGCAGAGGCGACAGCCCGTTTGACGAAGCCTGATGCGCCGCCTAAGACTTGGGCGGCAACAGGGATACCTTTTAAATGTCACACAATTCGCTCGGCCATCTGTTCCGCATCACGACGTTCGGGGAATCACACGGGCCAGCGCTGGGCTGTGTGATTGACGGCTGTCCGGCGGGTATTGCGGTCACCGAAGACGACATCCAGTCCTTTCTCGACAAGCGCAAGCCGGGAACGTCGAGGTTCACCACCCAGCGGCGCGAACCCGACCAGGTGAAAATCCTCTCCGGCGTATTCGAGGACGACCGCACCGACGGCCAGGTCACCACCGGCACGCCGATTGCCCTGATGATCGAAAACGTCGACCAGCGCTCAAAGGACTATACCGACATCCGCGACAAGTTCCGCCCCGGTCACGCCGACTTCACCTATCTGGAGAAATACGGCGTACGCGATTATCGCGGCGGCGGCCGATCCTCGGCCCGCGAAACCGCGGCACGGGTGGCAGCAGGCGCCATCGCCCGCAAGGTGGTCGCGATGGTCGAGGTACGTGCAGCCCTGGTACAAATGGGTCCGCACAAGATCAACCGGGGCAACTGGGACTGGAACCAGGTCAACGAAAACCCGTTTTTCTGCCCTGATGCAAAAGCCGCCGGCGAATGGGAAACCTATCTCGACGGCATTCGCAAAGCCGGTTCATCCTGTGGCGCGGTGATCGAAGTTGTTGCGTCCGGCGTGCCGGCGGGATGGGGTGCGCCGGTTTACGGCAAGCTCGACCAGGACATTGCATCGGCCATGATGAGCATCAATGCGGTCAAGGGCGTGGAGATCGGCAACGGGTTTGAGGCGGCCGCCATTACCGGTGAGGAAAACGCCGACGAGATCCGAATGAAAGGCAACCGGCCGGAGTTTCAGTCCAACAATGCCGGCGGCGTGCTGGGCGGCATTTCAAGCGGCCAGGATGTTGTGTGCCGGTTTGCGGTCAAACCGACATCGTCCATACTCACACCGCGCAAGACCGTGACCCGTGAAGGCGAAGAAACCGACATCGTGACAAAGGGCCGCCATGACCCGTGCGTCGGCATTCGCGCCGTCCCGGTCGGTGAAGCCATGATGGCCATCGTGCTGGCAGACCACTACCTGCGTCACCGCGGACAAAACGGGTAGGTTTCATGGCCCACGGGTACGAAATCAGGGCGCTCCTGTTCGATGTGTTCGGCACGGTTGTCGACTGGCGCTCCGGCATCATCCGCGAACTTGCCGCATGGGGAAAAGACACTCACGTGGTGGCCGACTGGTCGGCGATCGCAGACGGATGGCGCAGGCTCTACCAGCCGGCCATGGAGCGCATACGCTCCGGCAACCGCGGATTTGTGCGCCTCGACATCCTGCACGAGGAAAACCTGATCGAGATATTCAGCCGGCACGGACTCAATGCACCGACGGGCGGAGACCTGCACCGCCTGGTGACCGCCTGGCACCGGCTCGATGGGTGGCCTGATGCCGTTTCCGGCCTCGTCCGCCTCAAAGCAAGGTATGTTATTGCGCCGTGCTCCAACGGCAATATTGCTCTGATTACCAACATGGCCAAACGGGCCGGCCTGCCATGGGACGTAGTGCTGGGAGCAGAGGTCGCCCAAGCCTACAAACCGCACCCGCAGGCCTATCTGGGCTCAGCCGACGCGCTCGGCCTGAAACCGGAAGAATGCATGATGGTTGCCGCCCATCTCGATGACCTGGAAGCAGCGGCCGAACTCGGTTTTGCTACTGCGTACGTTCCAAGACCCGATGAGCATGGCAAAGCTATCGGCGCTGACACGCCTGCGGGCGGATCGGTGGATTACGTTGCAGATGACTTTAACCGGCTGGCGGACCAGCTTGGCTGCTAGCGCAAGTTTCGGTCATATTGAATCGCTTGATGGAGTCAAATCAGCCCATATGCAAGGCGCGAAGCGCAGAGCGATGTGGTGCATCGGTCAAGTGTTTCAATATGACCGAAACTTGCGCTAGGGCTTGTCGCAAACCACCAGTTTCGACAGGAATACCGGGCGGCTTTCGGTGTGGACCAGCCCTGCTCCGCTAAAAATCTCAGCCAGATCTTCCTTGATGTAACTGCCGTAGTAAGGTTCGTGGAAGCTCACCGGAAACGACTGCAACATGCCGTCATAGCCCTCGACGTCGCCCAATTGCAGCGAGTCCATGAAGATCAGCCGTCCGCCCGGTTTAAGCACACGGGCAAACTCACCGGCAATAACGCGGCGGACTTTCGGCGGCACCTCGTGAAACAGGTAGATGGACGTAACCACATCCAGAGATGCGTCAGCAAACGGGAGCTTTTCGGCGTTGGCACCTTCATAGCTGACCGTGGAATAGTCTTTCAGATGCCGTTTTGCCTCGGCCAGGTAGGCATCGGACAGGTCTGACAGGGTAAGGTCGATACGCGGGTAAGCCTGCTTGATGAAGCGGCCAAACCGGCCCGTCCCGCAGGCGATGTCGGCAATTTTCGTCTTGCGCTGGTCGCGGCCGCGCATGAACTCCCACAACGGCACAAGGCATTCACGGCGCATGGCGTTGGTGGAGCCGGAAAACAGCACCTCGGTTTGCATGTCGTATATTTCGGCACTGTCCTCGGTCAGGTATCCGCCGGTCTGATAATGGAAATTCTGCAGGAAATAGGCCGGCAGTTCTTCTGCCTTGTCGGACGAATAGACTTCGGTGCCGTCACCTTTCGCCTTGCGCTCGGCGGCAACCGGCACATCGGCGAGAAAGGCGCGCGAGGTTTTCAGCAGCCGGGCCGGGGAACCGTCGGCATCACGCGGCAGCGGATAATAACCGGCTGCCACATTGTCCAGGTCGCGCTGAAACGTGCTGGCCAGACTGCCCAGCAGCCGTTCCATGCCTGGTCCTTTCTGCCTCGGCTTTTCGCGGGCAACCTCGGACACGCCGGGTTTGGCCTTGCGGAACTGTCCGGCAGCCAGACCATGACCCATGTACCAGGCAACGCGGGCGCCCTGGCGGGCCGTGTAGGCCAGTTTTTCAAATGGTGTCAGCATGGTGTTGATAATGTGCTCCCTGGCAGCTTTGTTTTCAAGGACTACGCCGCCTGATCCAGATGCCTTCAGGCTGAAACGGCCCCTCCATCAATTCAGCCTAAGACAGTTCAAGCTTCAGCCATTCCAACAGCTCGGATGTGCCATTGCGTACTGGCCAGCCCGTGGGCTGATAGATCGACAAGCTGTCCGGCAGATAAAGATGTTCCTCAAACGGCTGAACAACCGTGCCGGCGTTCAAATAGGACTCAATTGTCCGCCGCCATGCCAGAGCAACCCCGTGACCTTCAAGCATTGCCTGGATCATCATCGGATAGCTGTCGAAGGCAGTGCCGTCGGCACCAGCGCCTAGGTCCACATTCAAACGCGCAAGCCATGCGTCCCAACTCACCCAATCCTGGGGCTCAACCTTGTGGTGCAAGCGGTGCAGTTCTTTCAGTCGATTTATCGGCTGAGGCAGCGTCACCCCCTCAAGGTAGGTCGAGCTGCAAACGGGAAAGATTTCATCAGATGCCGTGAAGATCAGTTTCGTGTCACCTTTCTCCCGGCCGGAGGTTTGCAGTGCCAGATCAAACCTTTCCCCGGATTCTGCAATCGGTTTCGTTGATACGGTAACCCGTACCGGAATGTCCGGGTATTTCTGGTAAAATCCGGACAACCGGGGCATCAGCCAGTAGAGCCCCTCGCAAAGCTGGGAACGCAACACCACCTCGCCCTGTTCTTGTTGCAGGCGCAGATCCCCGGATGCAGCCGCAACCGATCTCAGCGCCTCGGACACGACACGCCCGAACTCCCGGCCGTGAACGTTCAGGTGAACCGCCCGGTTACGCCGTTCAAACAACTGGATACCCAGGTCCTGCTCCAGCGACTTTATCTGCTTGCTGATGGCCGCCTGCGTGAGGCCAAGTTCGTCGCTCGCCCTTGTGATACTGCCCAGTCGCGCCGTGGCTTCAAATGGCAGCAATGTGCTGAGAGGAGGCAATGTGCGGCGCAGTTTTTCCATTACTTAAAGTTAAGCAAAATGGACGAGAAGTCAATTTACACGAGACTGCGGACCCAAATAGCATAACCCCAAGCTATTGAAAGGTTCGCCATGATGACACGTGCAGGCATGCAGTCCGACAATCTCAGGATGGCGGTCATCGTGATCCTTCTGACAGTCATGACACTGTCTCTCGGTGATGCGGTGATCAAGGCATTGAGTGCAAATCTCGTCCTGTGGCAGATTTTCGTCCTGCGCTCCTGCCTGGCGGTGCCGCTCCTGCTGCTGGTGCTGAAACGGCGCTTCAGCTCTGTGGCACTAGTGCCGAAGGCGCCGGGATGGACTGCAGTGCGCAGCCTGATGCTGGTTGCGATGTGGGTCTTCTACTACGCGTCGCTGCCGCATTTGCAACTGTCCGTCGCCGCGGCCGCCTATTACACGCTGCCGCTGTTCATCACATTGTTTTCCGCCTTCCTGATCGGCGAGACGGTTGGGCGCGCCGGCTGGTTTGCCGTGGTTCTGGGCTTTGCCGGCGTTGTTCTGATCCTCAAACCCGCAACGGATGATTTCAACTTCTATGCCGTGCTGCCACTGATCTCCGCCATGCTCTACGCCCTGGCGATGATACTGACGCGGACCAAATGCCGAGATGAGCATCCGCTGGTCCTGTCAGGCGCATTGAACATCACCTTCATAGCAGTCGGGGTGCTTGCCACGTTCTCCGGCAGCTTTCTGAAAAGCCTGGGCATCTCGTCACCCTTCCTGTCATCCACATGGGCAACAATGGGCAATCCCGAAATTCTGGCTGTGATGCTGCTCGGCGTTGCAATCCTGGTGGCAAGCATCGGAACAGCCGTTGCCTATCAAAACGGCCCCTCCTCGGTCGTTGCAACCTTCGACTTTGCCTATGTCGGTTTCGCGGTGATCTGGGGATTGCTTTTCTTCCAGGAGTGGCCCGACACCCTGGCGGTTGCCGGCATAATGGTGATCACTGTAGCAGGCGTTATTGCAGTTCGGCGCCAATCGCCCCAGAAGAGGCACGTGGATATCACAAGGTCGTATCGCAAGCCTCATTCCTGAACTGTCAGCCTACCGACTTGTCGCACCTTGCCAATGCATGTATCTTGGAAACAATCCTGGTAACCGGCATTGATGCGAGACGCTTTGCTGGCCGATGAGACGGTTCAAGTTCCAGTCTCTTATGCACGGTGAACTACAGGATTGACACAGCGGCCTGCTGCGGTGCCGCGCCGTCTCTTTCTGCCAGATATTTGCGGGTAAATCCTGCACGGGAGGACAGACGATGGGTATTGCATTGACACTACAGGAATATCTCGACGACAGCCACATCGCGTACCAAGTGACGTCACACAAGAAAACCGATTGTTCGGCGCAGACGGCTGAAGTCAGCCATGTCCCGGCCGATCAACTTGCCAAGGGAGTCATCGTGAAATCGGACGGCTTCTACGTACTTGCGGTTTTACCGGCTTCGCGCCGCCTGGACATGAAGCGCCTGGGAAAAGTGATCGGCGAACCGGTCACACTTGCAACCGAAAAAGAGGCAAGCATGCTGTTTCCGGACTGCAAAACCGGCGCTGTACCGGTGATCGGCTCAGCGTACAAGATTGCCTCGATTGTCGACAGGCGACTCGATGAGCAGGACGAAGTCTACTTCGAAGGCGGAGACCACCGCTGCCTGGTTCATGTCAACGGCAATCAGTTCGGCCACCTGATGTATGGAATTCCGCATGCCCGGCTGAGTGCGTAAAGCGGCTTCCGCAAGCGCTTT
>JBPCVV010000306.1:0-12190 GCA_051010195.1 Anderseniella sp. | reverse complement strand
TCTCAAGACCAACCGTCTGGCATATTGGTGGCGATGATGTTCACAAGCGCATACCGCTCCTTCATGCGCTCAAAGACCGTGGTTTCGATGTGGCTGCTGTGGGATCTGAAGACGGCGCTGAATTTCAGGCGAGCGGTGTTCCCTATCTCCACTACAACCTGAAACGCAAGCTGACGCCTTGGTCAGATATGCACAGCTGCCGCGAGTTGTCGGCGCTGTTCAAGAAAAAGAGACCCGATATTGTTCACGGTTTTGATCCAAAACCCGCCATAGCAACACCGATCCTCGCACAACGAGCAGGAATCCGGGGCCGCATTCGTACCATCACCGGACTGGGTTTCGTAATGACATCGGACACGCTGAAGGCAAAGGCGCTGCGGCCTGTCTACCGTCACCTGCAGCGGCAGGCATCGGCTTCGTCCGTCACCATCTTCCAGAACATTGAAGATCGGGCCTACTTCCTGCAGAACGGCCTGGTCCAGGAAGGCCGCGAGGAGATTGTTCTGAGCTCAGGCGTCGATGTTGAAAAATTGCGGTCCCAGCGGCCCGAACCTGAACAGCTCGCCAATCTGCGGCGGTCGCTCGATCTGGACGGCAAGTTGGTTGTCACCATGATTTCCCGCGTAGACGCAAACAAGGGGGTTCGTGAATTCGTCGAGGCCGCTGACCTGGTGAGGAGCAAGATCAAGAACACGGCATTCGTGCTGGTTGGGCCATATGAGTCAGAGGGCAAGGAGGCGGCCCAGTTTGTTGAACAGATCAGGCATCGTTCGGGCACGGTCCACTATCTTGGTCCCCGCAAGGACATCCCGGCAATACTGTCATTGAGCGATCTGTGCGCACTGCCAAGCTATCGCGAGGGACTACCACGGGTTCTTGTTGAGGCCGGTGCGCTTGAAGTCCCCTCCGTGACCACCGATGTCCCCGGCTGCCGTGACGTAGTGCTGGATGACTGGAATGGCCGGCTGGTCCCTCCCCGCGACAGCCAGGAACTCGCAAACGCGATAATCGAACTTCTCAATGACAAAACCAAGAGAACCGACATGGGCAAGAGAAGCTATCAGCGCGCAAAGGAGAAGTTCGATCTCTCATACGTGGCCGACGCTTATGCGGATATCTACCTCCGAGCCCTTGCAGGCGGAAGCTGAGCAGATGCTGCACACTCAATCTGATGAAAGTCGTGTGACAGCTGAACCCGGCGGCAGCCTGTGCATATCTTTGGACTTCGAACTGATGTGGGGCGTCCGGGACAAACGTACGACCGATCAGTATGGCGCCAATGTAATTGGCGGGCGCGAAGCCGTGAGCCGGATGCTCGATATTTTTCATCGCCACAACATCCGCGCCACCTGGGCGACGGTCGGGCTTCTGTTCTGTGAAACAAAGGACGAGATGCTGGCGAGCCTCCCGGACCTGCAACCCACCTATGCCGATCGAAAGCTCTCCAACTACACCTACCTGGACGAAGTAGGCGATAACGAGGCCAAAGACCCCTACCATTTCGCCCCCAGCCTGCTGGCACAGATAAGGGCTTGCCCCGGCCAGGAAATCGCGACCCATACATTTTCACACTATTACTGCCTGGAGCCCGGCCAGACACGAGCCCAGTTCTCAGCCGACCTGGACGCTGCAATTGAGGTTGCGGCCAGGCATGGGACGAAATTCAAGAGCATCGTATTCCCGCGTAACCAGTATGATGAAAGTGCGGTGGACGAATGTGCACGCAGAGGTATCTCTACCTACCGCGGTAATGAAACCGGCTGGATGTACCAACCCGGGGCACGCGCCGATCAGACCCTGTCAAGACGGGCCATTCGGCTGGCTGACAGTTACGTAAATCTGAGCGGTGCAAACACCACTTCCGTGACCGCTGACAGGCCAGTTACAAATGTCCGCTCCAGCCGGTTTCTGCGCCCGTTCTCACGTCGGCTGGAAAAGCTTGAGTCACTGCGCCTGTCCCGAATAACAGACTGCATGACCGCCGCCGCCAGATGCGGTGAGATGTTTCACATCTGGTGGCATCCGCATAATATGGGCGCCAACCAGTCGGAAAACCTGGCCACTCTTGGCCACATCATCGATCACTTCGAGAGGCTGCGAGGCGAGCACGGCATGCGCTCACTGGCAATGGAAGACTTCGCACCCACAGACATGCGCACCTGCCGGAAATAATTGAGATACCATGGCATTGCCGTCTCGATGCCTTCGTCAATTACATGGGTCGGTTCATACCCCAACAAACTGCGCGCCTTGCTGACATCAGCCAGCGAATGCCGCACGTCGCCGTTTCGAAAATCCCGGTGAACCGGCTGGTCCCGGACTTCAACGCCGCGGCGTTCCAGTTCTAGCCTTATGATCTTCTGCAATTCGTTCAGCGTGGTGCGCTGGCCGACCGCCACATTGTAAACCTCGCCGGCCGCCTCATCAGGCGCCATGGCTGCCAGCAAATTCACCTGGACCGCGTTGTCTATGAAACAGAAATCACGGCTGGTTTCGCCGTCACCGAAGATCTGAACCGGCTCATCCCGCAACATTGCCGAAACCCATTTGGCGATGACAGCAGCATAGGCGCTGTCCGGATCCTGGCGCGGACCGAACACGTTGAAGTAGCGCAGGCCGATCGACCGGAAACCGTAAGCGCTGCCAAAAACATCCGCATAGAGCTCGTCGGCATACTTTGTGACCGCATAAGGAGACAGCGGATTGCCGATCCGGTGTTCGATCTTCGGCAACGCCTCGTGATCGCCGTAGGTGGAAGATGAGGCCGCATAGACAAACCGGCGGACCTGGCAGTCCCGGGCCGCAACCAGCATGTTCAGGAACCCGCCGACATTGACGGCATTGGTAGTGATAGGATCATCAATCGACCGTGGTACCGAGCCGAGCGCAGCCTGGTGGAGGACATAATCACAGTCAGTGACTGCGGTTTGGCAGGTCGCAAGATCTCTGATATCGCCCTCTATGAATCTGAAACGCTGCCAGTGATCCGCACCCACAACTGCCTCGACCTCTTCAAGATTGCGCCGGTGACCGGTAGCAAAATTGTCCAGTCCCACAACATGCTGGTCAAGCTTAAGCAGTTCCTCGACGAGATTGGATCCTATGAATCCTGCCGCGCCGGTCACCAGCCAACGCTTTGGCTTGCGACGAAGTCTCGTCCGGGTTTCTTGATAGGCCTCGTTCAGAACCGTTCCTCCCGATTAACTTCCGTCTGTCTGACGGCTACAGGCTCCAGTAGTGAATATCTTTACGCACCCGTGACGGCTCGACGGCAGATTTCAGATCAACGAACACACCACCGTGCCGGAGCATCGCAAACAGTTTAGCCGGGGTCTTTAGGTAGGCATCGTGGGTGACGGCAAGTATCAATGCATCCAGTTCCTTAAACTGCTCGACAGACACAGTTTTCAAACCCAGGTCCTGGTCAACCATGGTCCGGTCGCAGATTGCATCATGGACCAGGGGAGTGAGGCCAAAGCCCTTGAGTTCAGCGATGATGTCGGGAACTTTTGAGTTGCGCAGATCGGGCACATTCTCCTTGAACGAAAGGCCGAGCAGTCCAATACGCGCAGAACCGATGTCCGCTCCCGCCGCCACCAACAGCTTGATCGTCTTTTGTGCGACGAACCGGCCTACGCCATCATTGATGCGACGCCCGGCCAGTATCATCTCCGGATGATAGCCGACTGACTCTGCCTTGGCGGTCAGGTAGTAAGGATCAACACCTATGCAGTGACCACCGACCAACCCGGGTTTGAACGGTAGAAAGTTCCACTTTGTCCCCGCTGCTTCGAGGACGTCTGTTGTCCTCAGGTCAAGTCGATCAAATACGATCGCAAGCTCGTTCATCAATGCAATGTTGAGATCCCGCTGAGTGTTCTCGATGACCTTGGCCGCCTCGGCGACCTTGATAGAGGTCGCCTCGTAAACGCCAGCGTCTATGATCGACCGGTAGACTTTGGATACCCGTTCCAGGGTTTCGTCATCCTGCCCGGAGACAATTTTGACAATAGAGCTCAAGGTGTGAACATGATCGCCCGGATTTATGCGCTCGGGAGAATAACCAAGTTTGAAATCGCGACCGCAGACAAGTCCTGACGCAGCCTCAAGTTCGGGACCGCACACTTCTTCTGTTGCGCCTGGGAAAACCGTTGACTCGAACACCACGACGGCGCCGGCAGTGAGATGAGGCCCGATCGTGCGGCAGGCGGACCTCAGCGGTGACAGATCCGGGCGTCGTTCGCGGTCAATCGGCGTGGGGACAGATACGATAAAAAAACTCACCCCACTCAAATCTCCAGCGTCGCTGGAAAACTTCAGTGATGACACACTCAGCTCGTGATCTGTGACCTCGCCGGTTCGGTCGTGCCCGGCGATCAGGGCCTCGATCCGAGGTTCCGAGATGTCGAAACCCACCACATGTTCGCACCTTTTGGCAAAGGCAACCGCGACCGGCAGACCGACATAGCCCAGCCCAATAACCGCAATGTTTTCCTCGACAGGCGCCGGGTCACTGTTCAATCGTGCACGCACCTGTTCGTCACGGAGCGGCACCGCATGGTTTGGGAGCCAACGAACTGAGTCAGCCTCAGTTTTGCCGATGATCTCAAAAGATTTACCCATGGTGCGGCCTATCTGTGGTGGAGTGTTGAACGGACAGGCAAAACATTTGTCCTGTTAAACTTGATCACTGGAAAGCCTCCTCGACGACGACAAACCTGATCGGTTTCGTCTCGCTGCGGACGGCCTCGTCGACCGGTGTCGCAGTGCCCCTGTCTGTAGCTAAGTCAGGTTTCTGAGCCGCCACCTGGACGTCCATAGTCGACCCGCCTGTTGCCGTGACAGCATGCGGATTATTTTCGCTCGACCAAACGAGCGCACGGTTGTTCAGCGCCCATATCGCTGCCTGGGTCCGGTTCTTGACCTTCAGCTTGCGCAGGATTGCCTTGACATGAACCTTCACAGTGCCCTCCGCAATCTCGCATTCACGGGCAATCACCTTGTTCGCGCTGCCCTCGGTCAGACATCGCAGAATGTAAAATTCGCGGGCCGAGAAGTGTGGCGCATTCTCCTGGCCGACCGGCACATCGACAGACATGCTATCCGAACACACGGCCTCATCGGTTGCTTCCGCTGTAAGGTTGACCAAAACAGAAGCCATACCGTCCGACGGCAGGACGGTTTGCCCTCCCATCACCAGTTCGAGTGATTTTATGAAGTCGTCACATGTGGCAATGGTCGCAAAATAACCATGCGCGCCGGACCTCAGCACCCGCGCCATGTCGGCAGGTGCGCAGTGATTGGCCAGCACGACGACACGTCCTGAAGGGTTGTCATGCCTGAAACGTTCGATCTCGTCGCACACATCGCCGGGGCGGTCGCAAGCATCAATGATCAACAGGATTGCACGGTCCTGCGGCAGGGCCGCAGTCGTAAGCTCGTCTATGCATGATGCGAGGTCACAAACATCAAACACCGACTTATGCAAAAAGCGCGACAGGCTTTCGCGTAACAGCGGGTTTGCACCAACAATCGCGGTTGGGAAATTCTGCTGAGACATACTGAGTTCGTCTCGCTTTCTCCCCCCGACTCAAAACAACTAACAACTAACTCTACTACCACTCCGCTCCGTTTTTCTGTGGGTCAGGCAAACCTCCGGCGCCACCGCAAATATTACGATGATATGACACGTCACTAGCTCATCAGTACAACAAACCAAAGAGCAGCCGAATTTGAATATTGATACCGTCCCAAACCCAATCACTTCAGAAAAAGCAGATGCTTAGTGCCTATAATTCAACGGATATTCTCACCAAACGTCAAGTGTTTTTCGCGTACCCAGTTGTACCGCCGGGTAACTGGTGTGTCTTTTCTGGCAGCAGCAGGCAGGCGATCAACACAAAACAACACCCTAACCGCGTTACTAAAAACAACTTCACGCAACTCTACCTCTTTAAGGATACCGCGAAAGATCGCCATGCGGAGACTTCCGCCCAGTTACCAGTCAGACATTACTGATGTTACGACTACATTACCGGAACACTCGGCATAGCGCTAACACTCCGGCGGCGACACGTTCGCTACAGCTGCAATAGCAATATTGAGCCGCGCGCACGCGCACGGCACTGCAAGAGACGGTTTCATCAGGCAGCAAACATTCAGGCCAACTATCGGGAGGCAGATCTAATGTGCGGTATTGTTGGAATCCTCGGCTCACAACCGGTCGCACCGCTGATGCTGGACGCTCTGCGCAGGCTTGAGTATCGCGGTTACGATTCAGCAGGCATCGCAACACTCGAAGACGGCGAACTCGTGCGCCAACGCGCGCCAGGCAAACTGAATAACCTGAAAGGAGCGCTTGCCTGTCGCCCGCTCGCCGGCACCACCGGTATCGGCCATACCCGCTGGGCCACCCACGGTGCGCCAACTGAGAACAACGCCCATCCCCATGCCGCGACAGGCGTAGCTGTCGTCCACAACGGCATTATCGAGAACTTCCGCGAACTGCGCGAAGAGCTGGAACAGGCTGGATGTGACTTTGAAACGGAGACCGACACGGAGGTCATCGTTCAGATGATCTCCCGTGAACTTGCTGCCGGAAACCCTCCGGCCGATGCCGTGCAGCTTACCCTCAAACGCCTCGACGGCGCCTTCGCTCTCGGCATCATTTTTTCCGGCGAGCAGGATCTGATGATTGGCGCCAGGCGTGGCAGTCCGCTGGCAATCGGACATGGTGAAGCCGAAATGTTTCTGGGTTCCGATGCTGTGGCCCTGGCCCCGTTCACCAACAAGGTGACGTTTCTGGATGAGGGTGACTGGGTAATCCTGTCACGCAAGTCCGCTCAGATTTTCGACGAACACGGGGTGCCCGTCGAACGTCCCGTCCGGTTCACGCAGGCCACAGCCTATATGGCGGACAAAGGCGACCACCGTCATTACATGGCTAAAGAAATCGCCGAGCAGCCGGAAGTCATCGGGCATACACTCGGCGAATATGTCGACATGAGCGAAAGGCGAGTGAAATTGCCGGATCTGCCATTCAGTTTCGCAGACCTGCCACGTTTGACTATCACCGCGTGCGGTACGGCCTACTATGCTGGTCTGGTCGCCAAGTACTGGTTCGAGCAAATCGCACGCCTGCCGGTAGATATCGACATCGCTTCGGAGTTCCGCTACCGCGAGGCACCGCTATCGGAAGGCGGGTTGTCACTGGTTATCTCCCAGTCGGGCGAGACTGCCGACACACTGGCCGCGCTGAAATATTGCGCCGAACAGGGCCAGCATACGCTCGGCGTCGTCAATGTGCAGGACTCGTCCATCGCGCGCGAGTGCGATGCGATCATGCCGACATATGCCGGCCCTGAAATCGGCGTTGCTTCGACCAAGGCATTTACGTGCCAGCTCATCGTGCTGGCCTGCCTGGCGCTGGCAGCAGCCCGCGACAGGCACACCATAACCGTTGAACAGGAGCGCGAGCTGGTATCGGCATTGCTCAAGGTACCGCGTCATATAGCCAATATGCTGCGCCATGAGGGTGACCTTAAACGCATCGCCAAAAAACTCACCAACGCCACTGATGTGCTTTTCCTCGGCCGCGGGATCAACTTCCCGATCGCGATGGAAGGTGCCCTGAAACTGAAGGAAATCTCCTACATCCATGCTGAAGGCTATGCCGCCGGCGAGTTGAAGCATGGTCCAATTGCACTAATCGACAAGGACGTACGCGTGATCGTCATCGCTCCGCACGATGCCCTTTATGAAAAAACCGTCTCCAATATGGAGGAAGTAGCGGCGCGTGGCGGCAGGATTGTGCTTCTGACCGACGAACTCAATGGCAAGCGCAACGATGCAAGCACGTTCGAGCAGTTTTGCGTGCCCAAGGCCAATGCCTTTGTCAATCCAATTCTCTACGCGGTTCCAGTCCAGCTCCTGGCCTACCATGCCGCCGTTTTCATGGGTACGGACATTGACCAGCCAAGAAATCTGGCGAAGTCGGTGACCGTCGAGTAAGACGCGTTGGCCCCTTCGCTTGTGAACTGCTGAATTTGCCCCTGTAATGCCTCGTAAACGGTGAACCTCGCCACCGCGCGCACTGGCAAACTGAATGTGTAGAACAATTCACACGGCATTCAGTGGCGCAGGCATCGGAAACCGTTTCACGGCTTATGTGATTTTGACACGAGTGTGGGGTGCATAAGAAGCCTTGCTTGAATTCCTGAAGAGTTACGGACGCTCGTTCTCCTACGTCGGTTTGTTTCTTGGAACGCTGTTCTTTGCAGCGTCGCTGGCCCCTTCACTGCTGCCCCGCAATTTTGTTCTTCAGGGGCTGCTGTCCGGCGTCGCCTTCACCACCGGATACGGGCTCGGCAATCTTTTTGCCTGGGTGTGGCGTTATCTGGAATTGAAAGAACCTTCTGCCGCAATCAACAGGTTTCTGCACCCTGCAATGGTTGCTGGCGCGGGCTTTCTTGCTCTCGTCTTCCTGTGGCGCGCCAGCATCTGGCAGAACTCCATCAGAAACCTGATGGAGATGGAACCCGTTGCAAGCGCACATCCGTGGAGTCTCGGCCTCATTGCCTTGGTGTGTTCGCTGATCCTGATCTCCGCCGGCCGCATGCTGTTGTGGGGCCAAAAGCTGGTCGCAAAGAAACTCAACCGCGTGATGCCGAGGCGCGTCTCGATTATTCTCAGTATCGCAGTGGTGGCGCTGACAGTGTCGTTACTCGCCCAGGGCCTGGTGATGAAGGTCGCGCTGCGCATGGCAGACCAGGCGTTTGCCAAGCTGGATGAACTGGTGGATGAAGGCATTATCCAGCCATCAGCGCTGACCGCATCCGGCAGTCCGCAATCCCTGATTGAATGGGACTCCATCGGACGCCGAGGCAAGAATTTCATCACCACTGGACCTGATCTCACAGAATTGCACCAGTTCACAGGCCGCGCCGTCAAACAGCCATTGCGGGTGTATGTTGGGGTGAGGACCCGGAAAACTCTGGAAGAACGGGCGAAACTGGCGCTGGAGGAACTGAAACGGATCGAGGCGTTTGAGCGATCTGTGCTGATTGTTGCGACCCCCACGGGTACCGGGTGGCTCGATCCGGGTGCGGTTGACACTCTTGAATACCTCCACGGTGGCGATACGGCTATAGTTGCCATTCAGTATTCATACCTGCCCAGCTGGATGACGCTGCTGCTTGACCCTGACCGTTCGCGGGCGGCAGCTCGGGCACTGTTCAAGGAAGTTTATGAATACTGGACCACACTGCCCAAAGATCAACGCCCCAAACTGTATCTGCACGGGCTAAGCCTCGGGGCACTGGGATCTGAGGCATCGACGCAGTTGTTTCTCATCCTGGATGATCTGGTGCACGGCGCTGTGTGGAGTGGCCCGCCCTTTCCAAGTTCCCTGTGGGCTGCCGCGACACGCTCCAGGAATCCCGGATCACCTGAATGGCTGCCTCAAATCGCCAACGGGTCAATGATACGGTTTACCGGCCAGCGAAATGCACTGGTGGAGCCTGCCCGCAAATGGGGCCCTGTTCGCATTGTCTATATCCAGTATGCCAGCGATCCCATGGTGTTCTTTTCACCGGGCATGCTGTGGCGGAAGCCGGACTGGCTGAATGGCGAAAGAGGACCGGACGTGTCTCCCTACTTCGACTGGTATCCGGTAGTCAGCTTCCTGCAGGTAGGGTTTGATATTCCAATCGCAACGAACGTCCCGCTGGGCTATGGCCACAACTACTCGGCGAGCAGCTACATTGATGCCTGGATGGAAGTGACCCAGCCGCCGAACTGGTCAGCCGGCGACACACTTCGTTTAAAGAAGTTGTTCATAGAAAAACGGCGCTGAAGCCACCACTACTGGTGTGACTACAGCCTTGTCCAGCTTTGCGCATGTAGGATAAACTGCGAAATCTGCACCGTCGTCGACAGACGAGATCGCTGTGATGCTGCAATTGAAAGAATCTATCTGATGGTCACGGAAGATTGGGCAGAGATCATTTTGGCAGCGGCACTCGTATCGACTGCAGTTCTGGGGGTTGGGACATTTCTGCCCAGCCCGGATCAAAAACTCCTGCGAGCCGTGCTCGCTGCAATCATTGCAGGTAGCGCGATGTTTTTGTTGAATCTGGCATTCAAATAATACCACCCCTGTACTACGCAACGCAGCAGGAAATGCATCGTCGAACAGAAGACTATGATTTCGTTCTGGCTGAGGGCTCGCGAAAACGCGGGATCGTTTTTCTGTCATTGAGTTTTTGGGAAGACCCGTATGGTGGATAGTACAGTAATCGTCGCCGTTCCGGAAAAAGGTGACTTTCAGTTGACCGGACAATACATGACAATCCATGAAGCTGGGCCCGAATAGCCATCAGCTGGCGGTTCAGGCCCCGTGAATATTTACAAATAAAACTTCCGGCCGCGATTGTGCGGCATCCACTTTCAAGCCAGCCGTGCTCGCAAGCCTACAATCAAATAAGACAATCCAGACAGCAGCAAACTTATCCCCACCAGAATTCCCACCGTTGTCACCGCCGAACTCGGGAGTCGGTTCCAGATCAAAACACCCAGGACAATGGAAGCTATACCGGCCGCAACAATCCAGATCCAGCCATCGTTCGGGCGCAGTCGCAATCCGGCAATCAATTTGAAGACACCATCAAATATCAATGTCAGTGCGATTAGCAAAGTAATACCCAGAAGACCTGTGAGCGGGTGAGACAGCAACAATACTCCGCCGACAGCCAGGGCAATAGCCGACAGTACTTCCCACAATCTGCTTCCCCATCCATCGCTGACGAACGCCCGATCCACATGCAAAATCGCTGCGAAAAGGAAAACCACACCGAGCGTGTATTTGATCGCGATAGTCGTAAAGGCCGGCAGAAGCATCGCAACTGCTCCACACAAGCTCAAGAGGACGCCGACGCCAACAAAACGCCGCCAATGGTCTTTGATTACTGTTGGTATTTTGCCGCTCATGCCCCGGTCCTTTTCACAGATGTTCGACGGTGCGCCAGCTCGCATTGAGCATCCAGATATGAACCTGACGCGTTGTCGCGGCCACGCAGCACAATTGTCAGAAACCACCCATAATAGCTGATTTGAAATCCGGAATACAGTTGTGGATTGACGATTCCTAGTGTTGCACACTCTACTCGTTGAATCACGACTGAGGATAGAACAGATATGGCGCAAGGAAGCGTGAAACTCCTGTTACCATTATGGCAACGCCTGCTGATTATCATTGTTGCAATGTTGACTGCGAGCTATCTGGCCGGTCACTTCTGGCACATGATTTTGGGATTTGCATTACCAAGCTATGGTGCTGGTCTGGTAGGTGGCCTCACAGCAATTCCGTTATGGGATTTTCTGCAAAGGGTCAGACCTCAACCCTAGAGCAACATGGGTTCAAGTGAACCCATAAAATTGCTCTATCACTTTGAAAGCGATCAGGTTTATGATCTTTGGTTGATGCACCCAAAATTCATCCTGCTCTAGCGCTGCGTGCCGTTTCTGTCGTGCATATCGGTTGGTGCCGGCCCCATCAGCACGGCCACGGACTTCGTGCTTTCCATATTTTCAATGGCTTTCTTCACAATCATTGTAAGCGGGACGCTCAACAACATTCCGACCGGACCCAGCAACCAGCCCCAAAACACCAGCGACAATAAGATAACGAGCGGTGAAATCCCAAGATCCTTGCCCATCACTCGCGGTTCCAGAATGCTGGACACCACGATGTTGACCACCACGTAACCGCCGGCCGTCAACGCCGCGGCCGCTGGGCCAAATTGAATCAGACCAAGCAGTACCCCCGGCACCGCCGCAATCAGCGACCCGATGTTGGGGATGTAATTTAGAAAAAACGCCAACAGCCCCATAAACAAAGCGTGCTCAATTCCCAGTAACCACAGCAGGAGAGAAATCAGCACCCCCGTCATCAGGCACATCAGGGTTTTCAGTGACACATAGCGCCTGATACCCTTAATGCTACCCTGTAACTCAATGACATTCTTGTTGTCTTCACCCAACACTATTCTCAATTTTTCGTCGAAGTGGCGTGCTTCGAAGAGCATAAAGGCCGTGATTATAAATATGACAAAAGCCTGGCCCAAAAGACCGCTCAGGCTCCGGGCGAGAGCTCCCGCAAAGTTCACTACCGTTTGAGGATTGAAACTGACAG
>JBPCVV010000305.1:0-14090 GCA_051010195.1 Anderseniella sp. | reverse complement strand
GGCGGCTGGGCTTTTCAGTACCGCAATGATCATTATCCCGACGTGGACGACACCGCGGTTGTCGGCATGTTGTTGCACCGTGTCGATCCTGAGCGCTACGCGCATAGCATTCGCCGCGCCGTTGTGTGGATCGAAGGCATGCAGAGCAGCAATGGCGGCTGGGGCGCATTCGACATCGACAACAACGCCGATTTTCTGAACACCATTCCGTTTGCCGACCACGGCGCCCTGCTCGACCCGCCAACTGCGGATGTGGCGGCTCGCTGCCTGTCTTTCCTGTCGCAGGTTGGATATGACCGCGATAACCCCTGTATTCAGCGCGGCCTTGCATATCTGCGCGCGGAACAGGAGGAGGACGGGTCGTGGTTTGGCCGCTGGGGCACCAACTACATATACGGCACCTGGTCGGTGCTCAACGCACTCAACGCCGTTGGTGACGACATGAACGCTCCTCACGTGCGCAAGGCCGTAGACTGGCTCCTTGCGCAGCAGCGTGATGATGGCGGCTGGGGCGAAGATGGCGCGACGTACTGGAAGGAACGCCGTGGCGAAGTCAAGGCATCCACTCCGTCACAGACTGCCTGGGCCATGATGGGCCTGATGGCAGCCGGTGAAGTCACCCACTCCAGCGTGGCACAGGGTGCACAGTTCCTCAACAAGGCGCCGCGCACAGGCGGAAAGTGGGATGAACCATGGTACACCGCCGTTGGTTTCCCGCGTGTCTTCTACCTGCGCTATCACGGGTATTCGTCCTATTTCCCAACCTGGGCGCTGGGCCGCTATGCGCATCTGATGCGCGGCAACACGCGCAAGGTTGAATGGGGCATGTAGGGGCACCGGGTGAGCCGGCAAGCTGGCCCAGTTTCAGTGAAATCATCTTTATTCAATGCACAAGGCGGGTTGAC
The DNA here is from genome assembly GCA_051010195.1 of Anderseniella sp. Taxonomy (GTDB): domain Bacteria; phylum Pseudomonadota; class Alphaproteobacteria; order Rhizobiales; family Aestuariivirgaceae; genus Anderseniella. The sequence goes on along the minus strand of JBPCVV010000305.1, from coordinate 13,185 downwards.
GAACCCGCCTTACTTGTTGCACTTGCTTTGCCTCAAATGGCGACAACATCCGACATCAGGCCGATCGGGCTCATAACAGCACTGGCGCAGGAGTATTCTGTCGTAAGTGGCGTTGTAGCTCCCGTACACGACAGGCTGATTGCAGTGCAGTCAGGCCTTGGCCGCGCGGCTGGATTTCTGGCGGCGGCAGAACTGGGACGTCAGGAGAAACGACTGTCGGGATTGGTGTCAATCGGATTTTGCGGTGCGTTGGACACCACCATTACCACAGGCAGCATCATCCTGCCGGACGCGATAATCACCGCTGACAAGGAGCGTTTCAGCACGGATGCCGCCTGGGTGTCGGCAGTGGCGGGCAACCTCACCGGCATGCCGTTTGTCACTGAAAGGGCCATCTATTGTGCAACCGAGGTCATTGAAACCCAGGTGGGCAAACAGGCAACCCGTACACAATGCGGCGCCTGCGCAGTAGATATGGAAAGTGCAGGGATCGCGCATGCCGCCACGCGGTTCAACATCCCTTTCATTGCCGTTCGGATCGTGCTGGATGAAGAGGCAGACACCCTGCCCGAAGCCACCAGAGATGCCGTACATTCCGACGGCAACCTCAATGTCGCAGGCCTGTTGCGCGGCCTCGTGTCACGACCCCAAGATGTCGGCGGGCTGATACGAATTGCCGGAAAATCCGGCAGGGCCCAAAAACAACTCAAGGCCGTTTGCCAGGCCCTGCTCCCGGATTTCGGCCTCACGGCATAAGGGCACCAAAAAGCCCGGCACATGTCTGCGCCGGGCCTTGTATTCCTCACAAGATGTGAATTCGTAAGAAGCTATTCTGCCGCTACTTTCGGCGCATGAATTTCTTTCATGACTTTTTCCACGTGCTCTTCATGCAGGTCATAATCGGCCTTGCGGGCGTGGGTCAGATCGATTTCAGGGGCAAAATCACCCTCTGTCTTCACACCGCGGATCGCAACCGCCAGCGCCTTCAGCGGGTTGGCCGTGGCATCAAGCGCGGCCGTAGGCTCAAAACCGCAATGGGCCATGCAGTTGGCGCATTTTTCATAACGCCCGGTGCCGTAGGCTTCCCAGTCAGTTGTTTCGATGAGTTCCTTGTAAGTGGAGACATAACCTTCGCCAAGCAGGTAGCACGGCTTCTGCCAGCCAAACACATTGCGAGTCGGCATTCCCCACGGCGTACACATGTACTCCTGGTTGCCGGCAAGAAAGTCGAGGAACAATGTCGAGTGAGACAGCTTCCACTTCTTGCCCTTGCCGTGCTTGAAAACCTCGCGGAACAACTGCTTTGTCTTGCGCCGCGAAAGGAAGCTTTCCTGGTCCGGCGCGCGCTCATACATGAAGCCGGGCGAGATTGAGACGTTGACGCCCATCTCTGTCGTCATGTCGAGGAACTTGGCGATATCTTCCGGCGAGTGGCCATCAAAGATGGTGGCGTTGGCATTGACCTGGAAGCCCTTTTCCTGGGCAGCCTTGATGGCCGAAATGGCGCGGTCATACACACCTGTCTGGCAAACCGACTTGTCGTGATGATCCTTCAGGCCATCGAGGTGCACAGAAAAGAACAGGAATGGCGACGGTTTGAAAAGGTGCAGCTTCTTTTCCAGCAACAGCGCATTGGTGCACAGCGACACGTATTTCTTGCGTGCCACAATGCCGGCAACGATTTCACCGATTTCCTTATGGATCAACGGCTCGCCGCCGGGAATTGCCACGATCGGCGCGCCGCATTCATCAACCGCCTCGAGGCAGTCCTTCACCGACAGTCGCTTGTCGAGGATCGGTTTCGGATAGTCGATCTTGCCGCAACCGGCGCACGCCAGGTTGCACTTGAACAGCGGCTCAAGCATCAGCACCAGCGGATAGTGCTTGTTGCCCTTGAGCTTCTGTTTCATCACATAGGCGCCGACGCGCGCTTGCTGCATAAATGGTACCGACACAGGTTTACCACCTTTTGTTGTTCGAACTGGAGAACGCCCCGTTAATCAGAAGACTTGTTCATAAATATGACCCCGCAACAAGGTCAAGGGTTTCCAGCCGGGTGTGCTCTTTAGCCACTGGCTGGGTGCAACCCCGAATGGGTTACCAGTTACTTTCTTTGGTATGACGCCCTGAATGCCCAGTGCATCAGCTGGGGCAGAACGATCAGGGTACAAATCAGGGTGACCAGGATGGCAATGGTCAGCATCTCGCCCATGCTGGACATGCCGCGGTGGCTCGACAGCCACAAGGTGCCGAACGATCCAATGGTCGTAAACGCGGAAATGAGCACCGCTCTTGGCGTGGACGTGCCGGTCACATCGGTCGCCACGGTTTCCTCGCGGGCACGCATGACATAGTGGATCGAGGAATCCACCCCAAGTCCGAGCAACAGCGGCAGCACGATGACATTTGCAAAGTTGAACGGCGACTCGAACATGACAGTGTATCCCACCATCAGGCACGCGGCGAGCACCAGCGGCGACAGCACCAGCAGTACATAGCGTACCCGACGGAATGCGGGCCAGGCCAGCAACACGACCATGGCCAGGGCTGCCAGCGTCGCCAGGATCATGGCACGTGCCACAGCGTCAGCCGAACCGGAAATATCCACAGGTGAGCCGGAGACGCTCGGGTCCGCCGATTGCATCGCCTTGACGAATTCCTCCAGATTGCCGGCGTTGCGCATATTTTGCGATGGCACCACCTCAAGGCGCCATCTGCCGTCCGGCGCCACAAAACGCTCGCGCAGGGTTGCCTGCAGGGCCTCAACACTTACGGTATTGGTCGTGGCAAGGCGATTGATGTCGGCCAGCATGTCCGGCAAACCGACAAACAGCTGTCTTTCCAGCTTTGCCGTGGCTTCGCCGTCAGCATCCTTGTTTTGCTCTTCAAATGCAGCAATGGAATCTTCCAGCCGTTTGGCCGAGGTTTTCAACGCCGCCGGTGCATCTTCGGCACCGGACAATGCCTTCATGTTCCTGGAGATACTGGCAACCATCCGCCGGCGAACCTCGTCGCCAACATCAGAGCTCGAATTCACCACCCGCGGCATCACATCACGCAGCGGGTTGAGTTCCGCCAGCTTTGCGGCCTGATCCTCCGGCAGGAAATCGGAAATGGCATTGACCTTCTTGACCTCCGGCAACGCGTTCAGTTTTGCAATCATCTCACGCGCCGGTTGCCCGGGTTCCACCAGCACCTGACCGGCATAGATTTCACCGGGCTGGTCTTCCAGAATTCTCATGAATGCCTTGACCGTGGGCGCAGCCGGATCCTTCAGGTTGATCGGATCGCCGTCAAACCGGGCCTCGGAGAACATGAACAACGAAACTGTCGCACACGCCAATATGACCAGGGTGGCGGTACTGCGCAGCCACGAGGTCTCGGAGGCCTTTTTGCCACTGACCGAGCTGAGGTTGGCCATGTTGCGGGAAAACTTTTCCTGCTGGCCGGGCAGCAGGGTCAGGATTGCCGGCACCAGCGTGATGGAGGCAACAAACGCGATGACCAGCCCTCCGGCAGCAATAATGCCGAGCTGGGCCATGCCCACAAAATCGGTCGGTGTAAACGCCAGAAACGCCAATGCCGTGGTTACGGTGCACAAGGCGAGGGCCGGACCGGTCTTGCGAACCGCGCTGACCGCAGCCTCGGCGCCGGGCTCTCCTTTTGCACGGTGTTCCGCAAACCGCAGGACGACGTGAACGGCGTAATCAATACCAAGCCCGATAAACAGCACTGCAAAGGCGACCGAAATCATGTTCAGATAACCGACGCTCAAGGTCGCGAAACCCGCATTTATCAGAAAGCCCAGCACGATCAGACTAAGGGCGGGAACAATCAGCACCATTGCGGGCAAACCAAAGAACACGGTCACGGTAACCAGGGTGAATGATATGATGCCGGCAAGTGCCGCACCCTTGGTGACCGCCTCGAATTCTTCCGCGTTCAACGCGGCTTCGCCGGTCAATTCAACGGTGACCTTGCCGTCCGCCGTAATGGCCGGGTCGACCATAAGCCTGCGGGCTTCCGCCATTGGCCGGGCGGCCGATTCAACTTCGGAAAAATCCAGTATCGGCTGGCTCAGCACATACCAGCGCGTCTCGGTAAGCGCCGGCCCCTCGTCTGCCCCGCCCAGGCCTGACCAGTCAAGCGGCACGGATTTTCCGGCCGTTTCCCCATCAACCGTTTCGGCTATGGCTTTCAAAAATACATCGACGCCTTCAGGCGCCCTGCCGGCTAGGGTGTAGGCGGTTATTTCGTTCAGCACACCTGACAGACCTGCCATGTTCGGCTGATCGGCAAGAGCATTGAAGGTCGGAGCGGATTCCCTGATCTTCTCAGCGATTTTCTTCACGTCTTCAGTATCCGCGTACAGGATACCGTAATCGTCGAAAAACGTCCCGACGCCAGGTGCGACCACGTGATGGAACAGGTCAGGCTTGGCCAGCAGTGCCTTTTCTACACGCTCCGCGGCCTTGCGGCTTTCCTCAGGATCATCGCTTTCGACAATGAACAGGAAATTGTTTTCAACTGCCGGGAATGTTTTTGAAAACTGCTTGTACTGCTGGCGAAAGTCGAGGTCGCCGGAGATCATCAGGCCGGGATCAGTGTCGACTTTCAGTCTGGTTGCAGCCAGGCCGGCACCGAACACCGCCAGCATGACAAAACCGATAACGACCAACCATGCGTGATTGCTGCTGGCCCGGGCAATGTGTGCGAACGCTTCACCCGACTTGAGGGCACCGACAAGGCCAGTGGCTTCTGCGTTAGTCTTGTCTTGCGGAACGGTGGTCGCGCTTGCAGTGGCCTCAACACCGCCGGCTTGCAGGTCTTGTTTGGACTGCACCTTGCCGGTGGTCTTGGTGCGCTTTTTCTTCGCGGCAGTCTTGCGAGCCGCCGGCTTGCGCGTCGTACGCTTGACGGTCGTCATGCAGTAGCCCTGGCCTTTTCATCAGGCCGCGCAAGCGCGTTCCTGGCTATACGCGTCAGGCTTTCCCAAGCAGGACCGGGGAACTTGTGCAGATCAGCCATCACCTTGTCGAAGCCGGACACAAACCACTCCACATCCTGCTCTGTGATGGTCAGAGGCGGAATCAGTTTGATCGTGGTCATGCGATTGCCGGCAACCTGGGTCAGAATTGCGTGGTCCTCCAGCAGCGGGATGGTGATTGCCTGGCAGAACAGGTCCTCGTTGAGGCCGTTTACCGTTGCCCATGCGGTGCGCAGCTTCAGTGATTTCGGTTTCCCGAATTCAACAGCCAGCATCAGGCCGCGCCAACGCACCTCTTTCATGAATTCATATTTCGGCACCAGTGCAGACAACCGCTCGCCCAGCAGGTTGCCCATGGCGGTGGCATTGGCGCACAGTTTCTCTTCATCAAGCACGCTCATGGCGGCAAGAGCTGCTGCCATGGCGAAGTTGGACTTGCCGAATGTCGACGAATGCACAACCGCTCGGTCGAGCGACGAAAACACCTTGTTGTAGATGCTATCCTTCATCAGTACGGCACAGACGGGCACATAGCCGCCCGACAGGGATTTCGACAGGATGACGACGTCGGGTTCAACGCCTTCCTCGTGCTGGATTGCCAGGAACTTTCCTGTGCGCCCGATACCGGTCTGGACCTCATCGACCACAAAAAGCGTCCCGTATTTTTTGCACAACCTGCCCGCGCCGGCCAGATAGCCGGCTGGCGGGATGTTGACGCCCTTGCCCTGAATGGGTTCGACGAAAAACGCGGCAACATCACCTTTTGCAAGCACTGTCTCCAGGGCGTCCAGGTCGCCGAACGGAACCTTGTCGGCGTCAAGAAGCTCGCCAAATTTTTCGCGGAAGACGGTGCCGCCGTTCAGGGCCAGTGCACCGGAAGTGAGGCCGTGAAACGCCGAACTTACAAACACCAACTTGTCCCTGCCGGTTGCACGGCGGACGAACTTTATGGCTGTCTCATTGCCTTCGGCACCGGTTGAACAGAAGTACACCTTGTCCAGGCCGTAGCCACACCGCTGCTTGAGCTGCTCGGCCACCATGCCGCACAGGATCGGTGTTTCCATCTGAACCAGCGAACACAGGTCGGCATCCATGAATTCTTTCAGCACGCGGCGGATTTCCGGATGATTGCGGCCCATGTTGAACGCGCCATATCCAGCCAGCATGTCCAGGTACTTGCGATCCTTGTCGTCCCACATGTAGGCGCCCGACGCCCTGACATAATTTTTGTCAAACCCGATGATTTTCAGCGCCTTCGCAAAACGCGGGTTGACATGCTCCGCATACAGCGGATTATTCTTGCCGGTATTGTCTTCAACAATCTTCTTGATATCGAGAGGCATCGTTGCCGCGTCTCCACGCCAAAATTTGAGCAGTTTGACCGTCTTGTACACTCAGTACCCGATTAACCCCATGCGACCTAGAGTCCAGACCACAGGTCAAAATCTCACGAGACAGATGCAATCCGGATTCATTTGAAATGCGTACCCCCCGAGTAACACTATCGTCTTGATATATACACAAATGTTATATATCAATCCGATATATTACGTCGTGCCGCCACGTTAACGAAACGGGATATCGTCATATGAATGTGCGCACATTGTGTCTGGGCATCCTCGCGTTTGAAGAAGCCTCCGGCTACGAAATCAAAAAAGCCGTCGAAGACGGCATGTTCTCGCATTTCATCGAGGCGAGCTACGGTTCGATCTACCCTGCCCTGACCCAGATGCTGGCGGATGGCCTGGTCAGCGTGCGCGAACAGGTGCAGGACGGCAAGCCACTCAAGAAAGCCTATTCGATAACCGAGGCCGGTCGGAAAGCGCTGAAAAACTCGCTGCATGAACTGCCGCAGCAGGACAAGTTCAAATCGGAGTTTCTGTTCCAGGCGCTGTTTCGTGAACAGGTCGATCCGGCGCATCTGGAAGCTGTGTTCAACGGGCAGATGGAGTTCCTGTACGATGAACTGGCCACCATCGAAGAGTGCCGGCAATCCCTCGAGCCCGGTTCCGGCCACGCCTTTGTAAACGGATACGGACACGCGGTGGTATCAGCCGCCATCCAGTACATGGAAGATTCACGCAGCTCACTTGGCCTGCCGCAAAAGCCAATATCGAGTGACGCTGCCGAGTAATGGTCATTTTAGAGAAACGGTCCAGGTAACAATGTCAAAATCCTATTTATGGTCGGCGATTTTCGCACTAGCGATCATTGGATGGTTTGGGTCCGGCTATGTCCTGCCGGCAATCGGCGATGGTGAAAGCGCAGCGCCCGAGCAGCAGCAGAAAGCGGAAGCCAAGGCGGATGAGCTGGCAAAGCTGTTTCTCGTTGGCGTCAGGCAAAGCAAGGCCGTCGAACGGGTCAACGTGTTTCCGGTTAGAGGCATTACGGAGGCCTCACAAATCGTGGAAGTACGCGCCCGCACCAACGGCATTGTCGAAAAACAGGCATTTGACGATGGTGACAGGGTTCAGGCCGGCGACCTGCTCTGCCAACTGGACACCGGTGCCCGCAAAGCCCAGATGGCCCGCGCGAAAGCCGCCCTGGCGAGCGCCAAACGTGACCTTGATGCGACCACCAAGCTGGCCAGCAGCAATTTTGCCGCCAAGGCCAAAGTGGCGTCCGACAAGGCTGCCATGGAACTGGCGCAGGCTGAACTCGCCCAGATCGAGCTCGACATGAAGTGGACACAGATACGCTCTCCCATCGAAGGCGTACTGCGCGGCAAGCCAGCCCAGTCCGGCAACTACCTGCAGTCCGGATCGATGTGCGCAACCGTGCATGTCATGGATCCATTGATCGTGGCAGCACAGGTGCCGGAACGGCTGTTGCCCAACGTGACCGAAGGCATGCAGGCCGGCGCCAAACTGCTGACCGGTGAAATCATCGAAGGCAAGATCACGTCCATTGCGATGGCATCAGACCGTGAAACGCGGACATTCAGGGTCGAGCTGGAGGTGGCCAATGCCGGTGAAAAGCTGCGCGAGGGCGTCACCAGCGAGCTTTACATCAACCTGCCCATGGTTGTGGCGCACAAGCTTGCCGTCTCTGCCCTGACGCTGTCTGACGAAGGCAAGCTCGGCGTGCGTATCGTTGTGGCCGACAACAAGGTCAAGTTCGTTCCCATCAAGATCGTCTCGCAGGAGGCAGACGGGGTCTGGGTGACCGGACTTCCCGAAACCGCAATGCTGATTGTTGAGGGACAGGACTTTGTGGTCGATGGCCAGACGGTCGACGTTGCGGAATCAGCGGCGGAGGCCAGTTGATGAACGCAGCACTTGCCGCCATTCTGTCGCGTCCGCGCGCTGTCCTGTCCATGATGATTGTCATGCTGCTGGCCGGCGTCTGGAGCTTTGTGGAAATTCCCAAGGAAGCCGACCCGGACATACAGATACCGGTTGTCTATATTTCTGTGCCTCTGCCCGGCATCAGCCCGGAGGACTCCGAACGCCTGCTTGTGAAACCGGTCGAGGAGAAACTGCGCGGTCTGGATGGTGTCAAGGAAATGACCGGCATCGCATCCGAAAGCCACGCCGGCATCCTGGTGCAGTTCGAAACCGAAGTCGACATTGACCAGGCCATTCTCGATGTGCGCGAGAAGGTCGACCTTGCAAAATCGGAACTTCCAACCGATGCGGAAGAACCGACCATCAACGAAATCAACTTTTCGCTGCAGCCGACCATCATCGTGTCACTGTCCGGCACTGTTCCCGAACGCACGCTGTTCAAACATGCGCGGGAGTTGCAGGACGCACTTGAAAGCATCAATACGGTGCTGGAAGCCAAACTGTCCGGCCAGCGAGAAGAGCTTCTCGAAATCATCGTGGACCCGGTCAAGCTGGAGGCCTATGGGGTCACCCAACAGGGATTGCTCAACTCGGCCAGCCTGAACAACCGGCTGGTCGCTGCCGGTGCCGTCAATTCCAGCGCCGGGAAGTTCAATGTGAAAATACCGGGCCTGTTCGAAAACGCGTCCGATATCTTCAACCTGGTCGTAAGATCGTCCAATGGCACCACGGTTACCCTCGGCGAAGTGGCCGAGATCAAGCGCACCTTCAAGGACCGCGATCGCTATGCGGAATTCAACGGCAATCCAGCAATTGCCATCGAGGTCGTGAAGCGTCTCGGTTCGAACATTCTGGTCAACAACAATGAGGTGAAACGGATCATTGCCGAGGTAACGGCAGACTGGCCCCAAGCTATCAAGGTCGCAACAACGCTGGATCAGTCCCGTCTCATCGCCGACATCCTGGGATCGCTGTCTTCGTCGATTTTCCTGGCAATTCTGCTGGTGATGACCCTGGTTGTGGCAGCATTGGGATTGCGCTCCGGCCTGATGGTAGGTCTTGCGATACCGACGTCGTTCATGATCGGTTTCCTGTTCTTCGGTTTCCTGGGCTACACGGTCAACATCATGCTGATGTTCGGCCTTGTGCTGACCGTTGGCATGCTGGTGGACGGTTCGATTGTAATGATCGAGTATGCCGACCGCAAAATGGCGGAAGGCCTGCCGAAGCAGGAGGCCTACAAAGCCGCCGCCCAGCGCATGTTCTGGCCCATTGTGTCGTCCACGGCCACAACACTGGCTGCATTCCTGCCCATGCTGCTGTGGCCGGGCGTAGCCGGTGAGTTCATGGGTTACCTGCCGCTAACGGTGATTGTCGTGCTGAGCGCATCATTGATCACTGCAATGATTTTCCTGCCGGCCGTGGGCACAATCTTCGGCAAGGCCGGGACTACTGACAAGAAAAACGCGGCGCGCCTGGCCGGCGACGGTGAGGGCGATCTTCTGACCATGCCCGGCCTGACCGGCAAGTACATACGGTTCCTGAACGGTGCCATGAAACACCCGGCCAAGGTCCTGGTGGTTATATTGCTCGCCATGGGCGGCATTGTGGGCGCGTACGCGGCCAAACCAACCGGCGTTGAGTTTTTTGTGGAAACTGAACCGGAAGTCGCGATTGTCTATGTCCGTGCGCGCGGCAACCTGTCCAACGAACAGAAACTGACCATCGTCCGCAAGGCCTACAACAAACTGGCCGGGCACCCGGCAATCGATAACCTGACCACCTATGCAGGCACAGAAACAGGCGGCGACAGCGGTCTCGGTGCATCGCAGGATGTGCCGGCCGATGTTGTCGGCCAGGTGCAGATAGAACTGAAACCGGTTGGCCAGCGGGACAACTGGGTGAGCGTCAAGAAAGAGTTTACCGCCGCGGTCCAGGGCATTCCCGGTACTATTATTGAAGTCCGGGAACTGGTTGGCGGGCCGCAATCAGGCAAAGACATTCGCCTGCAAGTCCAGTCTGAAAACCGGGAAGATGCCGCCAAGGCCGTGAAAAAGATTCGCGCGCACATGGAAAACACAATGACCGGGCTCATCGATGTCGATGATGACCTTCCCCTGCCCGGCTATGAAGTTCAGCTCAAGGTTGACCGCGAAGAAGCAGGACGTTTTGGCGCTTCGGTTGCGGCTGCCGGTTCCCTTGTGCAACTTATCACCAACGGCGCACTGATCGGCACCTACCGGCCGGACGACAGCCGGGACGAACTGGATATCCGTGTGCGCCTGCCGGAAAATCAGCGGTCGCTGGCAAGTCTTGATACGCTGAAACTGCAGACGCCGGCCGGACAGCAGCCGCTGTCAAACTTCGTAACTCGCGAAATCAAGCAGCAGGTGAACACGCTTTACAGATTCAATTCCAAACCATCCCTGTTCGTCAAGGCGAACGCGGGTCCCGGTGTGCTGGCCAATGACAAGATCAATGAGCTGGATACCTGGCTGAAGCAGCAGACCTGGGAAAAGGGTGTAAGTTTCAAGTTCCGCGGCGCGGACGAGGACCAGCAGAAATCGGCAGCGTTCCTGCAGAAAGCCCTGCTGGGGTCATTGTTCATGATGTTCATGATCCTGGTGGTGCAGTTCAACTCGTTTTACCACACGGCGCTGACCCTGATCACGGTGATCATGTCCGCTGTCGGTGTGATCCTCGGCATGCTGGTGATGCGGCATTACTTCTCGATCATCATGACCGGTACAGGACTGGTCGCACTGGCCGGCGTGGTGGTGAACAATGCGATCGTGCTGATTGACACCTATCAGAGCATGCTGAAGCGTGGAATGAACGTGAAAGACGCGACCCTGCGCGCCGCAGCACAGCGGATCAGGCCAATCCTGCTGACGACGGTCACCACCATCCTCGGTCTGCTGCCACTGATGTTCCAGCTCAACGTGAACTTCGTGGAGCGCACTGTTACAATCGGCTCGATGACATCGTCATGGTGGGTGCACATGTCAACCGCCATGGTGTTCGGCCTCGCCTTCTCGACGGTGCTGACGCTGGTGTTTGCGCCCGTCATGCTTTCGGCCCCCACGGTCTGGAAGGAAAGCTGGCAACGCCTGCGCAACAGGGTCTCCGGCAAGGGTGACGATGCCTCCGCGACCACCCAGCCGAAGGCCGGAAAGAAGGATAAACCTGCCGACGATGTGCCGGAGGCCTTCCCGCAGGCGGCGGAGTAAAGGCAAACCTGCCAGACCCTATGTGCAGAATGACCTTCATGTTGCCGGGCACTGCCTTGCAAGCACTTCTGGGCGTGTGTGTAAGCCGGCCTCAGGAGTCGTCATTCTGTGTTGTCACGCTGCGCGGCGAGCAAATCCAGAACCAGTTCCGAAGGGCGGCAAAGCCGCACTCCCCCTGGGCTTGCCACGATCGGACGGTTGACCAGCACGGGATGTTGCAGCATGGCTGCCAGAATGGTCTCGTCATCCACGTCCGGATCGGTCAGGCCAAGTTCCTCCGCCGGAGATTTTGAGGCGCGCAGCGCAGCGCGCGGCGTCAGGCCGGCAGCGGCAAACAGGGCCAGCAACTGCGGACGCGTCCAGCCTTCCTTGAGGTACTCGATGATCACCGGTTCTTCGCCTGCAGCACGTATGAGTTCGATGGTTTTGCGAGATGTTCCGCAGGCGGGATTGTGGTGAACGACGATCGTCATGGCTTTCCGTCCTCCGCCAATGTCTGTTTTGCATCACGGCCAGCCTCACCGGCATTGCCGGCAGCGTCTTCGTCCCCCTCTGCAATTCGTCTTGCCCAGGCGCTTTTCTGCCGCAAATAGCTGACAATGGAGACCGGAATGGCCGCGATATAGGTGAATGCGGCAAATGTCACCACTTCCCAGGTGTAGGTCACCAGAAGTGCCGCAATGATGGTGACCGCGGCCAGGATCGGCAACACCAATTCGCGCCTGACCCGGCCTATCCCCTTACCGGAGAATGTCGGCACGCGAGACACCATGGAAAAGGCAATCAGCGCGATATAGATCAACACGAAATGCGCGATCTCACCGCCCGGCGGGAGCAGGTCGAGAAACCCCATATACATCGGCAGCATGGCGAGTAAGGCGCCTGCCGGCGCGTTGACGCCAGTGAAATAATTGATCTTCCAGGCCGGGCGATCGGGGTCTTCAAGCGCTACGTTAAAGCGAGCCAGGCGCAGCGCACAGCACATGGCCAGAGCCAGGGCAACGATCCAGCCAAGGTTCTTCAGCGCACTCAGTGACCACATGTATATCAGCAGTCCCGGCGCCACGCCGAAATTGACAAAATCGGCAAGGGAATCCAGTTCAGCGCCGAATTTGGATGAACCCTTCAGCGCTCGCGCGATACGCCCGTCGAGTGCGTCCAGGACGGTCGCGAGAATGACGCATGCCACAGCAAGCTCAAACCGCCCCTCAATGCCGAGGCGGATGGCGGTAACACCGGAACACAGCGCCAGCAGCGTGACAATGTTGGGCACCAGATAGCGCACCGGGATCTGCCGCAATCGCTGTTCGCCCGAATAGGCAGGTTCATCGTTCTTGTTCACCATTGGTCACTTTGCCCCTAATTCGTCAGGCCTTGCGCCCTGTCGGCGCCGGTCCAGATCCGGACATGTCGGCAAGCACCGTTTCGCCCGCAACCGCAAGCTGCCCGACACAGGCACGCACGGCGGTTCCTTCGGGCAGATATACATCAACACGCGATCCAAACCTAATCAGACCGAAACGCTGGCCGGCCTGGAGGCGCGCACCTTGTGCAGTGAACCCGACGATGCGGCGCGCCACCAGCCCGGCAATTTGCACCACACCGATACGGCGTTTGTCCGGCATTTCTAGTGTCAGGGCCTGGCGTTCGTTGTGTTCGCTGGCCTTGTCCAGTTCCGCAT
>JBPCVV010000304.1:0-39024 GCA_051010195.1 Anderseniella sp. | reverse complement strand
TGCTTCAGCTGTTGCGGCCTTGCAGGTGTTTTTCCCAGGCAAGTGCACTTGCCGCGATAAAATCCAGATCGTCATGCTGCGGTTGCCATTCGAGTACGGAACGCGCCCTGTCCGCATTGGCAATGATCTCCGCCGGATCACCGGATCGTCTGGGCCCGTCGCGCGCATCCAGCTTGTGGCCGGCGGCCCGCTCCACTGCCCCGATCACGTCCAGCACTGAATAGCCCTGGCCGTATCCACAATTGAACACCTGGCTTGCGGCGCCGCTGCGCAGGTATGTCAGTGCATCCACATGAGCCTGCACAAGATCGCTGACATGGATGTAGTCGCGCATGCAGGTGCCGTCGCGCGTATCATAATCACGACCGAAAATCTGAAGATGATCTCGTTTGCCCAGTGCGACCTCGCACGCCACCTTGATCAGGTGGGTCGCCTGGGGTGTCGACTGGCCGCTTCGGCCCTTGGGATCAGCGCCGGCCACATTGAAATATCTCAGCGCGACATAGTTCAGATCATGGGCAAGCGACACATCACGCAGCATCAACTCGGTTATCAGCTTCGAGGTACCGTAGGGCGAAATTGGCAACAGGTCGCCATCTTCCGATACCGGCACGGTCGCAGGATTGCCGTACACGGCCGCGGTGGACGAAAAAATGAAATGTGGCACGCCGGCCTTCACAGCACTGTGGATCAGCGAGTGCGACTTGACGGTGTTGTTGAGGTAGTACCCCAGCGGATCGCTCACGCTCTCGGGCACGATTATGGAGCCGGCAAAGTGAATGATTGCATCCACCTTGTGTTCACCGATGATGTCCAGCGTCAGCTCTTCATCGCCGATATCGCCCTCGATCAACCTGGCTTGCGGTGCAACCGCCCACGACACTCCGGTAGACAGGTTGTCGAGCACCACGACATCATGGCTGGCATCACACAGGGCGAGCACCATGTGCGAACCGATATAGCCTGCGCCGCCGGTTACCAGAACACTCATCTGCTGATTGCGTCCCCGGATTGTTTGAGTTGGTTTTCGCCCGAATCACGGGCCTGTTCGAGGGCTGATTGTGCTAACAAAACCCAAACAAACCGTTTAGAAAGCTTTACTGTCCGGGCCTCGTCCCGGAGAGGGATCGCATAACACTGGGGCAATTGAGGGGAAGGTGTCAGAACCATGAACGGCAAAATCAAAAAGGCGGTGTTTCCCGTTGCAGGACTAGGCACTCGGTTCCTGCCGGCCACCAAGGCCGTACCGAAGGAAATGCTGACCATTGTCGACCGCCCGGTGATCCAGCTTGCTGTGGACGAGGCGCGCGAAGCCGGCATAGAGCATTTCATCTTTGTAACCGGCCGCAACAAGGCGGTGATCGAGGATCACTTTGACAAGCAGTTTGAACTTGAAGAAACCCTGAAGCGCCGCAACAAGACCGTTGAACTAGAAATCCTCGATGCAGATCTGCCCGGCGCCGGCCAGGCAAGTTTCACCCGCCAGCAGGAGCCGCTCGGCCTGGGTCATGCGGTCTGGTGTGCACGTGAGCTTGTCGGCAATGAGCCGTTTGCCCTGCTGTTACCCGACATGTTTATCCACGCTTCTCCGGGATGCCTGGCGCAGATGAAGGGTGTCTATGAGGCACACGGCGGCAATGTGGTGGCAGTAGAAGAAGTGCCGCAGGACCAGGTTCATAAATATGGTGTTGTCGGCGTCGGCGCTGATGCCGGGGCCGGATTTGAAATCACCTCGATGGTTGAAAAACCGAAACAGGAAGATGCACCGTCAAATCTCATCATATCCGGCCGTTACATCCTGCAGCCCGAAATTTTCGATCTTCTGGACAAGCAGACCGCCGGGGCCGGTGGCGAAATTCAGCTCACCGACAGCATGCTCACGCTGATGGACCGGCAGGACTTTTTCGGGCTGACATTCAAGGGAACCACTTACGATTGCGGCGACAAGGTCGGTTTTCTGGCCGCCAATGTTGCCCTCGGCCTGTCGCGTCCCGACATCAGCCCGCAATTCGCATCTGTACTGAAGCAGATTATCGCAAAAAACGGCGGGCTGGGCTGAACTGGTTTTCAGCTGTGAAATCGAAATTCAATGCCAGCAACGCGCTTGGAGCAGGGCTTAGCCAAAATCTTCCTGCGGCGAACGTACTGAATGGAGGTTTCCGCACCGACGTGAATCTGACCAGCATGATTTTCAATTGAGGCAGCCAAGAATTACAAAACTGATCGCTTCAAAGTTGCTCTAGTGTCGTTTCGGCCAACCGGCATCCTGCTCGTAGCCTAGATCGATCAACTGTTGGTTCGCGGCTTTCTTGAATGACCTTATCCGGCTGCGGTTCCATTCACGCCACCGGCCGATGGGCTGAAATGAATCCGCTTGCTTTTCGGTTTTATAGGTCCAATTCTTCCTGTCACCGCCAGATTCCGACGAACCGTAGATTTCCAACTTTCGCAGGCCATCCCAATTTATATTGTCACAGCTTCGACCTACGAATGTTGCAAGCTCCCGGCAGGTCGAGCGAGGGTCTTCAACTGCTTCTTCATACTTTATCCACTTGACCGGTCCGGGGGTTGCAGCAGGATTGCCCGGAGCGCCGGCAAACTGGATGGCTTCATCTACACCTTGAGCCCAACTCTCAAATGCTGCTTTCCAGGTTTTTGCCATTCCGGACCGGTGGAGCGAATGACTGGTATCGCGCCCATCACGACAGAGGATGATCAGCTTTGACGCCGGAAACAGGGTAAAAATGTTGGCGATATTCCGCGTGCTCGGCGTCTTCACAAGAATTGGAACGTCGCTTGTTTTGCCGATCAGTCCGGCAAGGGTCTCGCCAAGGCGGCATAACAAGATATCGCGCGCTTCCTGAGCTTGTTCGGCAGACAGAAAATCCATCTCAGCGCGTCTATCGCCGATCTTGTCGACGTATTGCATCAGCAGATCGGAGTAATGCACAAAGAAATCTTCTCCAGCTGTGATACTTGTCTCAGGCCTCCGACAGATACTCGTTTCAACAAGCATATTGAAAAGGTAATTGGTTCCGGATCGCTGACTGGGCGCCAGCAAGAAAACCGGTTCTGCCGGGTGATGTTCGGAGTGGGAATGCTGGCCGCCCACGCCACGAACACCAAATAGTTTCTTCAGCACTTGACCCACCAGTTGTGTTTGCGTCTCTCTGGCGCTAAGGCAACCAAGAGACTCTTTGGTAGCCGCACCGGGGATCGAGAGCAATACTGTTGCCTAGTATCACTATACGGGATGTCTAACTTCTTCAATGAACCAAGAAGAACAAGATGCCGAGGAAACCAAGTACTCGCTCGCAGACATTTTCCTGCGTGCACCAGGCGCTCGACCTGGGTCAGTACTCCTATGCGTCTGCTTGGCGGGTTTTCTCAACATGGCCAGCATGGGTGCAATACTACCTGTGATTGGTGAAATTGGCGGCGATAGCGTCTCAAGCGATTCCCAACTGAACAAAGTTTTCCAGGACGTGTTCAACGCTGTGGGAATAAAACCTACACTGGGCAACCTTTGCCTGATTATCGCAGGTCTCCTGAGCGCAAAGGCAATGATGACAATGCTGGCCATGAGCTACGTGTCTGCTTCGGTTGCACGTGTACAGGCAGAAATTCGAATGCTGCTGCTGAAGAATGTGCTGGCTGCGCGATGGAGATATTTTATCAACCAGGCGCCAGGCCGGCTATCCAATTCAATGTCAGTACAGTCGATGATGGCTGGAGAGGCTTTCTATTCTACCTCGCAGGTCATTGTATCCGGCATTCAGGCATTTGCTCTTGTTGCAGCTGCAACATTGATCTCTGGCTGGATGATTTTGCTCACGGCTGTCGCTGCCGCCTTTGTTTCCTACCCGATGTATCGCCTGGTTGTCATGGCCCGTGAGGCTGGTGAGCAACAGTGGAAGCGCACATCGCAACTGGGCTCGCATGTGCAAAACACGATCAACAACATGAAGCCCATTAAGGCGATGGGGCGCGGCCAGCCATTCAATCAGCTGTTTGCTTCGTTGGTCGAGCAGCTTTACCAGGCCTACTACAGAATGATGCTATCCAGGCATGCATTGGGTCAGGGCCAGGACATCCTGCTCGCAATCACTGTGACTTCTGGTTTTTACATTGGTTCCGTCGTTTTTGATGCGAAACTCGCTGACCTGATAGTACTCGGCATCATCTATTATCAGGTGGTTGCACTGATCAAGAAGATGCAGGAGCAACTGCAGATTGCATCCTTGCAGCAGGCTGCGTTTAACGGAGTCATGCGACTTGCCGACCGTGCCTCTGATGCCAACGAATCCTGGACCGGGACGCTGCAGCCAAACCTAACCAGCGGCATCAAGCTGGCTCGCATCGACTTCAGTTATGCGGACAAGCCGACCTTGAAATCAATTGATATTGAGGTGGACGCCGGCGATGTGACGGTGCTCTACGGCAAGTCAGGTTCGGGAAAGACAACGCTTGTTGACCTGATTACGGGACTCATAAAACCCAGTTCCGGCGAGGTGCTGATTGACGGTGTTTCGCTAGCGGAGATTGATGTGCATGGCTGGAGATCCATGATCGGCTACGTACCCCAGGAACTGACCTTGCTGCATGGTGATGTAAGGCAAAATCTGTCTCTTGGAGACAATGCGATCGATGATGGAGATATCTGGCAAGCTCTGGATATGGCCGGAGCATCAGAATTTGTGCAGGAACTCGAAAAAGGGCTGGATACCCACATAGGCAACATGGGCGCCAGGCTGAGCGGAGGACAACGGCAACGCCTGTCACTCGCCCGCGCCTTGGTCCGCAAGCCATCACTGCTGATTTGCGACGAGGCCACCAGCGCGCTGGATAAGGAAACAGAAGCAGAAATCTGCAGCAAGATTGCCTCCCTCAGGAGGCATTGCACTATCATTGCCATTACTCATCGCGAGGCCTGGAAACAGATTGCAGATCGTCTCTATTCCGTTGAAGCGGGAATGGCCAGACGCCAGTCAACGGACTCCAACCGGGGTCGACCCTCAATCAAACAGGAAACCCTGAGGGAGTAACCTGATCTTGCTCTAACGTCAGCTTACCAGTTTCTTGACGCGAGCCAGCCGCGCTTGCAAAAGGCTTTGTGGCGGTTGATCAGCGCCAGTTCCCGGATCGGTAAATGAAACAGCTTGAAAGCACCATAGGTTGGTGCTTGGGCATAGAAATTCATCGTTTGCCTCCAGTCGCCAGATTCTGCGGCAAGATCCGATATGATGATTGACGGCACATTGGCATTCAATTTTTGCCTGACGTAATCCAGGCAGCACAAGAGGGCCCAAGTGCCACCGCACTCCACTGCAGTCGACAGCGCCCGATTCCAGTTGAGAGATGGAGCTTGAATAATTTCAACAACATCTAACGGCCACAAGCCACTGGAAAGATGGCTGGGAATGAAACGCCGCACGCCCTGCATGGCAGCAAAAACCAGTAGCTCTTCCGGTGCGGGTGCCACTACGTCCCGTCCCCGAAATCGGGCATTGACTGCCCGCTCCCAGATGCCGGCCATTGTGCTGTCAGGCAGAAACGGAAGGTGCACCGGCTGGTGGTGAACATCTACGTCCGAACGGTCCTTAGCCTCTTGGCTGCCCTTGGTGAGATTGATGCCTGGATGATACCGGCATCTGTCGACCGCCTGATCAATGGTTTCGCCTGCGCCCCAACCCGCCTCCATCAACGCAGCCAAGGATCTGCGAAGGTCATTTCTGTGCACAACCAAATCGATGTCGGATGTAACACGGCGTGTCGTTGTACCGAGCCTCAACGCTTCCAGAGCAGCTGATTTCATAAGGTAGACCGGAATGCCAAGGGCCAGGAGCACATCGAGAGCTTTGGCAGACCTGTTGAGTTGCAGTTGTGAATTGGTCCACAGCGCCTTGGCCATACCATTCAGCCGGGGTATCTCAGGGCATTCCGGATCGACCATTGGAAGGCGCCCGGAGAACCGTGTTAGAAGCTTGAACTGCGGCCAGTTGCAATCGTCAATGTCATTGGCGCTTTTCCATTTTCGCCAACATTGCCGGGCTTCGCGAGGTGGCAGTGTCGATGCCCGCACTAACAGGTCAGTATCCGGGTCCGGCCATCCCTGTTGCGCAAAACGCAACTTCAGCTTTGTCTGAAACTTGGCCATCCATTTACTTCTTTTGGAGGCGTTTTTCAGCCAGAGCCCGTCTGGCAATTTCCAGAAAATCACGGGTTAATGTGTCACTGGCCAATCCGGATCTGCGCCCCAGGGTGTTGGCTCTGATGCGCCGGCGCATTACCAGGTCGGGCAGCATGAGTTCCGACACACCGTGCGATCGAAGCCGTCTTAGCCAATCAACGTGGTAGCCTGTGCGGAGATCCTGTTCGAACCACTGCCGGCAGCCTTCGAGAAAATCCTTTCGGATCATCATGCAACCGATCAGGTAGCCTGGTTGCAATCCATTTGCAAATTGTAGCCGGGCGGCGCGTGCCGGATCGAGACTGGGGCAGATGAAGGCCTCATAATGCCCCATCACGAGGTGTGCGGCGTGGTTGTTCGCGAAGGCAGCTTCCTGGACCTCCAGTTTCCCCGGCGCCCAGAGATCGTCCGCATCCAGAAAGGTGATCAGGTCACCCTCACAATCAGAAATACCCTGATTCAGCGCCGCTGCGGCGCCTCTGTTCCTTGTCTGCACCAGTTTGATGCCAGGAAAGTCGGCGCGGACAGCGTCTGCCGTATCGTCAGTTGATCCGTCATCGACAACAACGATTTCGTCGGCCAGACGGGTCTGCGAAAACACGCTTTCCAGCGTTTCCTTGATTGTATCGGCTGCATTGTATGCAGGAATCACTACGGAGATACGCATTGGTTCAGTATCCAACGCGCTTGGAAAAGGGTTCCAACGGAATCGTTACGCCGGCGGCCTTGCGCCGGCGTAACGAATTCATCAATGCCCGGTTGAAATCGCGTTTCTCCTCCGGCGTCAGATGAGAGGTCATGGAATTGTCATGTCGCCGATAATAGAGCGTGATTTCGTTCATAATGGCATAAGGGATTTCAGATTCCCTGACCCGCAACATGAGATCAACGTCTTCTGAGTAGAGGAAGTCTTCATCAAACAGCCCGATCTCTTCAAAGATATCACTTCTGTAAATGCTGGCGCCGAGATGGACGTGAAACAATTCTTCGGTCCTGGCGTCATTGGCCGGCGCCAGCCCGTTATCAATCTGCTTATCGAAGTATTTGACAAAACCGGAAACCATCCGCACTTCAGGTTGGCTGCGCAGTCTGCCAAGTTGAGTCTCGAGTTTGCCGGCTGGCCAAAGGTCATCGCAATCCAGAAATGCTATCACGTTGCCTGTCGCCTGGCGAAGGCCTACATTGCGCGCCGGTCCTGGCCCCTTACAGGGTCCATCCAGCAATCTGACCCGTTTGTCCTGTTCTGCAACATCAGAGACCAGTTGGCAGGTGCGATCCTGGGAACCATCGTTGATCACAAAGATCTGCGAAACTTGAACTGACTGTTCTTTTATCGACCGCAGTGCATCGACAATGAAGCGTTCGCCATTTCGGACAGGCATGATTACGCTGATGGAAAGGTCGTCACACATGGCCCAGCTCTGATTTCATCCAGTTCTCAAGTACACCTAGTGTTTCGTTGGGGTCTTGTCCAACACCCAGAGAGTAAGTTGGCAGCGCTTTGGCCAGCCGTCCGCAGTCCTTTAGCGTTACTGGCATGGCGGTTCGCAAGATGTTCATGGTTGAAGGCGCGAGTGCTGCTACCGCCTTAATTTTCGAAATTGGCGAGAACCGGCTCGACGACGCATGGGTCAGAGTTTGTGAGAAGATAGCGTGCACTTCAAGACCATCTACAAAGCTTTGTCCTGCAATGTCGGACAAGCGAACCATTGCTTTCTCGTTTGCGGCTCGGTTTGGATTGAGCGGTTGTTTTAGGAGGTCTGCAAACCACTCTTCCGCCATCCCCGTTAGTTTCAAGATGTCAAATATCGGATAGGCATACACTTTGCCTTGCGCAAATCGAAGCAGGACAAAGTCGTCTCCCACAGTTTGCCAGCCATGCGAAACAGCAGCAGCGGTCAAGGTGGATTTGCCGCTTCCACCTTTGCCAGTCAGCAATACACCATGTCCCTGTTGTCCGATTGCCGCAGCGTGGATCATTGCAATCCCGTGTTCCAGGCATACCCAATGGATGAAATGTCTGAGGGGAGAGGCAAACTCCCAGTAGGGCAATCTCTCGGTGTCCGCCACCCAGTAGGCGCCCTCAACCTGCCTCATGTCCCACAAGTGCCAGATGCCACGCGAATCGTCAGATGTAAGCGCCAGACCATCTTCAGGCTGCCAACAAATGCGTTGGTAGTCCTGCTGGTTTTGCTCAGGGAAATGCCATTTTGACGGTGGTCCCGCCAATCCCAGCGAAGCTGCATCAATCGCATAGACGTTTGCCGGCTGAGTCTCGGCCATAACCGTCGGGTCACTGGTGTCTCTAGCATGTGCAATTACGGGGTCGATTACCTCTTGTATGCTCGCCGAAGTGACCCAAACATCAATCGGTACAGCGGCGAACCGGTATCTGATTGGCTTGATCTCCTGCGAGACACAGGCTTGATGGGCTAGCTGTGTATTGGTGCGGATGAAGTCAGCAAGTTCAGCAATATCAGGATTCATAGTATGAAAGTAGCCGACTGCTATTGGCCAGCTGCCTCGGGTCGACGAACAGGCCATCCGTGTTCAGGGTCTGCGTCATGGACTGGATCAAGCATGATAAGCTCCTGCAGATCGCTATGGACTTCCAACCCTGGCGCCACGAAGGGGGGGCGGTCGCTCGTCGCGAGGAATTCCATTTCCGGCACATCGATATGGATCAGCAATCCTTCGCTTTCCAGTATGCCCACGAATTTCACAGTCATCTCGCGGATGTCATGTTCGCCCTCGGAATAAATCCGTTCCATCTCGGCTATCAACTCGTCCAATGACCGGGGCCGGATGAGCAATTGCCAGGTCGTCAACGCACTGCCAGTCAAGCCATAATACTTTCCGGTGTCGAAGTTGACAGCAACCATTTCGCCGCCAAAATCCTCATAGGACAATCCAATTGGATTGAGATAGAAGTAGCGAACGGTTTCAGGCATCTGTTCTTTCCCTGGCGCTCATGGACCAGCCAGAGGCTTTAAATATTCACATCAGCGTTTTGATCTAGACGCCCCACCACAAACCCTAATAGCAAATCCATTGGCCAAAATTCAAAAAAAGTGGCCGTTATGAGCGTTTTTTTGCAATTGCAGCAAAACGCGAACGCAGAAAGCCAATAGCCGAAGTTGAGATTGGTGTGGCGAACACCGGCGCCAGGTCCGGCAGCGTAGCCAGCGTATTCTGGTCTCGCAGGGCGTCCAGCTTTCTGGACCGTGACGCAAACTCCGCAGTATGCTCAGACAGGTCATCGCTGTCCATGTAGTTGCAGATGTTCTCAAGCGCGTTTTTCAAAGCAACGAACCCATCATTCCCGTCAGAATAGATTGCAGCATTCTCGCTCACCCAACGATGCAACCTGCTTTTTGCTTCAATTTTTGCCTTGGACGGCAGAACCTGTGTCCGATAGAAGATCGGACTTTGCAATGAATGCAACACGAAATCACTTGGCTTGGCCTGGCAATGTTTGATCAAGGCATCGAACAGCTCTGCCAGATAGAGTATGTTCAACGCCGATACTGTGATACCAAATTCGATTGCGACATGTGGACAGGCGGATCTCAATCCATCCAAATTCTGGACGAACTGATCCCAGTTGAAACCGTGTCGGACAAGTGCCCCCTTGTCATAGGCCGCATCAACGCTGGCTTCGACTTCGACGCGATCAAACTTTGCCCAGAGATCGAAGACTGATTCACCTCGGAATTTTGTTCTGGTGAGGTTACTGTTGTACCTCAGCACAATATCTGATCGGCCCTTCTTTGCCAGCGCGGACAGTAGGGCATAATGCTCTTCCATCATCAGCGGCTCGCCACCAGCAAAATAAAGCTCTTCCACCTGATCCAGGCCCTGGCCGATGTCATCGAGGATCTGCTGACCACTCTTGTAGCTGCGAATCTCGGCTTTCGAGCCAACTGTAAGCCCAATCTCCAAACCGTCTTTAAACCAACTGGAACTAGCTCCGTGCCAGCAGGTTCTGCAGCTCAGATTACACAGGTTTGAAGGCCGCAGATCATATGTGATGGGGTGTCTGGGCGAGGCTGCAAGAAGATCTTCAGCTTTCGCAAAGGCGCTGCACCAGTCTGCATGGCGCCGGTTCGCAGTTAACCTCGCGCTCGATCCTTCATTTCGTTCCCGATCATAGCACTTCCAACACTCCGCAACCGTTTCGCCAGTTGCGAACTTGCGGCGAATTTCGGCCCATTCGTCGGATGTCCAGACTTCCGACAAACTACGATCCCTCAGGTTCGCAACGCTGCCATCGAATTCACAACACGGCGCAATATCACCTCCCGTACTTGCGTGCATGGAGATCCATGGCCTGACGCAATATCCTTTGGGCAATCCCGTCATATGTCTGCTTTCCGTCCGGACAATTGGGGGCAAAGCCTCGTATGGAAAATACAGGTGAGAGTATCATCTTGCGCAGGCGCAATGAAAATAGCACTGAAATAAGCTATCTCTTAGGCTGACTGGGCTCAACTCTAGGCTTGCATCCCAAATGCCGCAAGCCAATGATTGCCGTGGTCTGTTGGTGCGCAGGCGTCGTCACGCAGGTTCGGTTTCCAGCACCATGTCGGAGCCACCGGTAATAAGCACTCTGGAACCTGCGGGCGCATCGGTGCCGGTGACGCGCCACAAGGCGTCATCCATGCGCACTTGGCCTTCACCGTTCACTATTGGCTCGTGCAATACCGCGGTGCGCCCGACAAATGCGTTCACGCGCTGGTTCAGATAGGGCAGGTTCACCTCATCCGTGGCCCGCGTTTTCATATAGCGCCGTCCAAGCAGCAGGTAGATCACCGAAAGCACGACAAACAGAACGATTTCCATCTGCCAGCTGAGGCCCAGAAACAGGTCAGCCAAGCCGACACTCAAGGCAGCCAGACCAAACCAGACCAGAACAATGTTGGTGGCAACCAGTTCGCTGACCAATAGCAAACCGCCAATGATCCACCAGGTCCAGTCTCCAAAAATGCCCAGAATTTCAGCCATTCGCTGTTACTCCTATTGCTTCACTTTCGGCACGCTGGCGCCCCGCCTTGTGCCACCACCGCCGTCACCGAACGCTTCCTTGGCAATTTCGGCAACACCCGCAATCGACCCGATAACACTGGATGCCTCAACCGGCAGCATCAGCAATTTCTGGTTCGGTGATTTGGCGATGCTCTCCAGCGCGGTGATGTAGTTGTTGGCAACGAAGTAGTTTACCGCCTGAACATCGCCTTCGGCAATGGCGACCGACACCATGCGCGTGGCATTTGCTTCCGCTTCAGCCCCGCGCTCGCGCGCCTCGGCATCCCGGAAAGCCGCTTCGCGTCTGCCTTCGGCGTCCAGCATGATCGCCTGTTTCTCGCCTTCCGCTTTCAGGATGGCCGATTCACGCGCACCCTGGGCTTCGAGGATGGCGGCGCGCTTGTCGCGTTCTGCCTTCATCTGCCGCGCCATGGAATCAACCAGGTCACGCGGCGGGTTGATGTCCTTGATTTCGATCCGGGTCATCTTCACGCCCCATGGCGAGGTCGCCTGGTCGACCACACCCAGAATGGCATGGTTGATGTCGTCACGTTGCGACAGCAGATTATCCAGATCCATCGAGCCCATGACTGTACGGATATTGGTCATGGTGATGTTGAGAATGGCGTTTTCCAGCCGGTTGACTTCATAAGTCGCCCTGGCCGCATCCAGTACCTGAAAGAAGGCCACACCGTCGACCTGTACCATGGCGTTATCTTTGGTGATGACCTCCTGGCTCGGCACTTCAAGCACCTGTTCCATCATGTTCATTCTGGAACCGATACGGTCGACGAACGGCAGTATAATGCCGAGGCCCGGACCAAGCGTTTTGACATAGCGGCCAAACCGTTCAACCGTGTATTCAAAACCCTGCGGCACGGTTGTAATCGCCTTGAACAGGGTGATGACCGCCAGTGCAAGCAGCACCAGAACGAAAACACTGAAACCTTCAAGCATGAAACCAATCCTTATCTGCAAAGACGCATCCGTCTGCCATTTCGCGGCACAATGGCCGAAATTGGTTAAAAACTACTTTGATTCGCTAGCTTGCAGAGACAATAACGTGGGGCGGAGTTAAACCCAGCCGGCCAGCTCCCGGTCAATCAGCTGCTTGAGCATCCTGATCGAAGCCGTACTGTCATTGAGACATGGTGCCACCGAGAAGTTCTTGCCGCCGTTCTCCATGAACGTTTCCTTCACCCCGATGGCGATTTCCTCAAGCGTTTCAACACAATCGGATGAAAACCCCGGCGTGATGACGACCACGTTCCCGACGCCCTGCTTCGCCAGTTCTTCGATCGTCTGGTCGGTATAGGGCTGCAGCCACTCCTCGGTGCCGAACCGGGACTGGAAGGTTATGATCAGTTCGCCTTCCTTCATGCCCATCTTTTCGCGCAGCAGCCGCGCCGTCTTCTGGCAATGGCAGTGATAGGGATCGCCGCGCATCAGGTATGACTTCGGCAGCCCATGAAACGACGCCACCACCACGTCCGGCTTGTAGTCGATGGATTTCAGGTGCGCCTTCAGGCTGGCGGCAAGGGCATCAATGTAGGCAGGATCGTCATGATAGGGCGGCACCGTGCGAATCGCCGGCTGCCACCGCATCTGCTTCAGTGCATCATAGCTCTTGTCGAGCGCGGTTGCGGTCGTGGTCGCCGAATATTGCGGGTACAGCGGAAACAGCACGACCTTGTCACAGCCTAAGCTTTTCAGGTGCTCGATACGCTCCTTTACCGGCGGCAGGCCATAGCGCATGGCCCAGTCGACAACGATTTCCTGATTGCCGGAGTACAGCGCGCTCAATTGTTCTGATTGCGACCGGGTAATCGTTTTCAGCGGAGACTCATTGCGCTCCTTGTTCCAGATCTGCTCATAGGCATGGCCGGACTTGCCGGGCCGGAATGTCAGGACGATACCATTGAGGATAACCCACCATAACGCCCGGTTGGTCTCGATCACCCGCGGGTCGGACAGGAACTCTTTCAGATAGCGCCGCATAGGCCAGTAGCTGGTGGCCTCCGGCGTCCCCAAATTCATGATCAGGATACCGATCTTGCCGCCCACGACCGGCGGATGGTCGGCAGGCAGTGCAAACGAGCGATGGTTGGAGGTGTCCGGCATGGTAGTCCTGGTGTTCTGGATAACGCCTTAAGCGTACGGATCCTATCAGCTAACAGATCAGGCAGCAGCAGGACGCTCGTCCGAAATCACCTTTCCGTCATTTTCCAGACTACCTACGGCAACCAGTTCAACCTGTCCACGCATCTTGCAGATCTTTTGCATGGTCCGGGCGACCGCGTCGGCCAGGCCGTCTGCCGAATCTCCGCATTCAGCCTTCAACACCAAGGTATCCTGTTCGTTGCTGCGCCCGACGACAAGGCGCAGTTTGCCAAGTTCCGGATGGGCCTTGCCGATGTCGGCAACCTGTGAAGGGTGCACGAACATGCCTTTGACCTTCGTGGTCTGGTCGGCCCGGCCCATCCAGCCCTTGATACGCTGGTTGGTCCGTCCGCACGGGCTGGCACCCGGCAGAATTGCAGACAGGTCGCCGGTACCGAAGCGGATCATCGGGTAGGTCTTGTTGAAGTTGGTAACCACCACCTCACCAACCTCGCCTTCGGCGACCGGCTCATTGGTGCCCGGGCGCACAATCTCAAGGATCACGCCTTCATCGACAATCATGCCTTCCATCGCCTCGCTCTCATAGGCGATGACGCCGACATCGGCCGTCGCATAACATTGCAGCACGCTGACCCCGCGGCTGGCATATTCCTCGCGCAGGCTCGGGAACAGCGCACCGCCCGACACCAGCGCCCGCTTGATGGAGGATACGTCGCGACCGGCGTCGGCGGCCTTGTCCTGCAGGATTTTCAGGAAGTCCGGCGTGCCGGTGAAGCCAACCGGTTTCAGCGCCTCGATATTGTCCATCTGCAATTCCGTGTTGCCGATACCGGCGGGGATGACGGAACAGCCCAGCGCCCGGGCGCCCTCATCGAGGATAAAACCACCCGGCGTCAGATGGTAGGCGAAGCAATTGTGCACCATGTCACCTGGCCTGAAGCCGGCAGCAAACAGCGCACGGGCACCGCGCCACGGGTCGGCAGCAAGACCCATGGGTTCAAAAATCGGTCCCGGCGACATGAAAACCCGGCCCCAGGTTTCCGGTCCCCCCGGCGTAAAACCGCCGAACGGCGGCTCGGCCGCCTGCAGGTCTTTCAGGTCGGTCTTGCGCAGCACCGGCAACTCCGCCAGTGCCTGTCGGCCGGTAATCCGCGACGGCTGCACGCCTGCAAGGTAACGCTTCCAGCCGGGCGCGCTCATCGCATATACGATCTGCGCCGGCAGGTCTGCAAACAACTGTGTCTCGCGCTCATCAATCCTGCGCGTTTCCAGCTCATCAAAATACGAAGTCATAATGTCAGTTCCAAACTGTGCAGGGCGAGATCTTCGCCCCGGTACTCAGGCCAGCCAGCGCTTGCGCCGCTTGTAAGCCTTGACGTTCTTGAACGAGCGCCGGTTCTCACCCGACACGCCAAGATAGAATTCCTTCACGTCTTCATTGTCGCGCAGGGCAGACGCCTCCCCGTCGAGCACGACACGGCCGTTCTCAAGAATGTAGCCATACTTGGCATAGCGCAGCGCAATGTTGGTGTTCTGCTCGGCGAGCAGGAAGGACACACCTTCATTTTCATTCAGTTTTTTGACGATCTCGAAGATCTCCTCCACCAACTGCGGTGCCAGCCCCATGGAAGGTTCATCCAGCAGAATGGTCGTCGGGCGCGACATCAGTGCACGGCCGATGGCACACATCTGCTGCTCGCCACCAGAGGTATATCCGGCTTGCGAGGTGCGGCGCTCACGCAGCCGTGGAAAGTAATTATAGACCATCTCCAGGTCTTCAGCGATTGCGGCGCGGCCATCGCGGCGGGTAAATGCGCCAGCCAGGAGATTGTCTTCAATGGTCAGGTGTTCAAAGCAATGACGGCCTTCCATCACCTGGATACAGCCGCGTTTCACCATCTCGTTAGGTGTAAGCTGGTCTATCCGTTCGCCCTTGAACTCGATGGTTCCCTTGGTCACGTCACCGCGCTCTGCACGCAAAAGGTTCGAGACTGCTTTCAAGGTCGTGGTCTTGCCGGCACCGTTTGCACCCAGCAATGCCGTGATGCCGCCAAGCGGCACATCAAGCGACACCCCCTTCAGCACCAGAATAACATGGTTATAGATCACCTCGATATTGTTGATCGACAGAACCGGTTTTTCAGGTTCTGCTTCAGTGTCTTGGGCTGCAAGGGTCTCGGCCATGGGCAAACGCTCTCAGTTGGATACCGGGGGGATCAGCCCCGCCTGCCCGGGTTGGGCAGGCGGGGTACTATCGCGAAATCACTGATTTGCTTTTACACAAATCAGTTGCAGGTCTGGGTTTTCCACTCAGGTTTGTCAGACAGATACTTGTCTGCTGCAGCTTCCAGGAGCGGCCGTACAACAGCCGTGTCCGGCGCGATCGGATCTGAGATCTTCACCCAGTCCTTGCCGTCCCACTGCTGGATGAACACCGAACCAGCACCTTCATGGTCCTTGCACGACCCCTTGATCGGAGCGGTGAAGCCTTCCAGTCCGATTTCCTTCAAACGGGCTTCAGAAAGGTCAAAGTTTTCAAATCCGTCACGCAGGTCTGCGCCTGTAATGACTTTCTTGCCGGTCTTGGCCTGGGCGGCGCGAATACCTTCGGCAATCAGTACGGAGTTGAACAGGCCGCGGTTGTACAAGACGTCGCCAACCAGGTCCTTGCTGGCCACCTGGCTGCCACCCTTGTCGACGACATGCTTGATCACGTCCTGAAGTGCCGGGAAATCGGTGCCGATACCGGAGAAGTTGGCCGACTTGTAACCCTTGCCAGCTTCACCGACCGACCGCAGGTCCGCATGCGCGCCTGACCACCAGTTACCGATGAACTGATCCAGCGGATACTTGATCTTGGCAGCTTCCTTGACGGCTGTGGCGTTCATCGCGCCCCAACCCCACATGATCATGTAGTCAGGACGTTCCTTGCGGACGTTCAGCCATTGTGAACCCTGGTTCTGCATTTCCTTTACGCCAACCGGGAATTTCGCAACCGTGAAGCCCTGATCCTTGGCCAACTGTTCAAGCAGCGGAATAGGCTCCTTGCCGTATCCAACATCAAGATAGATGAAGCCGATTTTCTTGCCTTTCAGACCACCATTGGCATCGATGTATTTGAGGATCGATGACAGCTGGCTCCAGTAGCTTGTCGGATAGGTGAAGGTCCATGGGAACTTCTCGCCGATAGCGGCTGCCGACAGGCCATAGCCCATGGAGAGCACTGGAATCTTGTCAACCGGCGCCTTTGGAATGAGCTGCAGCGTAATACCGGTTGAATATGGGTTGTACACCAGAGCACCCTTGCCCTTGGTGGACTCGTAACACTCAACACCCTTCTGGGCATTGTAGCCGGTTTCGCATTCTTCAACGACTATCTTGACGCCGCCGATGCCGCCATCGCGGGCGTTCAGCATGTTGAAATAGTCGGCATAACCGTTTGCCAATGGTGTACCACCACTGGCGAAAGGTCCGGTGCGATAGCTCAGTGAAGGCACGAACATCGTGTCTTCGGCCTGCGCTACCGGCGCAGTGGTAAATGTAGCACCTGCCAAGGTGGCAAAGGCTACACCAGTCATCAAAAGCTTCTTCATTGGTTTCCTCCCTGAATACCGTCCCGTCGTGGATCCGGTTGCTCTTGCTAAAGTTTGCGTCATCAGATCCTTACTCCCGGATTGACGACCCTTCGGTTTCTTGCTCCCAAAAAAATGCCTCATCTCTTAGATCAGGAGTAGGGGAACGGCCACGTCCTGAGTTTCTCTTTTGCAATCTGCCACAGTCTTGCAAGTCCGTGTGGTTCAACGATCAGGAAAAAGATGATCATACCACCAATAATCATGAAGTTGATGTGCTCGACGGTTGCAGCGTTAATGTCCAGCCCCAGCACACCGGGCAACGCGCGGATAATGATCGGCAGAATCCAGATGAAAGCGGCGCCCATGAAACATCCGATCAGCGAACCCAGGCCACCGATGATTGCCATGAACAGAAACAGGAACGAATGGTTGATGTCGAAGCTTTCAACCTCGGCCGCACCAAGCCAGAAGAAAACGAACATGGCCCCTGCAACACCGCAATAAAATGATGACACCGCAAAAGCCGACAGCTTCGCATAAAGCGGGCGAACGCCCATCAGTTCAGCAGCGATATCCATGTCGCGGATCATCATCCAGGACCGACCGATGCGGCCACGTATGATGTTGGACGCAATCCAGGTCATGACCAGCACGATTGTCAGCACCACCAGATAGCGGGTGACCGGTTGAGCAGCAGCGCCTGTCAGCACGACCCCGAAGCCCTCGCGCTGCGGAACCTCGATCGCACCAGAATCGTTGTAATTGTACAGCCACGGTATCCGGATAAAGGCCCATTCCAGGAAGAACTGGGCTGCCAGGGTGGTAACCGCCAGATAGAAACCCTTGATACGCAGCGACGGCAGGCCGAAAATAATACCTACGCCAGCAGCAAAGAACCCGGACAACAGCACCATGATGATGATGTTCACATCGGGAAAGATGGTGGTCAGCTTGTAACAGGAATACGCCCCTACCCCCATGAAGGCGCCGGTACCCAGCGACAATTGCCCGGTATAGCCGACCAGGATGTTCAGGCCGATAGTAGCCAGTGAAAACACCAGGAACGGGATCATCACCGTGGTGATGAAGAAATCATTTCCGGCCATCGGTATCACCAGATAGGCAATCACCAGCATGGCGATGATGCCGATCTTGTCCTGCAGGATCGGAAACACCTGGCTGTCGGCGGCGTAGTTGGTCTTGAACTGGCCTACTTCACGATAAAACATTTTCTTGTACCCAGCCTCGCGCTAAATCCGTTCGATTATTTTTTCGCCGAACAACCCCTGCGGCCGGAACAGCAGGAAGATCAACGCAATCACATATGCAAACCAGCCTTCGACACCGCTGCCCAGAAGCCCGCCCCAGTAAATTTCGAACAGCTTCTCGCCGAAGCCGATCACCAGGCCGCCGATGATGGCACCGGGTATTGAGGTGAAACCGCCGATGATCAGGACCGGCAGGGCTTTCAACGCAACAATCTGCAACGCAAACGACACATCTGACTTGGCCCCCCACATGATGCCGGTTGCCAGCGCCACGATGCCGGCTGCGAACCAAACGATTACCCAGATCTGGTTGAGCGAAATGCCCACAGACAGGGCCGCCTGGTGGTCATCGGCCACTGCACGCAGGGCGCGGCCGATGCGGGTCTTGTTGAAAAAGATCGCCAGCGCCGTCACCAGAACTATCGCCATAATCACAGCGGCCACGTCGAGATGTTCGATAATGACGATGCCGCCGAACGGTTCGAATGTCGTCGATCCCGTCGGCAAACCCAGCTCCGCGGCGATCATCGGTTTCGGCTCGCCGCCGAACACGTACTCACCGAACCCGATCAGGAAATAGTTCAGCCCGATGGTGGCCATGAACAGGATGATTTCCTCCTGGTTCACCAGGTTGCGCAGCACGATGCGCTCGACCAGCCAGGCCAGCGCAAACATCGCCCCGATGGTCAGGATCAGCGCAATCCACGCCGGCACGCCAGCCTGGTACAGGCCGACCAGGGTCAGCGCGGCGAACACCACCATGATGCCCTGGGCAAAGTTGAACACACCCGACGCCTTGAAAATCAGCACGAAACCCAGCGCTATCAGCGAGTACAGCGTTCCCGCCACAAACCCCGACCACAGGACCTGCAGGAAGAAATCCGGCGCAGATCCCATCTGCACAAACGGGTCGATCAGAATGTTGTAAAGAATATCCATTATTGCCTGTTCCCCTGATCTGTCAGTGCGCTACGCCGAGATAGGCATCGATCACATCCTGGTTGGAACTGACCTCCGCCGGTGTGCCGTCGGCAATCTTTTCGCCGTGATCCAGCACCACCACCCGTGTCGACAGATCCATCACCACGCCCATATCGTGCTCGATCAGCGCGATCGTCGTGCCGAACTGATCGTTCACATCGAGAATGAAGCGCGACATGTCTTCTTTTTCTTCAAGGTTCATGCCGGCCATCGGCTCGTCCAGCAGCAGCAGCTCAGGCTCCATGGCCAGCGCACGCGCCAACTCAACCCGTTTCTGCAATCCGTACGGCAGCCGGCCAACCGGCGTCCGCCTGATGTGCTGGATTTCCAGGAAGTCAATGATTTCCTCAACCCGCTCGCGGTGCTCAATCTCTTCCTGCATGGCCGGCCCGAAGCGCAACATCTGCCAGAAGAAGTTCTTGTGCATTTTCAGCGTGCGCCCTGACATGATGTTGTCGAGCGTCGACATGCCGCGAAACAGCGCCACGTTCTGGAACGTGCGGGCAATTCCCTGGGTCGCGGCAACGTAAGGCCGCATCTGCGTGCGGGTTTCACCCTTGAAGGTGATCTCACCAACCTGCGGATGATAAAAGCCGTTGATGACATTCAGCATCGAGGTCTTGCCGGCCCCGTTCGGGCCGATGATCGCGCGGATTTCCCCCTGGTTGATGTTGAAGCTCACATCCTTGATGGCGTGCACACCACCGAACGACAATGATACGTTGCGGATATCAAGCATGACGTCCGGCGCGTTCGCTCTCTCGCCGCCCGTCTCAGCCGGTTTCACCGCCACATTCATTCTGCAGCCTCCTTGAAGCTCGCCCGGTCGATGGCATGCGGTTTCATGTCCCTGATTTCCACATCGCCCTCGATGGTGCCGCGTCTGCCGTCTTCGAAGGTAACCTCTGTCTTGATCTTCTGGCGCTTCTTGGCCGGGTCATACAGCGCATCGATCAGCACCGCATAGCGTTCATTGACCAGCGAGCGGCGCACCTTTGCCGTGCGGGTAATCTCGCCGTCATCGGGATCCAGTTCCTTGTGCAGGATCAAGAAACGCGAAATCTGCGCACCGGCAACACGCTCTTCCTGCGACAATTCCCGGTTCACTGCATCGACGTGCTCTTCAATCATCTTGTAAACATCAGGGTGACCCGCCAGTTCCTGGTAGCTGGCATAGACGACGTTATTGCGTTCTGCCCACGATCCCACCGATGTCAGGTCGATATTGATGAATGCCGTTACCGTGTCACGGCCATCACCGAATGCCACCGCCTCCTTGATGTTGGGGAAGAACTTCAGCTTGTTCTCGATATATTTCGGCGGGAACAGCGTACCGTCATTAAGATGGCCTACGTCCTTTGCCCTGTCGATAATCTTCAGGTGACCGTTGTCATCGATGAAGCCGGCATCGCCGGAATGCACCCAACCGTCCGCGGTCTTGGTGTCAGCCGTTGCATCCTTGTTCTTGTAGTACTCGGTGAACACCCCCGGTGAGCGGTACATGACCTCACCGCTGTCAGCGACCTTGATTTCCACCCCGCCCATGGGGGTACCAACCGTATCGGCATAAATCTCACCGTCCGGCTGGCCTGTGATATAGACCGCTGCTTCGGTCTGTCCGTAGAGCTGCTTCAGGTTGATCCCCAGCGCCCGGTAATACTTGAAAATCTCGGGCCCGATCGCTTCACCCGCGGTATATCCGATGCGCACCTTGCTGAGCCCGTAACGGTTTTTCAGCGGCCCGTATACCATCAGGTTGCCGAGCCAGTATTTCAGCCTGGCCATGAGCGGTACCGGTTTGCCGTTGAGAATATCTTCGCCATACTCCCGCGCCACGCCCAGGAAATACTCGAACATTTTCTTTTTCAGCGCACTGGCGTCTTCCATGGACACCGTGGTGTGGGTGATCAGGTTTTCGTAGATCCTCGGCGGTGCAAATGCATAGGTTGTGCCGACTTCGCGCCGGTCATCAATGACGGTTTCTGGGCTTTCTGGACAATTCACGCAATATCCGGATACGTAGGACTGTGCATAGGAAAAGATATGATCGCCAACCCACGCCATGGGCAGGTACGCAATCACCTCGTCCTTCTCGCTTAGGTTGTCGAATTCCTCCGCCGTGTCAGCGGCCCACACACACGCGCCCTGGGTCAGCACCACGCCTTTGGGGCGGCCGGTCGTTCCTGAAGTATAAAGGATAATCGCCGTGTCGCCGGCCTTGCCCTTGGCAATCTCGCTACGCCACACGTCTTCGTTTTCGCCGTTGTCCCGGCCCAGTTGCTGCACCGCCTCATACGAGCGCACACCATCGACATCATAGTTCTGCAGGCCGCGTTCTTCATCGAACACGATTTCCTTGAGGTCCTTGTAGGTTTCACGGATTTCCAGCAGCTTGTCGACCTGTTCCTGGTTTTCCACGACGGCGAACTTGACGCCGGCATGATCCAGCACATAGCCCATCTCTTCAGCCACGGAGTCCTGGTACACCGGCACCGGCACCGCGCCGAGCGACTGGGCCGCGCATATGGCCCAGTACAGCCTTGGCCGGTTGTCGCCAACAATGGCCACTCGGTCGCCCCGTTTCAGGCCAAGCACCCGAAGCCCCAGCGCCAGGTCGCGAATCTCCGCCAGCGTGTCGACCCAGCTCCAGGTTTGCCAGATTCCCAAATCCTTCTCACGCATGGCCGGACGTGCGCCTCGGATTTTGGCGTTTCGCAATAACAGTTTTGGAATTGTGTCGTGCACCGACGCGTCATGCGCTTCAGCAGTCATGTATTGTTTCCACCCTGACAGGCAGCCCTCAGCAAGCTACTTGATCACTTCCAGTTACCGGTCTTAATGCCGACGATTGGAGGCGAGTGTGCCCAAAAAAAATGCTGTGCACCAGTACAGAGTTGACAGACAGACCATATTCTTGTGTTCTGTGATCTCAGACTGGGTCTCGGTGATGCTCCAATCACCCGCTATAGTCTTTCAATCCCTCGACATCCAGCACCTTCAGGCCGTTCGGCATCAGCCTGATCAGGCCGTCATCGGCAAGTTGATGTAGCGACTTGTTGGTGATTTGCCGCGAAATACCGGTAAACAGTCCCAGATCCTCCTGCGACATTTCAATTTCCAGCGGCGTGCGTGGAAACAGCACCGGATTGTACATCGCCGCAATCGTATGGGCCAGCCGAACCACCGCAATACTGGTCCGGTCCCGGCTGACAATGGCAATAAACTGACCCAGCCGCTCATTGAGCAATTGCACCAGGAACCTGTTGAAGCCGACGGAGTTGGAATAAAGCCAGCGGAACGTGTCACCGCGCATGATTGCAATGTCGGCATCGGTTACCGCGGCAACATCATAGCGCCGCGGCTCGTTTTTGATGATCGAGCCCTCGCCAAACCAGCCGCCACCGAGAATGGCCGATACGCCGGCCACCTGGCCGGTATCCGACACATGACCTATACGCAGGACCCCGCTGATAACGCCATGCCATGCGTCAACCCGGTCAGAAAAGTGCGCCACGTGCTGACCACGTTCAAAGGATTTCATCCTGACGCCAGGCGCGGCATAGGCCAGTTCATCCGGCGTCAGTTCGCCGGCCCAGACTGCAATTTCAGCCAGTTCATCAGGGGTCATGACAGGTCCGTGGCCATGGCGCTTGCTTTACTCGGCGGCCATAAACACCGGTGCCCGTGACTTGCCGGCCTTGTAGGCGTCAAGCAGCGTGGCTTCATTTGCTTTCGCTTCGGCAACATGGCGTTCTTTCACATGCCCGTATCCGCGAATGTCCTCCGGCACCGAGGCAATCTCGACCGCCAGCCCCAGGTTGGCCGGCTTGAGGCCCGACAGTACCACGGACAGCGTGTCGCGGTAGTCCGTGATCAACTGCCGCTCCATGCGGCGCTCGGCCGTCCGGCCGAACGGATCAAGCGCCGTGCCGCGCAGCCTTTTCAGCTTTGCCAGCACGGCAAACGCCTGCATCATCCACGGACCATATTCCTGCTTCAGCAGGTGACCGGTCTCCGCATCGCGTTTTGCCAGCAGCGGCGGCGCCAGGTGATGGCGAATTTCATAATCACCCTTGAACCTGGCCGCGACGGACTTGGCAAAAGAGCCATCGGTGTAAAGCCGGGCGACTTCATACTCATCCTTGTAGGCCATTAGCTTGAACAGGTAGCGCGCCACCGCGGCGGTCAGTTTTTCAGATCCCTTGACCACCTTTGTCTCACGCGACCTGACATCGTCGACAAGGCGCCTGTAGGTGCCTGCATAGGCCGCGTTCTGGTAGGCAGTCAAAAACTCCTCGCGCCGCTTGATCTCTTCATCCAGCGTTCTCGGTTGTTCTTCGGCCTGTCTGGTTCCCGCGGACAGCACGGCTTCCACCGCCGGCAGATCGTGAGCTGCCCGCCGGCCCCACAGGAACGCCTGTTGGTTCATCTTGATGGCGACACCATTGAGTTCGATGGCGCGGTTGATAGCCGCTTCGGACACCGGAACCAGGCCCTTCTGCCAGGCATATCCAAGCGTGAACAGGTTGGAGGCAATGGAGTCTCCCAGCAAGGCGGTAGCGATGCGGGTGGCGTCAATGAATTCACTGGCCCCCTGTTTCGTGCGCGCTTCGATCTGCACCTGCATCTGGGAACCCGGCAGATTAAAATCCGCATCCCGGGTAAACTGCGCCGGCATCACTTCATAGGAATTTACGATGGCATGGGTGCGTGCACGCGATGCACCGGACAGGATCCGTTCCGACGCAGACGTGACAATGTCGCAGCCCAGCAGCACATCGGCACCGCCGGCGGCTATGCGGATCGACGCGATTTCGTCTTGCGTCCGCGCCAGTTTCAGGTGTGTGACCACAGCACCGTTTTTCTGCGACAGGCCCGCCATGTCGATCATGGCAACACCCTTGCCGTCCAGATTTGCCGCCATGCCGATCAGGTGGCCGATGGTGACGACGCCGGTCCCGCCGATCCCGGTGATCATCATCGCCCAAGGCTCATCAAGCGTGAGCTGTTCAGGAGCCGGCAGCACCGGGAACGGTGTCCCCTCGGTGTTGACCGGGTTGGTCACACCCTTGACCAGTTCGCCGCCTTCGATGGTGACAAAACTAGGACAGAACCCTTTCAGGCAGGAAAAGTCCTTGTTGCAGGCCGACTGGTCAATCTGTCGCTTGCGGCCAAATTCGGTTTCCTTCGGCGCGATCGCCACACAGTTCGACTGCACACCGCAGTCGCCGCAGCCTTCGCAAACCAGTTCGTTGATAAACACGCGCCGGTCCGGATCGGGGAACGTGCCGCGCTTGCGCCGCCGGCGTTTTTCCGCGGCGCAGGTCTGGTCGTAAATGATGCTGGAAATACCCGGCACCTCCATCATCTCTTTCTGCACCGTCTGCAGTTCAGAACGATGATGCACGCTGACCCGGTCCGGGAAACCTGCATTTGACGGATATTTCCATGGCTCGTCGGTCACGATGGCAATGCGGTCAACGCCTTCCGCCCTCACCTGCTGGGCAATTTGAGGCACGGTCAACCCGCCTTCATGGGTCTGCCCGCCGGTCATGGCGACCGCGTCGTTGAACAGAATCTTGTAGGTCATGTTAACGCCGGACGCGACGGCGGCCCTGATGGCCATCAGCCCGGAATGATTGTAGGTGCCGTCACCCAGGTTCTGGAATACATGCTTGCGGGTCGAAAACGGCGCCTCGCCGATCCAGTTGGCGCCCTCGCCGCCCATGTGGGTGGCGCCTTCGGTATTGCGCTCTGGAATATACTGCACCATCCAGTGACAACCGATGCCGGCATAGCCGCGACCGCCGTCCGGCAGCACGGTGGATGAGTTGTGGGGACAGCCCGAACAGAAGTACGGAATGCGCTCGGCAAGGTTCGGTGAGTTGGAGACCTTTGCCATGGAAGCCTTGATGATGCCAAGACGCTCTTCCACCGGTTTCGATTTGCGTTTCTTCAGAAGCCGGTCGGCAATTGCGATGGCGATCTGGTTGGGTTCAAGCGTGCCCCAGGCCGGAAACAGGGTGTTTCCCTTTTCATCCTTCTTGCCGATTACGATCGGCGCAGCCGCATCATTGCAAAGTTGTTCACGAAGCTGGCTTTCCAGCAACGAGCGCTTTTCCTCAACCACGATGACCAGGTCGAGACCCTTGGTAAAATCGTCCACGATCTGCGGGTCCAGAGGCCACACCATGGCCACCTTCAACAGCCGCAGGCCGAGTCTCGACGATGCGACCTCGTCAATGCCGAGATCATCAAGCGCCTGGCGCACGTCAAGGTAACTCTTGCCGGTTGACACAATACCGATTTTCGGCGCCTTGCCGCCGGACAGGATGATCTTGTCGAGCTTGTTGGCCCGTGCAAACGCAACCGCGGCATAACGCTTGTGGTTGTGCAGCCGGTATTCCTGTTCGAACCGGTCATCGGACGGACGGATGTTCAGCCCACCTTCGGGCATCTTGAAATCTTTCGGCAGATTGATCTTGATGCGATCAACCGAGCCATCTGCAATACCGGCCGATTCAATATTGTCATGCACGCATTTGAGACCGACCCAGCAGCCGGAATAGCGCGACAGGGCAAAACCGTAGATGCCGTAATCAAGGATTTCCTGCAGGCCGGCCGGATGCAGGACCGGGATCATCGCATCCATCATGGCAAATTCGGACTGGTGCGGTATGGTCGAACTTTCAGCACCGTGATCGTCGCCCATCAGCGCCAGCACGCCACCATGCTTTGAAGAGCCTGCGGAGTTGGCATGGCGCAGCACATCACCGGTGCGGTCAACGCCGGGTCCTTTGCCATACCAGATGGAAAACACCCCGTCATATGCACCCTCGCCACGCATTTCAGCCTGCTGGGAACCCCAGATCGCGGTTGCTGCCAGATCCTCGTTGATCCCAGGTTCAAAGCGAACAGTGGCGGGCTCTGTATACTTCACCGACCGCATGAACTGCTGGTCAAGGCCGCCGACCGGCGAACCGCGATAGCCCGTGACATAGCCTGCTGTGTTCAGCCCGTCGCGCTCATCGCGGGCGCGCTGCATCAGCGTCAGTCGCACGATGGCCTGGGTCCCGGTCATGAACACATGTGATTTCGAAAGGTCGAATTTGTCGTCGAGTTTTACCGGCTTCAGTGCCATTACTCATACTCCGTATAATTCGAAAAGGTCAGTAATGCTGACATATTTTCCAGCTGGCCGTCAAATCAACTTTCATTACAAGTCCGAAAGGGCATCAGTGGAACAGCAAACGCCGACCTGGCCTATGGATTATTGCCCAGTCTGTGCCAAAGCCCGGCCTTCGGCAAGCACCTGCTCCACCTGATGAAATCACTTGCCGCAAGGCAGGCGATCATCTAGTTTCAAGGCACGGGGTTCAATTGGCCACCCCGTCAGGCATGTCGCCCAAGCGCCGTTCGCTCTGTTATGGAGGGAACCCGCAAATGGGTGACTTTTTTATTTCCGCTGATGATCTTTCGCACCGGCTGGCAACGGCCGAACCGGTTCGTGTTTTTGACGTGCGCCGACCAGCTGCCATCGAACCAGGCTCAAGGTTTCTGCCCGGCAGCCGCTGGCGCAACCATGTTGCCGCGCCTGACTGGGCCAGTGGTTTGCCGCGTGACAGGCTGATCGTGCTGAACTGCATGCATGGTCACAATGTCTCGCAGATCGCCACCGCACTGCTCAGACAGCACGGCTACAATGCCCGTGCGCTGGCAGGTGGCGTGGACGGTTGGGTCGAGGCCGGCCTGCCGACGCTCGGCCAGAGCAGGTTGTCTCCGGTCAATGCAGCGCCGGGTATCTGGGCCACGCGCCTCAACCCCTCGATGGGCCGCGTGGCCTGTGCGTGGCTGATCTCCCGCTTCATTGATCCGGATGCCGTCTTTCAGTTTGCCGAGCAAGAATGGCTGCTGGATATCGCAGAAGAGCTTTCAGGTATTGCCTTCAGCACACCCGGCGCGGCTGTCGAACAGGATGGCGAGATTTGCAGTTTTGACATGCTGCTGCGCGAGTTTGACATGAACGATCCGGTTCTCGCCCAACTGGCAACCATGGTGCGCGGCACAGACAGGGACAGCAGTGTTCCAACGCCTGAAACAGCCGGTGTGCAGGCTGTCATACAGGGCAATGCGGTTGTGGGAAAATCTGATCACGACATGTTGCGGCTCGGCTTTCCGGTTTACGACGCGCTCTATGCCCGCCTAAAACTGGCAGGTAATGAAATCCGCGGCCGGCAACCGATGGCAGATTGAGAGGCAACGACAATGAAAAATGCGCCTTCAACACCATTCAGCGAAGCCATGCGTGTGTTTGCCCGCATCGGCTGCCTGTCTTTCGGTGGACCGGCCGGACAGATTGCCCTGATGCATCGAGAGCTGGTGGAACAGCGCCCGTGGTTGAGCGAGCAGGACTATCTACGGGCCCTGAATTTCTGCATGTTGCTGCCTGGCCCCGAAGCCATGCAACTCGCAACCTATGCCGGTTGGCGCCTGCACGGTGTGCGCGGCGGCCTGATGGCCGGCCTGCTGTTCGTGCTGCCAGGTGCCGCCGTCGTCCTGGTGATTTCGGTCTTGTATTCACTGCTCGGCAAGCTGCCCCTGGTTGAGGCGGTCTTCTTCGGCATCAAGGCAGCGGTGCTGGCCATCGTTCTGGAAGCCCTGCTGAAAGTCTCACGCCGCGCCCTGAACCTGCCCTGGCACTGGATGATCGCCATTGCGGCGTTTCTTGCCCTGTTCGTGTTCAACATCCCGTTCCCGGCCGTGATCGCCGTGGCCGGTATCACCGGTTACATGATGACCAGAGGCAACCCGCCCGACACTGCATTGCAGCAGGTCACGCCTGTTCCACTGGTGCAGACACTGCGCACCATTGCGATCTGGCTGGTGATCTGGTTTGCGCCGATTGTCATTGTCGCCCTGGTCATTTATCCCGATCATTTGCTGGTGACGTTAGGCCTGTTCTTCTCCAAGCTGGCCGTGGTCACCTTTGGTGGCGCCTACGCCGTGCTGGCCTATATGGGTCAGCAGGCGGTCGAACATCACGGCTGGCTCACGGCTCCGCAAATGATCGACGGGCTGGGACTGGCTGAAACCACGCCCGGGCCCTTGATCCTCGTCACTGAGTTCGTCGGCTACATGGCGGGGTTTCGCGCATCCGGCCTGCTGGGGTCGGTGACCAGCGGACTGGCCGCGGCAATGATGGCACTGTGGGTGACATTTGCGCCGTGCTTCTTGTGGATATTCGCAGGCGCTCCTTACATCGAACGCCTCGCCAACATGCCACGGCTGTCAGGTGCGCTCAGCGCCATTACGGCTGGCGTCGTCGGCGTCATTGCGAACCTTGCCCTGTGGTTCGGCCTGCACGTGCTGTTTGGTGACCTGACGCGGATTGAGACAGGTCCGGTGGCCATGACCTGGCCGGTCTGGTCCAGCGTTAACATCGCGGCAGTGGGGTTGTTTGTGTTGTCGGCAGTGATGTTGTTGAAGCTGCATGCCGGCTTGGCGAAGACGTTGGCCGTCTGCGCAGTACTCGGCGCAGCCATTGGCCTGATCAGCTGACAGGGGTTTGCACCCCCTCACATATCCAGGACGAAAACGTGCATCAGTATGGCCCGGTAACCCTTGCGCAAGTTGAACGCGCCGGACACATCCAGAAAGCCGTCGAGACGGGCAATCTGCCTGCCGCTGTTGTCAACCAGGGATGCATTGCGGATTCGCTCGGGATGCAGGTACCGGCGCTGTACGCTGGCCCTGTACCCGTCGTCAGGATCATGCAGGATAATCACGTCCCGATCGGTTGCACCGTTCTTGTTGACTCCGAAACCAGCCGTTGTGGTCATATGCCCGCCGATGCGCCGCAGGTCGCCGGGCCGTGAGCCATCCTTGAAGAATCCGACTGAAATCCACACCCCTGCCCCACGCGCGAACTCTGTCCTGATCTTGAACATGTCGGGGGCGCCCTTGTGATTGCGGGTGACATTGCGGAAGCGCCACGGACTGTGCGTTTCAAGCGACGCGCGGTAGCCGGACTTCCTGATGAAAGCCGACAGACCGTCAACGAATTTCTGCAGGTTTGTGCCACCCTTCGGCGCCGTCGACATCAGACTGTCGCTACCCAGTTCGGTGGCGACACTCGCGACCTTTTCGATGGTGGTCAGGCCCTGAATCGGCAAAAGGTTCTTGTATCCGCGCTGTTCAGCCAGCCAGACAAGCACATTGGCCGTGGCAACCGGCACACAATAATGCGATCCGCCGCCAGGCAGTTTCAATCGCCGGTCGGTCTGGGAAAAGTCCGGCATCCTGTCCAGGCGCGACGTGTCGTATGCAGCAGCGCGCACCTCCCCTGTCATGCCGGCAACGGCAATCCAGGTGGCCGCCGCCACCGCAAGAACAATATCTATCATCCGGCCAAGAACCATCTTCCTGCAAAATCCCTTCTGGAAATCCTGCAATAAGAATACTTCAACCGTTACCAAGCAGTGCTTAATCCGACCGGTAGAATTTTAACTATCGACCTGCCAGTCCCAGAACGTATTGCCGCGTTTCTGGTAATGGCGCGACAGTACCATCTTGTGCACCTCCGAAGCGCCATCCACCAGCCTGGCACACCGGGCATAGCGGTAGATCCACTCGACCACACTGTCTTCAGAGTAGCCCTTTGCGCCCATCAGCTGCAGAGCCGTGTCGGCCGCCTGGTGCAGCGTGTCGGCGACATGGATTTTCGCCATCGACACTTCGCGTTGTGCCTTGTCGCCCTGGTCGATTAGCCAGGCTGCATGCATGGTCAGCAGCTTGCCCGTCTGTATCGCGGCCGCCACGTCACCCATCATGATCTGGATGGATTCGCGTTCAACCAGCTTGGAGCCAAACGCTTCGCGTTCGGAAACATACTCGTTGGCGATTTCCATGCAGCGCTTGGCCATGCCGAGCCAGCGCATGCAGTGCGTCAACCGGGCCGGACCGAGCCGCATCTGGGTCAGCCTCAGGCCATCGCCTTCTTCCATCAGCCGGTGGGCCATGGGTATCTCAAGCCCGTCAAATTCAAGCTCGCATACACCGCCGTGTTCGTCCGGGCCCATATTTGCTATACGCCGGACAATGCGCCACCCCGGATCATCCTTGTGGAACAGGAATGCTGACAGACCATTGCGCGGATCATCGGACGTGCGCGCCATCAGGATGAAATGGGACGCAACCGCGGCACCCGAAATATACCATTTGCGCCCGGATATGATGTAGCGGT
Organism: Anderseniella sp.; assembly: GCA_051010195.1. GTDB lineage: Bacteria > Pseudomonadota > Alphaproteobacteria > Rhizobiales > Aestuariivirgaceae > Anderseniella. The sequence goes on along the minus strand of JBPCVV010000304.1, from coordinate 8,622 downwards.
CGTTCCTGCGCTCGGCCGAGGTCAGCATCATGCCGCCGGGGTCGGAGCCGGACCCCGGTGCAGGTTCCGTCATCACGAAGGAAGACCGCACATCACCGTCTATGATCGGCTGCAGCCACTTGTCCTTCAATTCATCGCTTGCCAGCGCCTTGTTGAGCACCGACATGTTGCCGTCGTCCGGTGCCTGGCAGTTCAGCACGACAGGCCCGAATATCGAGCGCGCGGCCTCTTCGTAGAAAACCGCCCACTCGGCCACCCGCAAACCCAGCCCACCGCGGTCGCGCGGCATTTGCGGGGCCCACAAACCCTCCTTGCGGGCTTTCTCGCGCAACGGCTTCAGCAATGACAGACGGATGTTCTGAAACTCGTTGTAATTGTCCTTGTCCTCTTCAAGCGGCAGCACCTCGCCGGCGATGAAGTCCCGCACCCGCAGCCTGAGCTTGTCGAGGTCCGGTGAGATTGTGAAATCCATAATACTGCCTTTCGGGCGTTGAAATCGTATGCGTTCAGTCGACAGGCAGCAGATGCCCGCCATCGACCACAACCGTGCTCCCCGTCATGTATCCTGACGCCTTGTTTGAAGCCAGCAGCAGCAGCGTGCCGTCCAGATCCGACACATCACCGATACGGCGCTGGGGAATACGTTTGATCATCGGCGCACTGTCATCTGATTCAAAGTAGTCCTTGTTGATCTCGGTCAAGATATACCCGGGTGCGATACTGTTGACGCGAATATCGTAGCGCGCAAATTCCAGCGCCAGGTTGCGCGTCAGTTGCAGCACCGCACCCTTAGATGCGGCATAGGCGGCAACCGTGCGCGCCGCCCTGAACGACAGCACCGAGGCAATGTTGATGATGTTGCCCTGCCGGCCCGCATCCTTCATCCGGCGCGCCGCTTCCTGGGCCGCAAACCATACGCCGTCGAGGTTAACCGACATGACTTTGCGCCAGTCTTCCGGCGATACGTCAAACACCGCCTTGTTGCCGGCGACACCAGCATTGTTGACCAGTACGGTAGCAGTGCCGAAGGCCGTTTCAGCCGCGTCGAAAGCGCCGGCAATCGCACTTTGGTCCGAAACGTCGAGCTCTACCGCAAGGGCTTTTCCGCCGGCCGCCGTTATTCGCTCAACAAGTGACCCCAGCCGGTCGGCACGCCGTGCCGCCACCACGACGCTGGCCCCGTGGGCTGCCAGCACCTCCGCAAACCGTTCTCCCAGCCCGGAAGACGCGCCCGTGACCAGCGCCACCTCGCCGGACAGATCGAACAATTGACTGGCGTGCATTTGACCCCCGTCAGAAACTCAGCGAAACGTCGCTGTGATGCGACATGCAGGCAGCGACATTCAGCGCGGTGTCTTCCGGCAGGCGTCTCAGCGAGCGCAGGCCGATAGTGTCCCGGATGGCTGCTTCGTACTTGCCCAGCCCGTCGGAAAGGTCCGCCTTGGCGGCTGAGCGCCAACGCACCTCGTCTTCGTAAATCCGGCTTGCTTCAACCACCAGGTTCTTCAACTCAGGCACGTTGTCGGGCGATCTGGAGGCATGACGCGACACCTGCCGCAAGGCCTTGTTGATGTCGTTGGTACCGGCAACTGATCCAAGCTTCACGTTCAGCGCCTTGGCTGCCGCCTCGGCCGCCTTGGCATCACCGGCATCTGCCAGCTTGCCCAGTTCTGCAACATCCGGCGCCAGTTCACTCAGCGCATCTGACGTTTCAAGAATTTCGGCAATTTCGATCACCGGTTTGTAGGACTGATCGGTATTGCGCCGGTATGTGGTGCGGGCTTTTTTGTCGGCGTTCAAAAGTATCTTGAAGGCCTTGTTTTTCTCTTCCCAATCCGCCGGTATCTCAGCCTTGAGACGCTCTACTTCAACCATGTCCTTGTCAATTCTGGCCTGTAGGCGTTCACGTGCGGCCTTGGCTGCATCTTCATCACCCCGGGTCCGGCTTAATGTGGTGCGCAAGCTCTTCACTTCCGCTTCCGCCTTGCGGATATCACGCTGGATTTCGCGCACTTTCACGTGCAATGGCGAATAGCCAGGAACCGCCTGTTTCAGTTCCACCTCAGTTGCCTTGATATCATCCAGAAGCTTGAAGGTGTTTTCAGCCTTGTCCAGGCTGTCACCAAACGATTTTGCCAGCTTCGGTGGTAGGTTGGATACATTGAGGTTTCTGGCTTCAGCTATAGCCGACCTGATGCTGTCGCCATCACTCTGGAATCTTGTGAATACGGTTTCCTCGATGCAGGTCTGCAGTTTCGGATTGATTGGCGGCGGTGCCTGTTCACCCAGCAATGACAACCTGGTCGGCAGGTAGTTCACCAGGCTCGGCACGTATCCGACAATGCCAAGCGCCACCAGCTGCAGCCCGATAAACGGCACGACGCCTTTGTAGATCGATGTGGTTTTCACCGCGGCAGGTGCCACACCGCGCAGGTAGAACAGCGCAAAACCGAACGGCGGCGTGAGGAACGAGGTCTGGATGTTCAGGCCGATCATCACACCAAGCCATACCGCGGTGATGTTGGCCTGCGGGTCAGCCAGCAGGATCGGTGACACGATCGGGACCACCACCACGGCGATCTCGATAAAGTCGAGGAAGAACCCGAGCAGGAAAATCACCGCCATGACGATAATGAACTGCGCCCAGAAACCGCCCGGCAGGCTGGTCAGAAACTCCTTCACCAGTTCCTCGCCCCCGAACGCGCGGAATGCCGCCGTCAACATCGCCGCGCCAAGCAGGATGATGAATACCAGTGATGTCGTCTTGGCGGTATCCAGCATCACGCCGCGCAGCGTGTCGTCGATCTGCAGAGCGCGTTTGCCACTCCATATGAGCGCCATGATCAGCGCACCAAGCGCCAGCACACCAAGGCCAATGCCGAGGGCGTCGGTCGAGGTCTGGATGTTCTTCACGTTCATATTGAACTGCGACGACAGCACGAAAATGCAGACAACCGCAGCCATGGCCATGATGGCCGGCCAGTAGGCCCGCGGCTGGCCTTCCTTGAGCCTGTAACCGGCCATGATCAAGGCACCGGCAGCGCCAATGGCGCCGGCCTGGTTCACTGTGGCAACACCGGCGATGATGGATCCGAGCACGATGAAGATTAGCACCAGCGGCGGCACCAGCGTGATCATCGCCTTGGCAATCAGGGTGCGGTCATAGCCGCCTTCCAGCGGCACGGCCGGGGCCATTTTCGGCCGTATCAACGCCAGCACCAGAATAAACGTCATGTACAATCCGACCAGCACCAGGCCCGGTACGAATGCGCCAAGGAACATGTCGCCTGCACTGGTGGACGTCACGGCAAATTCTGACGGCATCGAGAACTCGCCCGTGGTTGCCTTGTACAGGGACTTGCGCGCCGTGTCCGCCTGGTCAACTGCGCTGGCAAGCTGATCAGCCAGGATGATCAGGACGATGGATGGCGGGATGATCTGCCCAAGTGTCCCGGACGCCGCGATTGTGCCGGTGGCAAGCGAGTGCGAATAATTGTTGCGCATCATCACTGGCAGCGAGATCAGGCCCATGGCCACAACCGTCGCGCCGAGAATGCCGGTAGTGGCCGCAAGCAGCGCACCCACGAATACTACTGAAATACCCAGGCCACCCGGGATCGGGCCGAACAGCTGGGCCATGGTCACCAGCAGGTCTTCTGCGATTTTCGAGCGCTGCAGCATGATGCCCATGAACACGAACAGCGGGATGGCAATCAGCGTATCTCGCTCGACCTCCCAGTAAATGCCCCGGAAATTGGTAACTCCGGCGCTTAGCCATTGCGATGGCGAGCCTTGCGCAAAATAGGCTGCGCTGTCGCCGGCAAACAGATAACCGGTTACCGCTGCCGCACTGATGGTGAGAATAGCCGCGCCGGGCAGCGCGAAAGCCACCGGATAGCCTGACCCAAGCGCCGTGGCCATGACCAGCACCAGCATTGCAAGAAAGAAAAGTTCCATATTCGAATTGCCCTCAAAGCACTGGATCAGGTTTACCTGTCGGCCTGAGCCCAGCTTGCCCTAATGTCGTCAGTTCAGTGTCCGCTCGCCTCAGCGATCTTGCGCTTGCCGGGTTCGTTGCGCTGGTCAGCCACCGCATCCAGCAGATAACCCGCAAACTGCACCATCATGGTCACCGCAAAGACTGCCAGAAATCCTGCCATCATGTACTTCACGTACATGCCGAAGCCGGATTGCGAGACTTCGAAGTTGAGCAATGGCGAGTTGATCACGCTGGCCTTGCCTTCCATGCCGAACCACAGAACCGTAAAGCACAAGGTCATGCCGAGCAGGATTGATCCGACATGGTTGACAATCCCCTTGGTCGTGCTGGTGAAGCCCGCATAAAGCACGTCCACCCGGACATGGCCTTCCTCGATCAGCGTGTAGGCGCTGGCAAACAGGAACAGGGCGGCATACCAGAACCGCACCAGATCCCCCATATAGGCCTGCTCATAAGAGAAGATGAACCGGGTGAACACGATCGCCAGTTCCGCAATCACCACCAGCAATGCCAGCCATGTGAAACCCAGAGTCCGCGTGAACGCCGCAATGACGAACGACACGACCAGCAGCGGTACATGCACCCACAAGCCCCTGAATACCGGCCTGCCAAGCTCGGCGCTCAAACCGCTGCCGACCACGTTTTCAAGAAAGCCTTCAACCCGCAGAAATGAAATAAATGCATCAACCAGCCCGACCAGCAACACCGAGAAAAATGCCCAGCGGATGATGTAGGCAGTCAGCCCGTACAGTCGGTTGGCATCATCACGCAACGGCAGTTGCGGTGATCTGCTCACGTACCAGACAGCGCCCGCCACGGCCAACAAATACAGCCCGACCTGAACCCAGGCAAGCGCGCCGCCACTTGAAGAAATCGACGTGGCCCCCGGCCAGTTGAACCAATAAGTCAGAAAATTGTTAAACAGAAATACGAACATCAAAAACGTGACGGCCCAAGAAAACATCCGCCAGCCCAGCGTCGATATCGACGCCTTATATGTTTGATCGCTCACAGTCGGCACCCACCCTTTATACCCTCATCACTTGTCGCCGTTCACCTCTTATTCGGGTTGTTTGGCGTATCGGGTGGAGCAGAAAATTCTGCTCCACCCAAATTCTCGCATATCAGACCTGAAGCCTGATTACAGGCCCAGAACGCGGTTGCGCTGCTGGAAGTATGCACCTTCCGACAGCTTCATCCAGCCGCCGACATCGGTACGTGCGGCAACAAAGCTCTCGTGGGTCCGCTTGGCCAAGTCGGAGTGGGCAACCGTTTCACCGAACACTTCTTCAGCGGCCTTGCCGAAGCTGTCATAGATGTCGTCATTGAACTCACGCAGTACGACGCCGTTTTCCTTGACCAGCTTGGTCAGGTAGGTACCGTTGTTGGCGTTGTACTCGGACATCGAGAACGTGTGTTCTTCGCCACATGCTGCCTTGATGATTTCCTGATCGGTCTTGCCAAGGTCGGACCACCACTTTTCGTTCATGCCGAGCGAGAGCGTTGAGCCGGCCTCGTGCATGCCCGGGTAGTAGTAGTACTTGGCGGCTTCGTAGAACTTCATGAAGAAGTCGTTCCATGGGCCAACCCACTCGGTGGCATCAATCGCGCCAGAGACAAGGTTTTCGTAAATCTGGCCACCCGGCAGGGACACAGGAGACGCGCCCAGTTTCGCCATGACGTCGCCGCCCAGGCCCGGGATACGCATCTTCAGACCCTTGAGGTCGTCAGCGGAATTGATTTCCTTGTTGAACCATCCGCCCATCTGAACGCCGGTGCTGCCGGACATCAGGCACTTGAGGCCGAAACCGGAGGCCACTTCGTCCCACAGTGCCTGGCCGCCCATATGGTTGATCCAGGCATTCTGTTCGTTGTGGGTCAGGCCGAACGGAACCGAGGTGAAATACGCCCACGCCGGATGCTTGCCCTTCCAGTAGTAATCGGCAGCGTGATAGGCCTGCGCGTTGCCGGATGCGACTTCGTCGAACGAGTCAAACGCCCCGACGCGCTCGCCGGCGGCGAAGTACTGCACGTTGATGCGGCCTTCGGTCAGCTCACCGATCCGGGCTGCCAGACGCTGCGCACCTGTACCCAGGCCGGGGAAATCTCGCGGCCATGTTGCCACGATTACCATGTCCTTCTTGGCCTGCGCGATGGCAGGTGCCGACAGCGTGGTTGCTGCAGCCGCAGCACCTGTAGCAATACCGGCAGATTTGATAAATTTACGACGATCCATTCGGTTACTCCCTTGTGTTCGAATGTTCCCTGTTCGTCGGGAACAGGCATAATTTAAGGATCAAACACGTCCAGTCACGACCTGCTTGACCCCCAAAGCCGACCCTTGCGGCCCGCATGACCTGAATAAACCCCAAACTTTTCACAGATACAACAGCAAGATGCAGTTTTGAGATGACATTACGGCAATGTGGTGAACGCGCGAGAGGCTGATTCATTTGCCTGTGAAAGCCGGGAGAAACTGTTGGACATGTTGGCCGGAGCCAGTTTACCAAAGTCTGGTTCGTTTATTTGGATCCAGTAAATGTCATCACTACCCAGACCATCACTAGTCGGCGTGCCTGCCGACGTATCGGACAAGGACGGGCTGCTGTTTCATTCGGCCGGAGACAAGTACATCCGCGCCCTCATGGATTGTTCCAATGCCATGCCTGTAATTATTCCGGCGATGGACGGTGGGCTTGACCTGGAGCATTTGCTGGACCGGCTGGATGGCGTTCTCATCACCGGCGCCACCTCCAATGTGCACCCGCCAAGGTTCGGCGCAAAGCCAAGCCCCGATCATGAGCCTTATGACCAGCTCCGCGACGGCCTGACCCTGCCATTGATCCAGGCAGTGCTTGAACGCGGCATGCCGCTATTCTGCATTTGCCGCGGTTTTCAGGAGCTGAACGTGGTGTTTGGCGGCACTCTTGACACCGAAGTCCAGAAAAAATCAGGCCATCTCGACCACCGCGCTGCCGACAGCGACGACATTGAGGTACGCTATGCCCCGGCCCATCCGATTGCCATAGAGCCGGCCAGCATTCTGCACTCGATTCTGAAAAAGTCGGGCACCATCGTGAATACCGTGCACCGGCAGGCCATCGGCAACCTGGGCAGCGGCCTGAAAGTCATGGCGCGTGCCCCTGACGGGGTGATCGAGGCCGTCACGACTGCCGAAGACAACGACAGCTTCCTGCTGGCAGTGCAATGGCACCCGGAGTACCGGGCAAAGGACAATCCTGACTCGGTTCGGCTGTTCCAGGCATTCGGCCAAGCCATGCAACGCTACATCCAGCTTCGCGAACGCGTGGACATGCCGGCTGGCTGAATGCCACCTGCACCGGACGGTCCGCTAGTGCAGGTGCCGGGTTGATCCTTGTATGATGATGAAGGGTGTGGCACTGGATTTTTCGGTCAGTTTATCTTACCAATTTGCCATCCTGTAGCCGCCGCTGGAGTACCCATGCCGATCATAACCTGTATTGAAGACCTCCGCGTTCTTGCCAAACGCCGTGTACCGCGCATGTTTTATGATTACGCCGACTCAGGCTCCTATACGGAATCGACCTACCGGGCCAATGAGAACGATTTTTCAAAGATCAAGCTGCGCCAGCGGGTGGCCGTCGACATGGACAACCGCACCACCAAAACGCAGATGATAGGGGAGGATGTCGCCATGCCGGTGGCCATAGCGCCGACCGGGCTGACCGGCATGCAGCATGCCGACGGCGAAATCCTGGGCGCCAAGGCGGCCGAGAAGTTCGGCGTTCCGTTCACCTTATCCACCATGTCCATCTGTTCGATCGAGGATGTGGCGGAGCACACGTCAAAACCGTTCTGGTTTCAGCTTTATGTGATGCGCGACCGGGAATTTTCCGAAAACGTGATTGACCGGGCGAAAGACGCCGGATGTTCCGCCCTGGTGCTGACGGTTGACCTGCAACTGCTCGGCCAGCGCCACAAGGATCTTAAGAACGGCCTGAGCGCACCGCCGAAACTGACCATCCCCAATATGATCAACATGGCGACCAAGCCGCGCTGGGGCCTGGGCATGCTGGGCACCAGCCGCCGGACCTTTCGCAACATCGTCGGCCATGCCAAGGGTGTCGATGACATTTCCTCACTCAACAGCTGGGCCAATGAGCAGTTCGACCCGCAACTCAACTGGAAAGACCTGGAGTGGATCAAGAAACGCTGGGGCGGCAAGCTCATCCTCAAAGGCATCATCGACCCCGAAGATGCCAAGATGGCCTTGAAGGTCGGCGCTGATGCGCTGATTGTGTCCAACCACGGCGGACGGCAACTGGACGGCGCCCTGTCAGCAATCTCGGCACTGCCGGCAATCGTTGATGCGGTCGGCGACAAGATCGAGGTCCATATGGATGGCGGTATTCGCACCGGCCAGGATGTGTTGAAGGCAAAGGCGCTTGGGGCCGCAGGCACCTATATCGGGCGCGCCTTCCTGTATGGCCTGGGCGCCATGGGTGAACACGGTGTCACCAAGACGCTGGAGATCATCCAGAAGGAGCTCGACATCACCATGGCCTTGTGCGGTTTACGCGACGTGAACGATCTGTCACGCGATGTATTGCTGATGCCGGACCGGTGGTGGTGAGCTGAAA
>JBPCVV010000303.1:0-4711 GCA_051010195.1 Anderseniella sp. | reverse complement strand
ACCACCATGACGACGAAGCAGGTCGCTATTGTGAAAGAAATCGAGACGCGATGTTGATTGGTAAACACTATGCTGGGTGACAGGACCGTTTTTCCGTCTGGTTTTCTCCATTAAGACCGAGTTGGGCGATTTGAGCAAGCCTCACGACAGCGTCGTCACTACTACCAAGCGACCCCACAACTCACTTGGATACCGGTCTCCAGCCCCCGAAACCATCATCCAAGTGCGATGGCCAAAATGGTGGTCACTAGAAGTTGTAACTTCATAAGTCTCTCGCCTGCTATTTTATACTTCTGCCTTGCCAGTTGATACGCTGAAATACCAGCTGTTGCTTATGTTTGGCGGCGACATTTTGCCAAACACTCCCGCACTCATGGCGACGCCTTGTACCAGGGCTTTGCCGGACGCCAATCCTGGTCCTTCAAGCCGTACTTTTTGGAGTGTGCGTCGAGCATTTTGTTCTGAGCATTGAAGCCCGGTCCCCACTCGCCGTCTCTGATAAACTGGGTTGTTGGATCAGGAAGACCACGTTGCGGTGGGGGCTGGCGGGTCGGTCCCCTTACCGCGCTAGCGCGGTCAGGAGAGACGACCATGCGCTCGGTCACTTTGTCCTTGGTGATGTTCCAGACCATGTTGTCCACTGCCATGGAAAGCGACCCGTCATAGGTCTCGCGAATGCCGGAGCGGATGTCCGCAAGCGATTCCTCCATGCTGTGGTAGGCCACCGCATGACGCGGCTTGACCTCACTCATGATCTTGCCGAACGCGGGCCCGGATGTATGGAACTCGCAGCAGGCCCGCCAAGCGAGCTGAGCGGGCTGGCCGTAGTCCTTCACGAAGAACTCTGGTGTTGCGAAAGCTTCATGGATAGCGAAATCGGCGCCTTTGGCATGCTTTACGAACCACTTGTTGGGTGAGCTATCGCCGCCAAACACCAGTTTCATGCCGGCATATTCGATGATGAAGCTAACCGGCCCATCGCCAGCATGGATAGCCGGGATTGAGCGAACCACGATGCCGCCCTTATCATAGATCACGGCATTTTCTGCCTTGTAGTCGAACTCATGGACGGTGATCTTGCCGGGCACGGGCGTAATTTTGAAGGCCCTGGTCTGGTAGTCCCAATTGAACGCCCGCAAGAAACCATCGATAGCATACGCCGTACCCATTTCCTTGGTGTGCCCGCTCGGGCCCCAGACCTCCAACGGCGTTGGGCGCCCAGCGGTCCAGCCACCGGCCCAGAGTGCGTCAAGGTCACCCCAGTGGTCTGTATGCAGGTGGCTGATGAAGACCTTGGTGAGGTATTCAGCCGGTATCATCAGTGCGTTGATGTTGCGCATCGAGCCCGTGCCGATATCAAAAATCATCTTTTCGCCATTGCCGAACTCAAATAGAAAGCAAGCCGAGGCTTGGCCGCGCCGCTGGTCTGGCATGCCTGTGCCGCAGGCAATGACGCGGACCTCATCCTCGGCTAAAACCTCTGTGCCGGGATAGTAGACGTAGCGGTCGGGTGCGATTGCGTTTGGGTGTTCAACTACACCGCCGGCAGCCTTGGCCTCCGTAAATGGACTTACAAAGTGACTTGGAAGACCGAACCAAGCGCCAATCATAAGACCCGTTGCAAAAGCAACCCCGAAAGTCGCAATTATGGTGGATCGAAGAATCATGTTTGGCTCCCTTGCCATCAGCAGTTATAATACCTCATGGTATTGATACCTTTTGGTATGTAAATGAGTCAAGGACGATTGGCAATATTGTTATGGCGGCATATGGAATTGGACAATGGCAGCGCTAAAAAGATGAAAAAGCGCCTGAGCAAAAACGACTGGCTGGCTCTGGGAATAGAGGTGCTTTCCAATGAGGGTGACGCAGAGTTGAGGATCGACAAACTCTGCCGGAAACTCGGCGTCACCAAAGGCAGTTTCTACGCTCATTTCCGCAACCGGGCGGAGTTTGTCAGTGAGTTCATTGCCTACTGGGCGCAGGTCGATACAGATAGCATCGTTGTAGAAATCAATAAGCACCAAGATAAGCCCGCAGAAGAGCGGTTATTGCGCTTGATGCGGCTGGTCGATGGATTAGGGAGAGCTAGCCACGATATACCCGTGCGCGCTTGGGCCACTCATGATGCCACGGTCGCCGAAGGGGTCAAAGCGGTTGACCTGCAACGGTTCGAATATGTCCGACAATTGTTTCAGGAAATGGGATTTCGCGATGCCGAGCTAGATATGCGAACTCGCCTTTTCGTAATCTACGAGAGTGCCGAACCGGGCATGGACCTGCCAGCTTGCAAATTGGATCGCGATGATCAGATAAAGCTTCGACATGCTTTCTTGACTCGGGCCTGAATCATTTTTTCATTGGATGTAAGACGTTAGCATGGCAAAGCTCAGCAAGAGTAGTTTTAACTCCGAGCATTGACTGCTCAGAAAGGTTCAGTGTGGCGGACGGAGATACATATATTGCGCGCCCTATGGAGCCGATTTGTTTTCTTTGGGGACAGGCTAGGTAGATCTCATGAAATCAATATGGCGAAATTCCTTTTGGGGCAGCCCGTTATCAATACTTTGCCAGGCACTGATAGTTGTTCTGTGCGTCTGGACCACTTGTGCCAATGCCCAGACCAACCCAGAGCGATTGGCCGATGATGCGAGTTCGGAGCAATCACCTAAGGTTCAACTGCTTCTGAATCTGCTCGAAGACCAAGACATTCAAAACTGGATCAAGGAACAAAACCAGGCACCTGTCGAGTCAGTCAGGGCAGAACCAGATGTTAATCTGACCCAATATTTTGCTGATAGGCTGAAGGCTGTTTCGCAGCATATCTCTGATATAATCCGTGCGCTGCCAAGGGTGCCCGGCGAGATCGGGAAGCTCGCCGAAACAACGCGACTTAAGACGCAAGGCTACGGCCTTGTTTACGTAATTGCCTTGGCGCTCATCTTTATGCTAGGCGGCCTCTTAGCCGCATGGGTTTTCGGTAAAGCGACTTCTCAAGTGCGTTCAAATCTCGGAACAGCTGTTGTAGCTGGCCCCGTGGAAAAATTTCGCCTGATGATGTCTGAGCTTTTGTTGACTGCAGGCAGCATCGCAGCATTCGGTATTGGCAGTGTAGCCCTTCTTCTAGTTTCCAATCTATCCAGTCCGCTAGAAGATTTCATACTGCAGCTTGTTATCGCCGGCTTGCTCAGTTGGGCGACCTGGAACATTCTGAACTTTCTGTTGAAACCGTCGTCCCATAATACAAACAGTTCGTTGGAGGAACGACGGGTCATTCCCGTTGGGGACAAAAGTGCCCGTCACTTTTGCACAACACTAACGCTCGCTTCGGCCTGGTTTTGTTTTGGATATGTATTTATTTATCTGTTTCAACAGCTGGGAATGGAGTTCAAAGTTTCCCAATTACTCGCCTATGTGCTCGGATTGGGGCTTTTGTCAATTGGCCTGTACATGGTTGCAGAACAACCTTCAGATCCAGCAATCGAGGCAATAGCGGATGATGGGCCTGTTCACCGCAAGTCTCCCCAAAAATGGCTGTATTTGATTGGCTTCATTGCCCTTTGGTTGCTTTGGACCCTCACGGCCATGCGCTTTTTCTGGTTTTTGGCGGTATGTTTGTTTCTTCCCATTGCCATCCGAACAGCCCGACTTGCGGTTCACAATATATTTCAAGAAGCAGTACTGGAAGAACGAGAAGACGTCGATAATCCGTCATCGATCTCCAGCGTGTGGGCGACTGTTGTCGAACGTGGACTGCGAGCCGTCTTGATCTTTGCTTCGATGCTCGTGATTGCGTGGGGTTGGGGCTTCGAGCCCGGTGATCTCATCGGCAAGACCGATTTCGCAAGCAAAATAGCATCAAGCTTGGTGAGCCTCCTGATGATTTTTTTGATCGGAGATTTGCTGTGGCAGATTGTCAAGACTACCATTGATACAACGCTCGACAACATGCCCGATTTGGGTGAACCCGGAAAGCAGGAGACTGTCAGTCAGACAAAGTTGCGAACCATTCTGCCGATTATCCGGAACGCCGCCATGGTCCTTCTTTTGGCTGTCGCGATTATGATGGGACTGTCGGCGCTTGGGGTCGAAATTGGACCATTGATTGCGAGCGCAGGTATTGTGGGGGTAGCTGTTGGTTTCGGGTCCCAAGCTATTGTGAAAGATGTCATCAGCGGCATGTTCTACCTGTTCGACGACGCTTTTCGGATCGGTGAGTACATCCAGGCCGGCAGCTTCAAGGGCACCGTGGAATCATTCAGCCTGCGTTCAATCAGGCTGCGACATCATCGAGGTCCCATCTACACCATACCATTTGGTGATCTCGGCGCCGTTCAGAACCTGAGCCGCGACTATGTTATTGATAAGCTCACTTTTCAGGTGGCTTATGACACTGACCTGGAAAAGGCGCGGAAGCTGATCAAGAAAGCGGGACAGGAGCTGGCGGAAAATCCAGAAATTGGACCTAACATAATCCAGCCGCTGAAAATGCAAAGAGTAAACAATTTTGGCGAATATGGTATTGAAATCATGACCAAAATGACTTGCATACCGGGAGGGCAATGGGAGGTTCGGCCGAAAATTTACCCCTTGATCAAAAAGCTGTTTGAAGAAAATGGCATCGAATTTGCGCGGCCCACCGTCAAGGTTTCGGGAAACCAGGCTGACAAGGATGCTGCCGCTGGAACTGTCGCGGTCAAGCGAGCAAGAC
>JBPCVV010000302.1:0-2808 GCA_051010195.1 Anderseniella sp. | reverse complement strand
CGCAAATGACTACCACAACTCACGCAACTGATACCGTCGCAACCGGCCCGAGGCAGCGTCACTGGATCGTGCAGGTCCTGGGCGCAGTCACCAGACTTGTCCGCCACCGTCGCGAAGCGGCGCAATTGCTGGAAATGGATGATCGCAGGCTCGCCGACATCGGCCTGTCGCGTTCAGATGTGATCCGCGCCATGAACGGTTCACTGCTTCATGATCCCACCCGCGAGCTGACGCGTCTGGCCGGCCGCAGACCCTGAGCGGACAATACAGGCCGCGCGAATGTAGTAAGGCTCGCAAGACAGCATGGTTTCAAGCGAAACCGTGCTGTTTCTGTTTCCCTCCGCCTGATCCGGTCTGGTCACATGCAGGTGATCGGCATGTGATCATGTGCACATTTTGCGGGTGGTCTTCCGGCTAGTTTGCTTTTCAACGATGACCGGAGCAACCGGTCGCGAAAACAAAAAAGGAAAAGAAGTCATGATCAACAAGACCAACATTTTGGCAGTAGCGATTGTCGCAGCTGCCGCCTTTACCGCAGTACCTTCGGCCAATGCGTCGGTTGTCGGCGGCTTGTCATCTGCCGCAGCGGCTGCCACCACGGCTACTGTTGCACCTGGTGCACAGGGCAACGTTGTACTGGCCGGCGGCCGCCGCCATCGCCACTTCCGTTGGGGCGGTCACCGCTGGGGTTACGGCCACGGCTGGGGTTACGGCCGCGGTTTCCGCAATTGCCACTGGCTGAAGCGGAAAGCCCGCCGCACCGGTCGCCGCTACTGGTGGAACCGTTACTACAACTGCCGTGACAGGTTCTTCTACTAAGAGTAGCAGAGAGCAATCTCTGTAAAACACAGGAAGGCAGCCGGAGTGATCCGCGCTGCCTTCGCCTTTTTTGGAACGGTTCACGGTTCTGAACCGCAGATGGTGCCACCTACAGGCGTACGGCCTCTTCTGGTGCCATGAAATGGTAACCGAGGTCATCGGCAACCGCCTTGTAAGTGACGTGACCGGCATGCACATTCAATCCGGCCATCAGGTGCGTGTTTTCCGTCAGTGCCTTGCGCCATCCGCGATTTGCAATCTGCAGGATGAATGGCAGCGTGGCATTGTTGAGCGCATAGGTCGATGTTTTAGGCACGCCGCCCGGCATATTGGCGACGCAATAGTGAATGACATCGTCCACTACGTAGATCGGATCGTCATGGGTGGTGGCTTTCGATGTTTCCGCACTGCCACCCTGGTCGATTGCCACGTCCACGATGACCGAGCCGGCCTTCATTGTTTTCAGAATATCCCGGGTAATCAGCTTTGGCGCGGCAGCCCCCGGAATCAACACGCCGCTGACTACAAGATCGGCCTCGGCGCAATGATGCTCAATGGCATCCTTGGTGGAATAGACCGTGTTGAGCGGGCGGCCGAACTGTGTCCACAACGAACGAAGCACATCGACATTACGGTCGATGACCCACACGTCGGCGCCCATGCCGAGCGCAATGTGCGCCGCGTGGCGGCCAACCATACCGCCTCCGATGATGACAACCTTGGCGGGATCGACGCCGGGAACGCCACCGAGCAGCAGCCCGTGTCCGCCATGAGCCTTTTCCAGGTAGTAGGCGCCTGCCTGTATGGACAACCTGCCGGCGACCTCTGACATTGGCGCCAGCAGGGGCAGGCCGCCTGTCGGACTGGTCACGGTCTCATAGGCTATGCAGGTGGCTTTGGATTTGACGAGGTCCTTGGTCTGGGCAGGGTCCGGGGCCAGGTGAAGGTAGGTGAACAGGATCTGGCCTTCGCGCAACATCTTGCGCTCGCTCGCCTGTGGTTCTTTTACCTTCACGATCATGTCGGCCTTGGCAAATATTTCCGCTGCCGTCTTGACCACTTTGGCGCCGGCCTTGCGGTAGGCCGTATCGTTCATGCCGATGCCGACGCCGCAGCCGGTTTCGACCACGACCTTGTGGCCGGCGTCGACCACTTCGCGAACCGAGGTTGGGGTCATCCCAACCCGGAATTCCTTGTTCTTTATCTCCTTCGGTACACCGACCAGCATCGCCGTTTCCTCCTGACCCTAGCTTGTCTGATGGTTTGAAGATACACCCCTTGCCGTGAAATTTATTATCAAATATTCTGATATCAGAAGATCCAGGCGGATAAAATATCACTAATTGCAGGTTTATCAGAATGAACATCGCAGATCTTGACAGGGCAGACCGTCGCCTCTTGAGCGAACTTCAGGCAGACAGTTCGCTGTCGGTGGCTGAGCTTGCAGATCTCGTCAACCTGTCTGCCTCGTCGTGTCACCGCCGCATCAAGCTCCTGGAACAACGCGGCATGATCGCCGGCTACGGTGCGCGGCTGGGCCGGGAAAAGCTCGGCCTCGGTATCGAGTTTTTCGTGGAGATTTCCCTGACGGCGCAAACCGAGGAGAATCTGGAAGCCTTTGAGAATGCAGTGCGCAGGCTTCCCGACATACTCGAGTGCCACCTAATGGGCGGGCAGTATGACTATCTGTTGCGCATCGCCGTGGGCAGTGCGGCTGACTATGAGCGCATTCACCGGCGGGCCATTACCCGACTGCCGGGAGTCGCACGCATTCAGTCTTCGCTTGCCTTGAGGACAATAAAACCATGGACCGGTTTGCCGGTCTGAGCACCGGATCGCTTTCTATCCGAAACGATGCGATTGACCGCACAAAGCCGGTCAAACGTCTCTATTTGAAATTGTGAAGGGCGCAAATATATTTTTTCGAGTATCTTTGATCTCGGTCATCTTGTTGACATGTCAGGCTGCTTATTCTTGGTTCTATTAAGC
>JBPCVV010000301.1:0-4387 GCA_051010195.1 Anderseniella sp. | reverse complement strand
AAGTCGATCACCGAGCTGCGGTCGATCAGGCCGCCTGTGTCAAACCGGAACGAGGTCATTTCGTGGCCCTCCCTGCGGTTTTGCGACTAGTCGCTTTGCGGGCAGGCGTTTTGCGAGCAGATTTCTTGCGAGTGGGGGTCGAAGACCCCTTCCACTTGTTGGCGGCGGTGACCGCGTAGATTTCGTGGCTCACCGTGTCGCGCTCGACCACCAGCCATTGCCGGCAGCCGCCGGTGTGGTGCCAGTGTTCGGCCATGCGCCCGCGCACGTTTTCGCGGATGTGCACATAGTCGTGCCAGGTGTCCAGTGTGCCGTCGCCGATGGCCGCCGGGCGCTGCTTGGAAGCATCTCCCTTGATGTAGAACTCGTCCGTGGTGCGCGGGCCGCAATGGGGGCAGTTGATCAGGTAAGCCATAACGTTTTTCCTTAAGATCGGTATGGTTTTTGATCGAGCCAATCAAAAGCCATGACACTGATCGCTCCTTAAAGATCGGTATGGTTTTTGATTGTGCCAATCAAAAGCCATGACACTGATCGCTCCTTAATGCAGGTTTGCCTGCGCGCCGTGCGCGGTTTCGTCCATCACGTAGCCGGTGCGGAACCGGTCCAGCCGCATGGCCGAGTTCAGTTCGTGCGGTGCGTCGTTGGCGATGGTGTGGGCAAAGCACCAGCCGGACGCCGGGGTCGCCTTGAAGCCGCCATAGCACCAGCCGGCATTGACATAGAGATTGTCGATGTGGGTCTTGTCGATGATCGGCGAGCCGTCCATGGACATGTCCATGATGCCGCCCCACGAGCGCAGCACCCGGGCGCGGGACAAAGACGGGATCATCGCCAGCCCGCATTCCACCACGTGTTCCACGGTCGGCAGGTTGCCGCGCTGGGCATAGGAATTGTAGCCGTCGATATCACCGCCGAACACCAGCCCGCCCTTGTCCGACTGGGAGATGTAGAAATGCCCGACCCCGAAGGTCACCACATTGTCGAGCCACGGCTTGATGCCTTCCGACACGAACGCCTGCAGCACGTGGCTGTCGATCGGCAGGTCGAGCCCGGCCATCTTCGCCACGGTGGTTGAGTTGCCGGCGGCTGCCAGGCCGATCTTCTTGCAGCCGATGAACCCCTTGCTGGTCTCGACACCGACCACCCGGCCTTTTTCACGCTTGATGCCGGTCACCTCACAGTGCTGGATGACATCGACGCCGCGCATATCGGCGCCGCGGGCAAAGCCCCAGGCCACCGCGTCATGGCGCACCGTGCCGCCGCGCCGCTGTAAAAGCCCGCCCATGATCGGGAAGCGGCCGTTCTCGAAATTTAAAAACGGTACCATCTCGCGCAAGCTGTGCTGGTCGACAATCTCCGCATCGACGCCGTGAATGCGCATGGCGTTGCCGCGCCGGACAAAGGCGTCGCGCTGGCCGTCGGAGTGGAACAGGTTGATGACGCCGCGCTGCGAGACCATGGCGTTGAAGTTGAAATCCTGCTCCAGGCCTTCCCACAGCTGCAGGGATTTCTCGTAGAACGGGTTGTTGCCGGGCAGCAAATAGTTGGAGCGGATGATGGTCGTGTTGCGCCCGATATTGCCGCTGCCCAGGTAGCCTTTTTCCAGCACCGCCACATTGGTGATGCCGTGCACCTTGGCCAGGTAATAGGCGGTCGCCAGGCCGTGCCCGCCGCCGCCGACGATGATCACGTCGTATTCCGGCTTCGGATCCGGCGAGCGCCAGGCCGGTTGCCAGTTCTTGTGGCCGGACCACGCATTGCGGGCCAGGGAGAAAATCGAGTACTTCATGTCGGGCATCCGTTTCAGTAATCGCGAGCAAATCCGGGCGAAAGTATAGGCGCCGCCGGCGCAAAACCTGTTGTCTCTATGGGCCGTATACTTTACTCATAGCGACATGGTTTCGAGTGCCGGAACATCCCCGCAAGTCTTTGCATTCCTGCTGGTAGACGGGTTTGCGCTGATGTCGTTTGCCTCTGCGGTCGAGCCGCTGCGCGCCGCCAACACACTTGCCGGCCGCGAACTGTACCGCACCATCTGCGTTTCCCGCGACGGCAACCCGGTCACCTCGTCGGTCGGCACGGTGCAGCCGTGCGAGGCGGCAGTCGGCGACATGATCGATGCCAGCACGCTGTTCGTGTGTGCCGGCGGCAGGCCGTGGTCTTATGGTGACAAGAAGACGTTCGCCTGGCTGCGGCTGTTGTCACGGCGCGGCGTGCGCATTGGCGGCGTGTCCGGCGGGCCTTACGTGCTGGCGCGCTCCGGCATCATGGAAGGCCGCCATATGACCATCCACTGGGAGCATGCGCCGGCCCTGTCTGAGGAATATCCCGACCTGCTGCTGACCCGTTCGCGCTATATCATCGACCGCGACCGGGTCACCTGTGCCGGCGGCATCGCCGCGCTCGACATGATGCATGCCATCATCGCCGAACAGCACGGCAAGGCGTTTGCCACTGAAGTGTCAGACTGGTTCCTGCACCGCGACGTGGCGCTGGCCACCTCGCCGCAACGCGCCTCTTTGACCCAGCGTTACGGCATTCACCGCCAGGACGTGATCTACGCGCTGGAACTGATGGAGAGCAATATTGCAACCCCGCTCGACCGGGCGGCAATTGCCAGGCGGGTCGGGTTGTCGACCCGCCAGATCGACAGGCTGTTCGCCAGCCTGCTCGGGACGAGTTTCGCCGATCACTACCGCACCTTGCGGTTGGAGCGGGCGCGCAACCTTCTGATGCAGTCCACCTTGCCGATCACCGAGGTGGCGCTGGCATGCGGATTTGCCAATGCCAGCCACTTTTCGCGCGCCTATTCGGCCAAGTTCGGCATCCCGCCGCGCCGCGACCGGGTGCAGGCCGGCCGGTTGTCGGCGCCGCAGGAGCAGGACGCTTGACCCACCGAAGGCCGGTTTCTCGCGTCCGCCGGGCGTCGTTATGCTCCATTTGTGGTCAACCAGACCACCGGGTGAAGCATGCCTAGCCGACAAACGCGAAAGACCGGTCAAATGGGTCACTAACTACTTCTTTTGGTATAACGCTCAGTTGCGGTAGCGCGACCGGTTGTAGCCGCGCGGGTCGCCGACGTTGCTGGTATCGACATAACAGCGCGCTTCACGCGGGCCGCCGCCACGGCGCACCTTGTAGACGTCGCGGCCATACACCCGGCGGCAACTTTCCCAGATATCCTCGTCCGGAAAGGCGCGTATATACACCCAGATGGCGGTAAGGCCCCCATCCCTGTAGGACCCGGCAGTTGCCGTGGTTGTCGTGCCCGCCGTCAGGGCGGCAAATGCAAGCGCGCCGGCGATCCCGACAAGGGCAAGGCTGTTTTTGATTTTCGTCATAACGGCACCATTCCTTTCAGTCGTTTTTCTGTTGTCGGCCATTATACGTGCCTGAACCGGTATTGTACCAGTCACAAGTCAATCAGCTTGTGGTGTTGGAAGTGTGTCCGCCCGGAATTCCGCCTCCGGTTGCGATGCGCCTGAGTGCAGCCGCAAAGCGGATCGCCGGCACCAGGGAGGCTTCAAACTGATCGGTGACGGGCCAAGACTGTTCCAAAGGCGCTGATGGGTGACAGTGACCCAAACCGGAAGGTACCAGTTGCCTATCGCGTCCTGTCCGGTTCAGAACGGTCCTGCTTGCGAAATTCAGTCGGTGTCTTGCCAAAGAAGCCCTTGAACGCACGGGTCAACTGAGGAGTTGAGGCATAACCAAGTCTCGTATCCGGCCAGATCCGACATTGGTCATTTTTGTTCTATCGATTGCTAGCGGTCGAGTAGCTGTCACGGATTATTCCGTCTCACCATGTTCGCGTTGAATGCGCTCTATCGATTGGCAATTTTCCTTGAGTTCTTCGACAGCCTGCAGCTTTTCGGCGATCTGTTGTTCAAGAATGTGGATTTGTTCGCGAAATTTGACCAAGGCGACCCGGCGCTGCGTCGCGCCGTCGTCCTTGAGTTCGTGAAGATCCAGCAAACCCTTGATTTCAAGCAGCGAGAACTCAGCCCGTTTGCCGAGGAGCACAAATTTGAGCCTGGTCCGGTCATGGCGGCTGTAGACGCGTCTGTTGCCTCGCCGTGTCGGGTGCAGCAGACCCTTGGTTTCGTAAAACCGCAACGTGCGGGCCGTGACGGAAAACTCGCGCATGAGTTCCGAGATTGCAAATTCATTTCTTGGCCCCGCCTCGGGGCAGGCATGATTGATCATGGTTTTCCTCATGTTCAGCGTTCAGCAACCAGTGGCGGTTTGTCGGTCTGGGCTGACAAGTACGGCATGGGAAACTAGTGGTTTTGGGTCAGTTTGTTTTATGAATTGACGCCAATATTTGGTGACTTGACGCCAAACGGCCTTTAGGGCTTGCTATACAGGCTGTAGCGAGGAAGCT
>JBPCVV010000300.1:0-11076 GCA_051010195.1 Anderseniella sp. | reverse complement strand
ATTTGCCAGTTGGGACAATATTCTGATTCTGGCGCTTGGTGTGGCAATCGGGACATTCGTCGGCGCCGTTCCCGGTATGACCACGCCCATGGCCGTGGCACTCACCCTTCCGTTCACGTTCACCCTGCCGCCGGTTACCGGTATTCTGCTGCTGCTCGGTGTGTACAAGGGTGGCATATATGGCGGGTCAATTACTGCAATTTTGATCAATGCGCCGGGAACACCAGCGGCATCATGCACGGTGTTGGACGGATACCCGCTTGCCAAAAAAGGAGAGGCTCGTCGCGCACTGGATATCGCGCTCTACGCTTCCTGCGTAGCTGATTTTATTTCCAACATCGCGCTGATCCTCTTTGCAGGCATGCTGGCCGGTCTGGCGCTCGCATTCGGATCACCGGAAGTCTTCACTCTGATCATGTTTTCCCTGACCATCATTTCCGGGGTCTCCGGCAATCAATTGCTCAAGGGGTTGGGCAGTGCCTGCCTTGGCTTAATGCTGGCTACAATTGGCCTGGATCTGGTTTACGGAACCAACCGGTTTGTCTTTGGTGAAGTCAATTTGATGAGCGGACTGAACTTTATTCCAGTGCTCATCGGTCTGTTTGCGCTGCCGGAAATTATTGCGTTTTTCGGGCGGCAGGAAATTGTTCGCGAGCACAACCCTTTGGCTGGTGTGGGCGCCACTTTCGCTGATTTCAGGCGCTGTCTGAAAACGATAATTCGCGGTTCCTTCATTGGGGTGATTCTGGGGGCAATTCCGGGAATTGGTGGGGCGCCTTCGGCGTTTCTCAGCTATTCGGAGGCCAAGCGGACATCTCCGGACGGCGACAAATTCGGCACCGGTGAAATCGAGGGGGTGGCTGCGGCGGAAAGCGGCAACAACGGCGTTGCCGGCGCCACCATGATTCCATTGCTGGCGCTTGGTATTCCCGGCGACATCATCACCGCAATTATTCTCGGCGCATTCATGATCCATGGCCTTCGCCCCGGGCCGCTGCTATTTCAGGATAACCTGAGTCTGATCTACGCATTATTCATCGGCATCATGTTGAGTTCCGTCTACCTGCTGATCATTGGTAAACTTTCCATTCGTCTCATCAGCCGCATTGCAGATATTCCGCATCGCATTCTGTTTCCCGTGGTTCTGGTCCTGTGCGTATTCGGCGCCTACGCCGTCAACAATACGATCTTTGATGTGATGGTGATGTTTGCGATGGGGGCTGTTGGGTTTGCAATGTTGAAACTGGAAATTCCACCGGCACCATTTCTCATAGCGTTTATTCTGGGCCCGCTTCTGGAAGATAACTTCCGCCAATCTCTGCTCCTGTCGAAAGGGGACTGGTCCATCTTCTTTTCAAGTTCGATTTGTTGGTTCTTCTGGACGCTTACTGCTTTGACAATCGGGCTCACTATCTGGCGCAGTGTGAAGAAGACGCCATTTGATGAAATGCCGGCCGCTTAACATCAACTGTTTCAACACGCGAAATCGCAAAGACGTCTGAGTTGGCGAAAAACTAATGGGTAAAACTGATTTCACATTCGGCATCATCACAGACACCCACATTCTCCCGTCACAGGGTGATGATTCTTCCCCTTACGCGGTGAATGATCTGGCGAACGAACGAGCACGCTACGCCTGTGCGTTGCTCGCGGCACATAGTCCCGATTTCACCATCCATCTTGGCGATATGGTGCACACGTTACCCCATCTGCCAACCTATCGGGATGCCTGCCATGAAGCGCATTCCATCTTTGAATCGTTAAAGCCGAACCTTCACTACGTGGCTGGCAACCATGATATCGGTGACAAGCCCATGGTGGCCTCGCCAGCTGGCGGCGTCGATCAACAAAGCGAAAATGGTTATTCAAAACACTTTGGCGAAAGCTGGTATGGGTTCCAGCACGGCGATTGCGTTTTCTTTGTCCTGAATTCGTCGTTGGTGAACACCGGCACAGAACGGGAAACAACGCAGAGGCGTTGGTTTGAACAGGAGCTTCGTGCTCATTCCGGCAAACGCCTGTTCGTCTGTTCCCACTATCCGCCTTTTATCAACCAGCCTGATGAACCCGCACACTATGACAACTACGAGGAGCCGGGCCGAAAATGGCTGCTGGACCTGATGAACGAACACAGAGTGGAAGCAGTGTTTTCAGGACATGTGCACCAGTTTTTCTACAATTGTTATGGGTACACGAAGCTCTATTGCCTGCCACCGACAAGCTTCACGCGCCAGGATTATTCAGAACTTTATAGAACCCGACCGGAACCCGAATTCGGTCGAGACGACAGGGGCAAATTCAGCGTTGCCCTGATTCATGTAAACTCAGACAGACATCGGCTTGAGATCATTCCCACTGATGGCAAAAGGGCTTCGGAGGATTATCCAGCAATAAACGTCCCGAAGTCCGCAATCCCTCATTCCAACCTCGCCGTTCATCTGCGTCATGCTTGGTACGAAGCAAATGATCTCCCCTTTAATGGACCCATGGAAGAATTTAGCCGAAAACGAGCGCGCAACGATTACACGCTTATGCGCCTTTGGCAGATGGGGATTTTAAGGGTCAGGACACCATTGGATGACTTGGTTGACCCTGTTGGACGCCGGAGAATGCTCGATTGGGCAGCGTCGGGAATGGCCTTCACATTGGTAACCGCTTCCGCGCCAGATGACATCCCCTGGCAATTGCTCTTCGAGTCACGACTGGTCGTGGCGGAAATTGAATTCGCAACACGACGCGAAGGGCTCGAGCAGTTGCTGTCAGGCCTTGGGGAGTACGCTAAGCGCGTGCCTGCTAGGCTGAATGTAACCAAAATTCATACGTCGGCGGATGAAAAGCGAGTTGGAAGCAAATTCGCACACAATGTCAGCTCCGGTTTTCTCCCCGACGAAGCCGATGAAGTGCTTGAACTGGCATCACTGGAAGGCGACATATCCAGCGTCGTTTACCAGATCAACATCGATGACGATCTGGATCGGATAATCCATCACTTGATAGGTGTCCATAAAGGTTCAGGTGTCGATCCCGCATTCAACATCCGCTTTGCAACTCGAAGTCCTGCATTGGCGAATTTTGATGATGACATAATTGAGCGAAGAGTTGCCTCAGCCCTGGTCCTGGCACGAAAATTCAGCGACCTGGAATTTCAGTTTGACACATTCATGGACATCGATCGCGGCTACAGCCCCAGAAACGGACTCATCGACCGCAGCAGCAATTTTCGCTCCGCCGGAAGAATACTGGCATATGATCGGGATTTGTAGTCTTGAGCATCCTGTTTGCGACAATTGGCGGATGTCCAGGAAGGGCTCTTTTCTGCCATTCGCTGCACTGCATGAATATCCACCTTTCCGCATGACTAGCAAGCTCACACGAGCCAATACGAAACTCCGAAAACTACATCAATTCATTCAGGTTCTCAGGTGTCTCAAATCTTATTCTGGAAGGTTTTTGACCATGTCTGGATCTATCGGAAACATGCAGGCATCCACGGAAGCGCACCGGGAACAAACCGCACGATGCGATTGGCCTGCGTGACTGCTTGCTTTGGCATCAATTGACGAACATCACTTTCAACGGCGGATTGTTTGCTTTACACACCGCTCGCATGAAGATTGTGGGGCAGCAACTGGCATGTGAACGTGGCGGGCGAATGGTATTCGCCGGTGTCGATTTTATTGCCCATGCCGGCCGCATGCTGGTGTTGCGCGGACCCAACGGCGCCGGCAAGACCTCACTGCTGCGGCTGATTGCCGGACTGTCCGAACCTGCCGGTGGCGCTTTGACGCTGGAGGAAGCCTCCCTGCCCGTTGACGCCGTGCTCGGCGAGCATGTGCATTTCATCGCCCACCAGGATGCCATCAAGCTGCATCTGTCCGTCGAGGAGAATTTGCGGTTCTGGGCCGGCTTTTTTGGTGGCGGCGATGTCGCCGGCGCGATGGTGGCCATGAATCTGACCGCGCTCGGCGGATTTCAGGCCCAGCGCCTGTCTGCCGGCCAGAAACGCCGGCTCGGTCTGGCCCGACTTGCACTGGTCGAAAAACCGGTGTGGCTGCTTGATGAGCCGACCGTCGGCCTGGATACCGCATCACAGCAATTGCTGGCCGACATGATGACACGGCATCTGGAAGACGCCGGCATCATCATCGCCTCCACGCACATAGACCTGCCCGTCAGGTCCAGCGACATCCTGGACTTCGCCAGCCTTGCAGAACGGACCGGATGACATGAGATCCGCTTTTGCAGCCATTGTTTCCCGCGACCTGAGCTTGGCCATCCGCCAGGGCGGCAATATCGGGACCGCAATCGGCTTCTTCCTCACCGTCATTGTCTTGCTGCCGCTCGGCCTGGGTCCGGATCAGTTGCTTCTGCAGCGCATAGCACCGGGCGCCTTGTGGATTGCCCTGCTTTTGTCGGTCCTGTTGTCGGCTGACCGGCTGTACCAGACAGACCATGATGACGGATCGCTGGAGATCATGGCGCTTTCCTCGACGCCGCTGGAGGTCGTCGTGCTGGCCAAGGCGTCGGTTCACTGGCTCACCTCCGGGCTGCCGCTGGCGGTTGCCGCACCTGTACTGGGGTTCCTGCTGAACCTGGATACCGGGCTCATCCTGCCGCTTGGCATTGCCATGGTGACCGGGTCGCTGGCGCTGTCCCTGCTGGCCAGCCTGGGTGCAGCCATCACCGTCGGCCTGCGCCAGGGCGGACTGCTGGTCTCGCTTCTGGTGCTGCCGCTTTATGTGCCGGTGATGATTTTCGGGGTTCTGGCCTCGTCCGGCGCCCAGTCCGGCATCGATAATTCCGGCACGGCGCTGATCATTCTCGTTGCCATTGTCTTGGCGGCTTTGGTTGTTACGCCGTTTGCCTCTGCTGCGGCCCTGCGCAGCTACATGCGCTGATCACCACTGGTTTACCGGCCTGTGACCTTGTCGCCATTGCGTGCCCGGATGGCTGGTATTACAGATTGTTGCTATGAGTTCGATAGAAAGATTTGCCAATCCAACCCGCTTCATGCGCCTTCAGACCACGGTTCAGCCCTGGGTGTGGATGATCACGCTTGCCCTGTTTTCCGTGGGCCTGTTCCTTGGACTGACGCGGGCGCCTGCTGACTACCAGCAGGGTGAAACCGTGCGCATCATGTATGTGCATGTGCCGGCAGCCTGGTCTGCTCTGATGGTCTACACGGTCATGGCAGTGGCCAGCATAATCGGCATCGTCTTCCGCCATCCGCTGGCTGACATCGCCGCCAAGGCGGCAGCGCCGATTGGCGCGGCTTTCTGTTTCCTGGCCCTTGCCACCGGATCGCTGTGGGGCAAGCCCATGTGGGGCACATGGTGGGTATGGGATGCCCGTCTCACCTCCATGTTCGTGCTGCTGTTGCTGTATCTGGGATATATCGCCATTTGGCAGGCCATTGACGACCCGCGCCGCGCCGCGCGCATCGCGGCAATCGTCGCCATTGTCGGATTTATCAACGTGCCGATCGTCAAGTTCTCGGTTGACTGGTGGTACTCGCTGCATCAGCCGGCCAGCGTGTTCCGCACCGACGGCCCGACAATTCATCCATCCATCCTGACGCCTTTGCTGATCATGGGACTGGCCTACAGTTTTCTGTTTCTGGCCCTGCACCTGGTTTCCATTCGCTCTGAAATCGGCGCCCGGCGCATTCGCCAGACCGAACTGGCCCGCACCGGCGCGCTGCAATGAGAGGGTTTTGAGCGCATGGATTTCTCCGCTCCTCACATGAGCTTCGTGATTTCGTCCTACGCCGTCACGATTGTGGTGCTTGGCGCACTGGCCTTGTGGATTTTTTCGCGCGCACGTTCGGTGACCAGGCGCCTCCGGCAACTCGACGACGAAGGTGCTGAAAGGCGCCGCAAATCAGGACAACTCTCCGGATGAGCAACCAGGTGTCAGAAAACCCGCCAAAGCAGACCCGGTCCTGGGTGCTGGTGCCCGTGCTGGTCTTCGCTGGCCTTGCCGCAATCTTCATGACGGGCCTCAGGAGCGGTGATCCCTCCAAGCTGCCGTCAGCGCTGATCAACCAGCCGGCTCCGGACTTCGACCTGCCGGCCCTGCAGGGCCTGACCGTCGATGGGGCAGCGGTTCCCGGCCTCGCCTCGAACAGCCTGGCCCAGGGCAGGATCACCCTGGTCAATGTCTGGGCATCCTGGTGCGGACCCTGCCGCGAAGAACACCCGCAACTGATGGAACTGGCAAAGCGGGATGACATCGATATGGCCGGGCTTAACTACAAGGACCAGCGGGAAAACGCGCTGCGATTCCTAAATGCCCTGGGCAATCCCTATTCGAGCGTCGGTGTCGACGGCAATGGCCGCGCCGCGGTCGACTGGGGCGTCTATGGGGTGCCTGAGACCTTTGTAGTCAACGGCAAGGGGACCATCGTCTACAAGTACACCGGGCCCATTACCCAACAGGCGCTGCGTGAAGAGGTCATTCCGGCCATAGAAAAAGCCCGCCAACCATAGGTGGCCAGCAGGCTTGCAATCGTTGCAGGATACCGTCGTTCACAAAAACGTGAACGCTTATTCAGCTTCGTCAAGTTTCTCCGACAGCACCTGAAGTGAAGCGATGAAGGCTTTACGGTTGCGTTCAGGTAAGGCTTCAACAAGCGCCTGATCCACCAATGACACCTGCGGTTGTGCGTTCAGCAGCATGTCCCGACCGGCTTCCGTCAACGAAACAAAGTTGACCCTGGCATCCTTGTCACTGCGTTTGCGTGACAGATAGCCATGGGTTTCGAGGCGATTGACCAGGTCAGCCAGTGTTGACCGGTCAATGCCTGTTTCCTTTACCAGGGCTGTTTGGCTTTGCCCCTCATTGTGAAAAACTGCTTCCAAAACAGTAAATTGGCGCTGAGTAAGGCCGGATTTTCCCCGGCGGTCTGAATATAAATCAGCTGAATATTGCGCTGCGCGCTTTAACCAGAAGCTGACCGGAGCGGTGGCTTCCCTGTCACTCGGCACACTACTAGAATCTGGATGATCATCCATAATATTAGCCCCCCGGCTTTTGTTAGTCATTACTCTACAATGCTCAAGTGTGCACAAACTGTACACACGTCCTGATACATATACTATTCTGATCCGTATGTCTCACATTTTATTAAAAACTTACGTTTCGTAATGTGAAAACCCGGTCAAACCTGCTCATCTTCAGTGCCCGGCAGCATGTGTTTCTGCATCAGCGGCAACTGCGCCAGTGCGAAAATCATGGTCAGCGGCATCGTTCCCCAGACTTTAAACGCTACCCAGAAGTCAGTGGATTGCGTGCGCCACACCAATTCGTTCAGCCCGGCGAGAAAAAAGAAAAACAGCCCCCACCGCAGGGTCAGTTTTCGCCATCCTGGCTCGTCCAGGGCAAATGCAGCGTCAAATACGTAGGCCAGTAGGGAGCGCCCAAACGCCAGCCCAATCAGCAGGACGGCGCCGAAGAACACATTGACGATGGTCGGCTTGACCTTGATGAAGGTGTCGTCCTGCAGCCACAGCGTCAGCCCACCCATGACAAGCACAACGATGCCGGTGATCAACGGCATGATGGCCAGGTGCCGGCTGATTATCCAGCTGGCTGCAATCGAGGCCAGCATCGCCACCATGAACACCGCCGTTGCCAGAAAAATCGGCTGCGGAAACAGGTTTTCAAGTCCGAAGCGTTCAATCAGCGCGGCACCCTTGGCATTCACGAAAAAGAAAATCACCAGTGGCCCAAGTTCGAGCACCAGTTTCAGAACCGGATTTATTTTCGGCTTGTCGGCAACCTCACTCAATTTTCTGTCCTTCCTCGGCGCCGGCAATGGCGCGGGCAAAGCCTTCCGCATCAAACGGCTGCAGATCCTCAATTTTCTCGCCGACCCCGATCGCATGAACCGGCAGGCCGAATTTTTCGGCAATCGCCACCAGGATGCCGCCGCGCGCGGTGCCGTCCAGCTTGGTCATGATGATACCCGTTACGCCGGCGACCTTGGTGAACACCTCCGCCTGCGACACGGCATTTTGCCCGGTTGTGGCATCCAGCACCAGCAGCACAGCATGCGGAGCTGCTGCATCCTTTTTCTTGATGACCCGCACGATCTTGTCCAGCTCGCCCATCAGGTCGGCCTTGTTCTGCAGTCTGCCGGCAGTATCGATCATCAAAATGTCGGTGCCGTCTGCCTGCGCCTGTTCAAGCGCATCATATGCCAGACCGGCAGCATCGGCTCCGGTCGGGCGTGACAGCACCGTGGCGCCAACCCGCTCGCCCCAGACCGTCAATTGTTCGATGGCGGCAGCGCGGAACGTATCACACGCGGCAATCATCACTTTGAAGCCCTCGCTCTGTGCTATGGCGCCCAGCTTGCCGATGGTCGTTGTCTTGCCGGCGCCGTTCACCCCCACCACCAGAATGACGAAAGGCTGCGTATCGGCGTCGAAATTGAACGGAATCTCGACCGGCTTCAGCACCTTGACGATCTCAGCCGCCATGATCTGGCGCACCTCTGCCGGATCAATTTCCTTGTCATAGCGGCCACGTGACACTTCTTCGGTAATGCGGGTTGCCATGGCAACGCCAAGGTCGGCCTGGATGAGCACATCTTCCAGGTCCTGCAGAGTATCTGCGTCCAGCTTGCGCTTGGTGAAGATACTGGTGATGTTTGTGGTGAGCGACTTGGAGGACTTTGACAGCCCTTCACGAAGCCGGCCAAACCAGCCCTTGGGCTGCTCAGGCTCAGGCTGAGCCTCTGCCTCTGCCGCAGCCGCAGCCTCTGCCTCCGCCGCAGCCTCTGCCTCTGCCTCTGCCGCAGCCTCTGCCGCAGCCTCTGCCTTTGCCGCAGCCTCAGCCTCTGCCTTTGCCACAGCCTCTGCCGCAGCCTCTGCCTTTGCCGCAGCCTCAGCCTCTGCCTTTGCCGCAGCCTCTGCCGCAGCCGCAGCCGCAGCCTCAGTCTCTGCCGCAGCCTCAGCCTCAGCAATCGCCTCTGGCTCAGCTGCATCATCGGGTTGGACTGCCTCCGGTTCAGGCTCCGCAACCGGCGCTTTCTCAATTGGCTTTTTGTTCTTCGGCTTGGCCTTGGCCGGCGCTTTTTTGCCAGGCGCCTTTACCTTCGGCTCATCCGCCACTTCCTGTTTTGCGACCGGCCCAGACGCAACTTCTGGTTCAGGTTCAGCTTTCGGCTCTGGGGCGGCTTCCGGCTCTGGGGCGGCTTCCGGCTCTGGGGCCATCTCCTCTTTGGACCCCGTAAAGCTTTCTTTCAGGCGACCAAGCAAGCCCTTTTTCTTTGGGGCGGCTTCAGTCGCTGCGTCTGCCGCGGACGGTTCAGGTTCCGATTGGGCAGCCGGTTCCGGCGCTGTATCCGGTTCACTGTCCGGCTCCGGTGCGGGCAATTGCTCCTGCGTCACCTCTTCTGGAGGTTTTTCTTCGTCCTTTTTGCCACCGATGCGATTGAAAAGTTTCTTGAAAAAGCTCAAACAACCAGCTCCCCGGCCAGATCATGTCCGGCTGTCTGCACCAGGCGCACAGATGCAATCTCGCCGGGTTGTTTCCCGCACCCGGCAATGTCGACATTCAGATAGTGCGGCGTGCGCCCCCGCGTTTCCGTTTCAAACAACACATCTCTGGTTTGCCCGACCTGGGAAGCCACGAAGCCTGACAATCGCTCGTCACCGGCCTCCCGCAATGCCTTCGCGCGTGCCTTGATCACGGCTCCATTGACCTGCGGCATCCTGGCCGCCGGCGTTCCCGGCCGGATCGAATAGGGAAACACGTGCAGGAAGGTCAGCCCGCAGTCTTCCACCAGCCTGATCGAATTTTCAAACATCTCATCGGTTTCGGTCGGAAACCCGGCAATGATATCCGCGCCAAAAACCACATCCGGCCTGCGCCGGCGCACATCTGCGCAAAACCGGATCGCGTCATCTCTGAGGTGCCGGCGTTTCATGCGCTTCAGGATCATGTCGTCACCAGCCTGCAGCGACAGGTGCAAATGCGGCATCAGGCGCTGTTCTTCCTCAATGGCGATGAGCAGCTCTTCATCTGCCTCGACCGAATCGATGGATGAAATCCGCAACCGCTCCAGCTCCGGCACGGTTTTCAGTATCCGTCGCACCAGGTTGCCAAGGCTCGGCTGGCCGGGCAGATCCTTGCCATAGGACGTGATGTCCACGCCCGACAGCACGACTTCCGGGCAACCTGCAGCCACCAGCCGGCGTATCTGGGCAACAACCTCACCGGCACCCACCGAGCGTGAATTGCCACGCCCAAACGGGATAATGCAGAATGTGCAGCGATGGTCGCATCCGGTCTGCACCTGGACAAACGCCCGCGTGCGCTCGCCGAACCCGTCGAGCATGTGCAGCGCGGTTTCCCTGACCTGCATGATGTCGTTGACCCTGACCGGGGTTTCGTCGGCCAGGCCGAAATCCAGTGCATCGGTGCGCCAGGTGTCGGCCTTGAGCTTTTCCTCATTGCCCACAACCAGGTCCACTTCATCCATGGCGGCAAATGCCGGGCCGTCTACCTGCGCAGCACACCCCGTAACCACTATGCGGGCGTCCGGCCTGTCCTTGCGGGCCCGCCTTATCGCCTGCCGGGCCTGGCGCTGGGCTTCGGCGGTCACAGCGCAAGTATTGATCACCACGGCGTTTTCCAGGCCAACCGCATCAGCATGCAAGCGCATGACCTCTGCTTCATAGGCGTTCAGCCGGCAGCCGAAATTGATGATGTCGACAGGCTTGTTCACGAATTCGCATCTTCCAGCTGAGGCAACTCGCCGTCAAAGTCATACGCCACCGGCCCGGTCATCAACATGTGGCTGCGCTCATCCCACTCAATCTGGAGGTCACCGCCCGGCAGCGTAATCGTGACGGCGCGTCCGGTCCGCTTCGTTCGTGCGGCAGAAACCGCAACCGCACAGGCCGCCGTGCCGCAGGCCTCGGTCAGTCCGACACCGCGTTCCCACACCTTCACCTCGACATGATCAGGAGATATGACATGAGCCAGCGAGATATTGGCCCGTTGCGGGAATATCGGGTGGTTTTCCAGCAGCGGCCCGGTCTTTGACAGATCAGTCACGTCCAGGTC
>JBPCVV010000299.1:0-2512 GCA_051010195.1 Anderseniella sp. | reverse complement strand
CGGTCCTGCCGATTGCCGGTACGCTGATCGAACAGTTACCCGAACTCGCCGGTACCGGATCCTGGCAGTAAAGTGGCAGGGGCAACCATAATTGATCCGAAAACTGAAAAATATCAACAATGCTGGTTTAGTGTCGCCAATGACCTCGGGTTATGCTAGTTATCGGCACAGTTGAGCCTGTTTTCTGACTCAGTCGGGCGGCGGGGTCGCTTGGATATTCTGTCGGTAGAGGGTATGTTTTTATGAATGAGAGTTCTGCGAAGAGCCAGCAAAGCGGGACAGGCGGCTTCCGTCAGGCGCTGAGGAGGAACTTTGTTATCTTCGGCGAGAGAATCAGCCGCCGAATCGGAAGCTTCCTTGCGGGCCAGTCCAAAATTCCGACAACACCCTATATCGACTGGCATCACATCCCCGAGTTCAAGTATCTAATCGAAAATGCGGACAAGATACGCGATGAGGTAAAGGGGATCCTCGAACATCGTCAGCATTTGCCGCAATGGCATGAACTGTCCAGCGATCAGCGCACTTTCAAGAACACCCGCGACTGGAAAATGTTCATGCTGTACGGCTTCCGCAACCGGTTGAACAAGAACTGCGCCAAGGCGCCCGTCACGGCGGAGATGCTGGAAAAGATTCCGGGCATGCAAACAGCCTGGTTTTCCATTCTCGGCCCGCACTCTCACATCAAGGCGCACAAGGGCGTGACCAAGGGTATACTGACCTGCCACCTGCCTCTCATCGTCCCGGACGACCGGGACAATATCGCCATCCGGGTTGAAGGCGAGGAACTGCACTGGAAAGAAGGCGAGATGGTCATTCTGGATGACACCTATATCCACGATTCCTGGAACAAGTCAGACGAAGAGCGGGTCAATCTTATCGTTCATGTGGATCGGCCAATGCACATGCCAGGCCGCCTGTTGCACAATTTTTTCTGCTGGGTCTTGAAGAAGAGTTCCTATTTTAAGGAACCGCGCAAGAACATGACGGACTTTGAAGATCATTTTGAAGCCGTTACCATGCGTGCAAATCAAACACTGGAAAACATGAGCACGCCAGGCAATTGACTGACTTCCGGCTGTATGGCCGGGCAAACTACAAAACCATCGACGGCAAATTAACTACCGCGAGGGGAGCAGGAACAGATGATGAAAAGCGGCTTGCGGCTGTGTGCAGTAGTGTGTCTGGGGTTGGGCCTGTCATACGCCGGTGCGGCAAATGGCGAACCTGTTTCGGTCTCCGTGACAACCTCTTCACAATATCAATACACCACCATAGATCGCGGTCAGGCGCCGGTACCCGGCGCCGACGACCTGTCAATGCACAGTGCGATTTCCGAGACCGCGGTGCAGATTGCACCCTATGGCAGCTTGTTTGATTTCCAGGCTGATGTGTCGATTGCCCACAATTGGTTTTCTGGCGACTGGTCAGGTCAGCAGACCACTGACTGGCATTTCGGCATGGCCGTTTATACACGGGATGCGAATTGGGGAATTCTTGGCGTCGAAGCCGCAATCGGTGACCTGGAAGGTGTTTCATCGCCAACAGCGAAATCGTCTTCCGATCTGCGCCGCATCGGTGTTCGGGCCGACTATTTCTGGAATGACTACGTGACGTCTATCAACCGGGTCGGCTATGTTGATCTGGATGGCGCGGTCTATGACATGCGCGGCCTGTACGGCAATGCCGGGGTGAGATGGTATTTGAGCGAGGATTTCGCTGCCAAGATAGACTTTGATTACGCCCTGTTGGACGTTACCAACCAGCCTGACCTGGAACTCTGGGCTACCACTGTCGAGGGGGAGTACCTGGCAGGGCAGATATTTGGCACGGACGCGGCTTTGTTTGCCGGCGCGCGCATGTCGGAGTTCGAGACGGGTGGACCCTGGTACAACGAGTTTCAGGGGTTCGGCGGGTTGCGCATGTACTTTGGCGGTGCGACCAATTTGCGTGATCATCACCGCACCGGCCCGCAGGACAACAAGTCGGTTGTGCTCGAGCGCCTGCCGTTTGCCATGCCCTACTAGGGCGCTCATTCACCGCCTGTCTGTCAGTCCAGCTCGATTTTGCCGCTGCGTTTTTTCTTGATGGTGCCGCGCCGGGCCTTGGCGTCCAGCCGGCGCTTTTTTGAGCCCAGCGTCGGTTTCGTCGCTATACGCTTGCGTGGGACATGGTCGGCTTGCCTGATGATATCCTTGAGGCGGTCGAGCGCCTCGCGGCGGTTGGTATCCTGGCTGCGATGCCGATCCGCCACCAGCACGATTTCTCCGTCATTGGTCAGTCGGCTGTCACCGCTGCTGAGGATCTTGTCGCGCACCCGATCGGGCAGGGAGCGCGACCGGCGCACGTCGAACCGCAACTGCACGGCGGTCGCCACCTTGTTGACATTCTGTCCGCCCGGACCACTTGCGCGGATGAACTTTTCCTCCAGCTCATCGTCGAAAAGCCAGATGCTGTTGGTGACCTGAATACGCGCCATAGCTGTTCCGGCTTTCAACTTGCTGAAGCGATG
>JBPCVV010000298.1:0-4879 GCA_051010195.1 Anderseniella sp. | reverse complement strand
CTCGTCCGATGGCCGCAATAACCGGGGCGAGATTGTCGAAGTCGCCCGCGATGAGGTGGTTGCACGCGGCATTACCATAAACGGACTGGCTATCTTGAACGAATGGCCGACACTGGATCACTATTTTAGGAATTCGATCATTGGCGGGCCGTATCACTTCGTATTGCCCGCCAATGATTACGATGCTTATCGCGAGGCCATTTACCGCAAACTGATCAAGGAAATAACCGGTCCGGGATTGTCGTGAACTCTTGTCAGGCGGCTTCCGCTAGCAGGGCCTCCAGGTCGAGCCGCCCGGTGACCATGGCAAGTGTGCCATCTTCATTTTGCGGCCAGTCGGCTTCAGGCCGGTCCCAGTAAAGCTCAACGCCATTGCCGTCCGGATCACGCAGATAGAGTGCCTGCGACACCCCGTGATCGGATGCACCTTCAAGCTCATAGCCGGCATTTCTTACCCGCGTCAGCGCATCTGCCAGGTCAGCTCGTTCCGGGTACACAATGGCCAGGTGAAACAGGCCGGTGGTGCCGCGCGGCGGCGGTGAACCGCCCTCGCTTTCCCAGGTATTGATGCCGATATGGTGGTGATAGTCACCGGCGGCGATGAATGCGGCCTGGTCGCCATAGCGCTGCTTCACGCCGAAACCCAGTACGCCCACGTAAAAGGCAAGGGCGCGCTCGATGTTGGCGACTTTCAGGTGGACATGGCCGATACGGGCACCGGCAGCAACCGGTTTGGGCGGGGCAGGGTCTATGTTCTTGAACATTGCTTGTCTCCTTGGGGCCTGGGCCCGGGTCATGCGTTGGCGGATGCTTTGCGGGTCTGCATATCATCCACCGCATAGGCGCCGCTGCCAAGCATGGCCTGCACGACCAGCACAACAGCCCAGAACAGGGGATATTCCCAGCCGCCGCCCTGGTTGGAGAACACCCAGCCATTGCCGGCATGTGCCCAGGTGGCGCCGAGCAAGATGGGGATCATGGCGAGGGAAACGTACCGCGTCTGGAAACCGGCGATGAGGGCCAGTCCGCCGGCAATTTCGACAAACGCGGTGACATAGGCGAGGAAACCGGGCAGGCCGAGAGATTCAAAAAACCCGGCTGCACCGGGCAGGGTGAAGACAAAGACTTTTAAAAGTCCGTGCGCAACTGCGGCAATGCCCAGTGTAATGCGAAGCAGGGCGGTGCCGTTTGCGGTCAGTTGTTCATTGCTCATTGGAGTGAACCTTTCCATCATTGAAGTTTCGATGAGGGATAGATAGGGCATTTGTCGCTGGAGATAATCTGCAGATTATGAGATATATTATCTTATAATAGGAGATAATATGGATCGCCTGCGCGCTATAGAGGTTTTCGTCACCATTGTTGATCAGGGCAGTTTTGCAGCCGCCGCCGACGTACTGGGCATGTCACGCAACATGGCGTCGCGCCATCTGGCGGATCTGGAGGCCTATCTCGGCGCCCGTCTTTTAACCCGCACAACCCGTTCGCACAGCCTGACCAGTACCGGTGCCGTTTATCTTGAACGTGCCAGGCAGGTTTTGGCCCAGCTTGACGAGGCCGATCGGGTTGCCGGCCTGCACACCCTGACGCCGCAAGGCCGGCTTGCCCTGTCGGCGCCCTTGTCGTTCGGGGTCCGTCACGTGGCGCCGTATCTGGGGCAGTACACTTCGGCCAACCCGAATGTCACCGTCGACATGTCGCTGAACGACCGCACCGTGGACCTGGTTGAGGAGGGTTTTGATGTTGCGATCCGTATTACCGGCAAGATGGCAGACTCCAACCTGGTTGTCAGACGCATTGCCGATACCCGGATCATCCTGTGTGCCAGCCCTGGATACATCGCCAGCCACGGCAGCCCTGATACGCCGACGGCCTTAAGCGATCATCGTTGTCTCGGGTACACTTTTGGCCATGAAGGCAATGTATGGTCTCTGCACAACGCTAACCGCGGGGTGGAGCGAGTGCGTATTTCGCCGGCGGTCCTGGCGAATAGCGGTGATGCCATCGAGGAACTTGCAATCGCCGGTGGCGGACTGGCCCTGCAGCCGGACTTCATTGCCAACCGGGACATCGCGTCTGGCAAGCTGGTGCGGGTGCTGCCCGATTGGTCCGGTGATGTGATCGGCATTTACGCGCTGTGTCCTGGCAGGCTCTATGAGCCGTTGAAGGTGCGCAGTTTTATCGACTGGATCGCCGAATTGTACCGCCCAAAACCGCCATGGATTGTTGATTTCGAGCCGAAATGAGAAAAAATTGCAACGAGGACTTGGCAAATCAGTGCAAAAACCATGACAATAATGTGACGGGCGGCACCCTGCGACTTGATTTCCGACGGCGATTTGAAACTGATTCTCAACGGCAACCTGAATTTGATCTTTCCATGAGCAACCCATATCCGCATCTGTTTACGCCGGTTACCATCAATCACAAGCGGCTTAAAAACCGCATCGTGTTCGGTGCCCATACCAACAACATGGCCGAAAACGGTCTGCCGTCACGGCGAACCAAGGCTTACTATGTTGAACGCGCCAAGGGTGGGGCCGGGATGATCGTGGTCGAGCCGGTCCCGGTGCACGCATCCGGCGTGCTGACCCGCGGCAATTTCCGGGCCAATGACGATGCCATCATTGCGCCGCTGCGCAAGATCAACGAGGCCTGCAGCACCTATGACACGGTCATGCTGCACCAGCTTTACCATGTCGGCCAGCATGGCGACGGCGCCAACTCATACCATGCCAACTGGTCGGCGTCCGGCATGCCGTCGATGCATGATTCCGACGGTGGCCACGCGGTCAGCGAGGTCGAGATCGAGGAACTGATCGTTTCGTTTGTGGCGGCTGCCGACCGTGCCCAGCAGGCCGGTTTCGATGGTGTTGAAATTTTTGCCGCCTATCATTCCCTGGTCGATCAGTTCTGGACGCCGTGGTCCAATCGGCGCGATGACAAATGGGGCGGCAGTCTGGAAAACCGGGTGCGGTTTTCGGCTGAAGTCCTCAAGCGCATCCGCGAGGCCTGTGGGTCTGACTTCATCATCGGCATGGCGGTGTCGGTGGATCAGATGGCCGAGCCAGCACTGTCGCTGGAAGCGCTGAGTGAAATTACCGCCTGGCACGATGAGCGCGGCCTGATGGACTACGTGACCTGTGGCACCGGCAGTTACTTCCGCGATCAGCCGATCATTCCGACTCACATCCACGAAGGTGTCGAGGGTGCACATCTGGCTGATCATCTCAAGCATCACATGCGCCATGCCCGGGTGCAGGCCGAGTCCGGCATCCATTCGCCTGAAAAGGCCGAACAGGTAATTTCCACCGGCCAGGCCGACACCTGTTCCATGGTGCGGGCGCAGATTGCCGATCCGCATCTGGCCAACAAGGCCCAGGCCGGCAACGGCGCCAGCATCCGCCCGTGCATTCACTGCAATCAGCAGTGCATTGCCAGGCGCTACAAGGACTACTGGATCTCCTGCCTGGTCAATCCGTCCGTGGGGCGCGAATGGGAATGGCGCGGCGACAAGATTGCCAAGACCGAACGGCGCAAGTCCGTATTGGTGGTCGGCGCCGGACCGGCAGGGCTGGAAGCGGCCCGGGTTGCCGCAGAGGCCGGCCACAGGGTCACGCTGATTGAGCGCGGCCCGATGATCGGTGGCCAGTGGCATCTTGCCGGACGCCAGCCGACACGCTCAAGAATTACAGACCACATCAAATGGTACGAGCACGAACTGGAACGCCTGGGGGTGGACATAAAGCTCGGCGAAGCGGCAACGCCGCTGACAGTCCGCCGCCTTCACCCCGATCATATCATCGCCGCAACCGGCATAAAGCCTGTCACTTCAGGTTTCCAGCGCGCCTTGCCCATGAACGATGTGTTACCGGGCCACGATGAGGTGAATGTCATCAGCTATCACACCGTCATGGAGAACGCCACGATGATCGGCGAGCGGGTGCTGGTGCTGGATGACCTGCATTCCTGGCGCGGCATCGGCACCGCGCTGTTCTTGGCCGAAGCCGGACACAAGGTGACGGCCATGACCGCCAAAGGAGTACTGGCCGCAGAGCTTGCCGGCACCGGCGCAGACAGCGTTGCCCGCGCCCGCTTCGCCCGCCATGGCGGTGTCGCCCTCACCGACACAGCACTGCAGTCGTGGGGCAAGCCTGACAATGAAGGCTCGGTCGCCCGGTTTATCGACTTGTTGACCGGTGAAACTTTCGAGCGGCGCTTTGAAACCCTGGTGCTGGCCACCGTGGCCAGCCCAAACACGGAGTTTACCGACGACATCCAGGCCCTCGGTGATTGCCCGCCGTTCGCCGCGGTGGGCGACTGCAACGCCCCGCGCAAGGCCCACATGGCCATCTACGAGGGCCGCAAGGCGGCCCTGGAGATTGCCTAGTCATCCGCTGGTTGCATCACCAGGTCAACCAGGTCTGAAACCGTTTCAGCCTCCCAGAGTCCGTCGCATGTTTCCAGCAACCGCCCGGCTCGGCGCTTGCCGAGCACCGGCTCGGCCAAGCTGGTGAACTTTGCCTGAAGCTCTGCATCGCTGATCGGATCCTCAGGATCTCCTACCGCCTTCATCATATCGCTTTCAATTGTTCGTCCGTCGGCGAGCGATATGCGCATGCGGGCAAAGCGGTCTGCCGGAAAGGCTGCATTGGCCGCATCGTCTTCGCTGACCTCGATCATGTTGGCCAGCCGCGTGATGTCCGGGTCCGTCAGTGCCGGCCCGCTCACTTCCTCAACCCCGATGCGCCCGCGAACCAGGGCGGCGGCCACGGGGAATTTGATCGAGTACTGCGCCTGTTCCGTATTTGCCGGTTCTGCCAGCGGCAGGCGCTTTGCCTGGTGAAAGGTCTCAATGTGGACACCGGATACGTCTGCC